>NZ_JBIAWF010000003.1:0-467735 GCF_042895325.1 Streptomyces sp. NPDC001407
GCCGCAGCAATCTCCCCCACCGAATGACCGATCAGGAAATCCGCACGCACACCCCACGACGACACCAGCCGGAACAACGCCACCTCAACAGCGAAAATCCCCGCCTGCGCAAACACCGTACGATCCAACAACCCATCAGCAGCGCCCTCACCGAACACCACATCACGCAACGAACCACCAAGCTCCCCATCGAAGAGCCCGAACACCTCGTCCAACACCTCGGCAAAAACCGGGAACGCCTCATACAACTCACGCCCCATACCGACCCGCTGACTACCCTGACCAGTGAACATCACCGCCGACCGCACCGGCCCACCAGCCACACCACGCACCAACCCCGCGGCGCCCTCACCACTCGCGAGGCCGTCGAGTCCAGTGAGCAGCGCCTTCTCGTCCTCGCCCACGATCACGGCGCGGTGCTCGAACGTCGACCGGGTGGTGGCCAGTGCCCGGCCCACCGCCCGTACGTCCAACGCCTCCTGCCCGGCGACATGGTCACGCAGTCGCCTCGCCTGCGCGACCAGCGCCTCTTCCGTACGACCCGACACCACCCACGCCGGCAGACCGGCCGCCGCCGGGTCGTCCGGTGCGGCGTCCTCGGCCGGGGCATGCTCAAGGATGACGTGCGCGTTCGTGCCACTGATCCCGAACGACGACACACCCGCCCGACGCGGACGCCCGGCCTCCGGCCACGGCCGCGCCTCGTTGAGCAACTCCACCGCACCCGCCGACCAGTCCACCAACGGCGTCGGCTCATCCGCGTGCAACGTCCGGGGCAGCACACCGTGCCGCATCGCCATGACCATCTTGATGACACCGCCCACACCCGCGGCGGCTTGCGCGTGCCCGAGGTTGGACTTGAGCGATCCGAGCCACAACGGCCGGTCACCCGGCCGGTCCTGGCCGTAAGTGGCCAGCAGCGCCTGCGCCTCGATCGGGTCACCCAGCTGCGTACCGGTGCCGTGCGCCTCCACCGCGTCGACGCCGTCCGCCGTGATGCCCGCGTCAGCCAGCGCCTGGCGGATGACGCGCTCCTGTGCCGGCCCGCTGGGGGCGGTCAGACCGTTGCTCGCACCGTCCTGGTTGACGGCGCTGCCGCGTACCACCGCCAGCACCCGGTGCCCGTTGCGGCGGGCGTCCGAGAGCCGCTCCAGCACCAGTACGCCGACGCCCTCGGACCAGCCGGTGCCGTCCGCGCCCGCGCCGAACGCCTTGCACCGGCCGTCGACCGACAGGCCGCCCTGGCGGCTGAACTCCGCGAACATGACCGGGCTGGACATCACCGTCACGCCACCGGCCAGCGCGAGGGAGCACTCGTCCCTGCGCAGCGCCTGCACGGCCAGGTGCAGGGCGACGAGCGACGAGGAGCAGGCGGTGTCGACCGTGATGGCCGGGCCCGTGAAGCCGAAGGTGTACGGCACGCGGCCGGAGACGACGCTGGCCGCCGTGCCGGTGCCGTAGTACCCCTCGATCTCGTCCGGTACGGACGGCAGTCCCGCGGCGTAGTCGTGGTACATCACCCCCGCGTAGACGCCCGTGCGGCTGCCCTTGAGTTCGGTGGCGTCGATCCCGGCCCGCTCGACCGCTTCCCACGAGGCTTCGAGCAGCAGCCGCTGCTGCGGGTCCATCGCCAGCGCCTCACGCGGCGAGATCCCGAAGAAGCCCGGGTCGAAGTCCGCGGCGTCGTAGAGGAAGCCGCCCTTGCGGGTCGCGCTCTTGCCGGGCCGGTCGGGGTCCGGGTCGAAGAGGGAGTCGGTGTCCCAGCCGCGGTCCTCGGGGAAGTCCGAGACGGCGTCGCCGCTCCGGTCCACCAGCTGCCACAGGTCCTCGGGCGAGCCCACGCCGCCCGGGTACCGGCAGGCCATGCCGACGATCGCGATCGGCTCGCGGTGCCGCTGCTCCGCGCTCTGGAGCTGCTGACGGGTCTGGTGCAGCTCCCGCGCGACCCACTTCAGCTTGTCGAGCAGGTTCTTGTCATCGGTCATGTGAGGTCACTCCGCAAAAGTGTGTTCAGGACGGGCCGGGAGCTGATCAGGAATTCCCGAACTCTCTTTCGATGACGTCGAGGATCTCGTCCGTCGTCGCGGCTTCCAGCTGGTCGACGAAGGCGGAGCCGTCCGCGGGATCCGGCTCGGTGAGGGACGCGGCGGCGGTCTCCTCGCGGGGGTCCGGGAGCGCCAGCAGGCTCGTCAGGCGGTCCATGAGGCGCCGGCGCGACTCGCCGCCCAGCCCCGGTCCGGTCAGCGCCTGCTCGATCTTCCCGAGTTCCGCGAGGAGCGGCTCGATGCCGGCGCCGTCGGCCCGGTCCAGCTTGCCTTCCAGATACCGGGCCAGCTCCTGGACCGTGGGGTGGTCGAAGACCAGGGACGCCGGGAGACGGAGGCCGGTGGCCTTGTTCAGGCGGTTGCGCAGTTCGACCGCCATCAGCGAATCGAAGCCCAGCCCCTTGAACGGGGTGTCCACGCCGACCAGTTGGCCGGGGCCGTAGCCCAGCACCTCGCCCACGTAGCCCCGCACGGCGTCCAGCAGCACGCGCTGCCGCTCGGCCTCCCCCAGCCCCGCGACGCGGGCGGCGAGACCCGCACCGGCGGCCGGGTCCTCGGTCCGGGTGCGCCGCGCACCGCTCCGCACCAGCGACCGCAGCACCGACGGCACACCCTCCGCGCCACGCCGTTGCAGACCGGCCACATCGAGCAACGCCGGGACCACCGAGGCACTCTCCGCCGACAGGCCCGCGTCGAACAGTGCCAGCCCTTCCTCTGCGGACATCGCGGCCAGTCCGAGGGCCGACAGCCGGCCCCGGTCGACCTCCGACAGTCCGCCCGTCAGGCCACCGTCGGAGGCCCACCAGCCCCAGGCCAGCGACACCCCGGGCAGTCCGAGCGCACGACGCCGCTGCGCCAGGGCCTCCAGGAAGACATTCGCCGCGGCGTAGCCCGACTGTCCGGCGCTGCCCACCACCCCGGCGAAGGAGGAGAACAGGACGAACGCCGAGAGGTCGAGCCCCGCCGTCAGCTCGTGCAGATGGAGCGCGGCGTCCGCCTTGGGACGGAACACACCGGCCAGCCGCTCGGCGTCCAGTGACTCGATCACGGTGTCGTCGAGCACGGCCGCGCTGTGGATCACGCCGGTGAGCGGGCGGTCGTCCGGGATCGAGGCGAGCAGCCGGGCGAGGGCGTCACGGTCGCCCACGTCGCACGCTTCGACGCGAACGCGTGCGCCCGACTCGGCCAGTTCCGCGACGAGTTCGTCCACGCCTTCGGCCGCACTGCCGCGTCGCGACACCAGGAGCAGGTCGCGTACCTCGTACGCCGAGACCAGGTGCCGGGCCACCAGCGCGCCCAGGCCACTCGTGCCGCCGGTCACCAGCACCGTGCCCTGCGCGTCGAAGGACACCGTGCGCTCCGGGGCGGCGGTCAGCCGCGCGAGACGCGGCACGTACGCCTTGCCGTCGCGGACCGCCACCTGCGGCTCGGCCGCACCCAGCGCTGTACGGAAAGCGGCCTCCTCCGCGGCCTCGGAGAGGCCCGGTTCGAAGTCGACCAGCAACAGCCGGTCCGGGTGCTCCACCTGCGCCGAACGCACCAGACCCCACACCGGAGCCGCCGACAGGTCCCCGACGTCCTTGCCGGGGGCGACACTTACAGCACCGCGTGTCAGGACGACCAGACGCGCATCCGCGTACCGCTCGTCCGCGAGGAATTCCTGCACAGTGTGCAGCGCACGGGCAGTCGCTTCGGACACGCTGCCGGAATCCTGCTCCGCATCACCGCTGTGAGCCCACACCACCACACCGGGCACCGGCCCGGAGTCGCCCAGCGAACCCCACGCCTCTGCCGAAGGCGAAGCCGAGGCCGGAATCCATTCCATCTCGAACAGGGCATCCCGCAGGCCGCCGTTCGCGGCGCGCAGTTGCTCCCGTGCCACCGGGCGCGTCACCAGCCGGTCCACCGAGAGCACCGGCGCACCCGCCTCGTCCACGACGTGCACGGAGACGTCACCGTCGGCCGACGGCATCACACTCACCCGTACCGTCGACGCGCAGCCCACCTGGGACAGTTCGATGCCGGACCACACGAACGGCAGCCGCACTTCGTCGGCGGACGGATCGATCGACATGTGGAAGACGGCGTCCAGCAGCGCCGGATGGATGCCGTACGCGGCGGCCTCGCCGCTCACGGAGTCCGGCAGCGCGACCTCGGCGTAGACCTCCGCGCCGCGCCGCCAGGCAGCACGCACGCCCTGGAACACCGGACCGTATCCATACCCCTGGTCCGCCAACCGGTCATAGAGACCACCCACCTCGACCGGCACCGCACCAACCGGCGGCCACACACCCTCACCCACACCGGCAACAGAACCATCCGCGCCCATCAACGTCCCCGTGGCGTGCAGCGTCCACACATCGCCACCCACCACATCGGCATCGACGTCAGGGCAGGAGTGCACCGTCACCGCACACCGACCACTCTCATCCACACCGGCCAGGGCCACCTGCAACCGCACACCACCGGAAACACCCAGCACCAACGGCTGCTGAAGCGTCAACTCCTCCAGACGACCGCACCCCACCCGCTCACCGGCTTGCAGCACCAACTCCACGAACACCGCACCCGGCAACACCACAGAGCCGAACACCGCATGATCCGCCAGCCACGGCTGCTCAGCCAAGGAAAGCCTGCCGGTCCACACCACACCCCGGTCATCAGGCAACGACACCACCGCACCCAGCAACGGATGACCGGCAGCCACCAACCCCAGACCCGCCACATCACCACGCCGCACCGCCACATCCAGCCAGAACCGCTCCCGCTGGAAGGCATACGTCGGCAGGTCGACGCGTCGGGCGGCGGTGCCGGTGTAGACCGCGTCCCAGTCGACGGCCAGGCCGTGGACGTAGCCTTCGGCGACCGATGCCAGGAGGCGTTCCCGGCCGCCTTCCTCGCGGCGCAGGGTGCCCAGGGCCACGGCCTCGGTGCCGGTGTCCTCGAAGATCTCCTGGAGCCCGACGGTGAGCACCGGGTGGGCGCTGGATTCGACGAAGAAGCCGAACCCGTCCGCCAGCAGGGCGCGTACCGTCTCGTCGAAGCGCACTTCCTGGCGCAGGTTGGTGTACCAGTATTTGGCGTCCGCGCCCGAGGTGTCGAACATCCCGCCGGTCACCGTCGAGTAGAAGGGGATGTCGCCGCGGCGGGGCTCGATGTCCTGCAACGCGTCGACGACCTGCTCGCGGATGGCCTCCACCTGGGCGGAGTGCGAGGCGTAGTCGACCGGGATCCGCTTGGCGCGGACGCCGTCGGCCTCGCAGGCGGCGAGCAGTTCCTCCAGTGCCTCCGGTTCGCCGGAGACGACCGTGGAGGAGGGTCCGTTGACGGAGGCGACGGAGATCCGCTCGCCCCACGCCGCGAGGCGTTCGCGGACGCGGCCGGCGGGCAGGGGCACGGAGACCATGCCGCCCCGGCCGGAGAGTTCTCCGGCGATCGCGCCGGCCCGCAGTGAGACGACCTTCGCCGCGTCCTCCAGGGAGAGTCCGCCGGACACTGCGGCAGCGGCGATCTCGCCCTGGCTGTGGCCGATGACGGCGGCGGGCCGCACGCCCATCGCCTGCCAGACGGCCGCGAGCGAGACCATGACGGCCCAGAGGGCGCACTGCACGACCACGACGTCGTCAAGCGAGGGGGCGTCGTCCGCGCCGCGGACCACGTCCGTCACCGACCAGCCCACGTGCGGCCGCAGGGCCGCGTCGCACTCCGCCAGCCGCTCGGCGAACACCGGTGTGGATTCCAGCAGTTCCGCGGCCATGCCCCGCCACTGCGAGCCCTGGCCGGGGAAGACGAAGACGACCTGGCCCGGGTCCTCCGGTGCCCTGCCGGTGAACGTCCCGGCGGCGGGCGAACCGTCGGCCAGGGCGGTCAGGCCCGCGAGGGCGGTCGCGCGGTCCGCCGCCAGGACGACACCGCGGTGTTCGAGGGCGGCCCGTGTGGTGGCCAGCGAGAAGCCGACGTCGGGCACGGCCAGGTCGGTGCCGGCTGCCACGTACGCGGAGAGCCGCGCGGCCTGCGCCCGCAGGGCGGCCTCGGAACGGCCGGAGACGGGCCAGGGCACCATGACCGCGGCCGGCGGGGCGTCGGCGGCCTCGGCGGGTACGGGCTCGGGACCGGCCTCCTCGATGATGACGTGGGCGTTGGTGCCGCTGATACCGAAGGAGGAGACGCCCGCGCGGCGCGGGCGGCCGTCGGTGGTCCACTCCGTCTGTTCGGTGAGCAGTTCCACGGCACCCGCGGCCCAGTCCACGTGCGGGGACGGCTGATCCACGTGCAGGGTCCGCGGCAGCACTCCGTGCCGCATGGCCTCCACCATCTTGATCACGCCCGCGACGCCGGCGGCGGCCTGCGCGTGCCCGATGTTGGACTTGACGGAGCCCAGCCGCAAAGGCCGGTCGGCGGGGCGGTCCTGGCCGTAGGTGGCGAGCAGGGCCTGAGCCTCGATCGGGTCGCCGAGCGTGGTGCCCGTGCCGTGTGCCTCCACCGCGTCGACCTCGGCTGCGGAGAGTCCGGCGCCGGCCAGTGCCGCGCGGATGACCCGCTGCTGCGAGGGGCCGTTGGGGGCGGTGAGGCCGTTGCTCGCACCGTCCTGGTTGACCGCGCTGCCGCGGACGACCGCGAGCACCTGGTGTCCGTTGCGGCGCGCGTCCGACAGGCGCTCTACGAGCAGGACGCCCGCGCCCTCGGACCAGCCGGCGCCGTCCGCCGACGCGGAGAACGCCTTGCACCGCCCGTCGGGTGCCATGCCGCGCTGGCGGCTGAACTCCACGAACACCCAGGGGGTGGCCATCACCGTCACGCCGCCCGCCAGCGCCAGCGAACACTCGCCCGAGCGCAGGGCCTGCACCGCGAGGTGCAGGGCGACGAGGGAGGAGGAGCAGGCGGTGTCGACGGTGACCGCGGGGCCCTCCAAGCCGAAGGTGTAGGAGACGCGGCCCGAGGCGACGCTGCCCTGGGTGCTGGTGACGGCGTAACCCTCAAGGCCTTCGGGGGTCTCGGAAGCCGTGCCGTAGTCGTGGTGCATCACACCGGTGAACACGCCCGTCCGGCTGCCCTTCAGCGTCGTCGGGTCGATGCCGGCGCGCTCGAACACCTCCCAGGACGTCTCCAGCAGCAGCCGCTGCTGCGGGTCCATGGCCAGCGCCTCACGCGGGGAGATCCCGAAGAACGCCGGGTCGAAGTCCCCCGCGTCGTAGAGGAAGCCGCCCTCGCGTGCGTAGCTCTTGCCGGTGGCCTCCGGGTCCGGGTCGTAGAGTCCCTCGTCCCAGCCGCGGTCGGTGGGGAGGGCCGAGACGGCGTCGCCGCCCGTCTCCACCAGTCGCCAGAGGTCCTCGGGCGAGGCCACTCCGCCGGGGTAGCGGCAGGCCATGCCGACGATCGCGATGGGCTCGTCCGCCGCGGCGGTCTGCCCCGCGGGGGCCGGCGGCCCGGCGGCCGGTGCCGGCTCGGCGCCCAGGAGTTCGGAGCGCAGGTAGCCGGTGAGCAGGTCGGGGGTGGGGTAGTCGAAGACGAGCGTGGCGGGCAGGCGCCGGCCGGTGGCGGCGTTGAGGCGGTTGCGGAGTTCCACCGCGGTGAGGGAGTCGAAGCCGAGTTCCTTGAACGGGCGGCCCGAGGCGATCGTCTCCGGGGTGGCGTGGCCGAGGACGGTCGCCACCTGCGCGCGCACCAGGTCCAGCAGGGCCCTGTTCTGCTCGTCCTGGCCGAGGCCCGAGAGCCGCTGGGCGAGTCCGGCGCTTCCCGGGGTGCCGGCGGTGGCGGCCGTCCTGCGGGCCACCGTGCGGACGAGGCTGCGGAAGAGCGGCCGCAGCATGCCGGAGGCGGCCTCGCGGCGCAGCGTGGTCATCTCCAGGCGTACGGGCACCAGGTGCGCGTCGTCCCGGGTGATCGCCGCGTCGAGCAGGGCCAGGCCGAGGGCGGACGGCAGGGGCTGGATGCCCGCGCGCTCCATCCAGGCCAGGTCCTGCTGTCGGAGGTGGCCGAGCATGTCGCTGGAGCTGTCCCACAGACCCCAGGCGAGGGAGTGGGCGGGCAGTTGCCGGGCGCGGCGGTGCTGGGCGAGGGCGTCGAGGAAGGCGTTGGCCGCCGCGTAGTTGCCCTGGCCGGGGTTGCCGAAGGTGCCCGCGATGGAGGAGAAGAGGACGAACGCCGACAGGTCCAGCTCGCGGGTCAGTTCGTGCAGGTTGACCGCCGCGTCGACCTTCGGCCGCAGCACCCGCTGGGTCTGCTGGTGGGTCAGGGAGGCCACGAGGCCGTCGTCCAGCACACCGGCCGCGTGGACCACGGCGGTCAGCGGACGGTCGGCGGGGACGGTGGCCAGCAGGGCGGCGAGCGCGTCGCGGTCGGCGGCGTCGCAGGCCGCGATCTCCACGTCGGCGGCGCCGAGCCTGGTCAGCTCGGCCGCGAGTTCCCCGGCCCCGGCGGCGTCCCGGCCCCGGCGGCTGGTGAGCAGCAGGTGCCGTACGCCGTGCTCGGTGACCAGGTGGCGGGCCAGCAGCCCGCCCAGGGCACCGGTGCCACCGGTGATCAGGACCGTGCCCGTCGTGGCCGGCGCGGTGCGCTCGGCGGTCTCCTGGGCGGCGGCACGGGCCAGGCGGGGCACCAGGGCCACGCCCTCGCGCACCGCCACCTGCGGCTCGTCCGCGGCGACGGCCGCCGCGACCGCCGCGGCCAGTGCCGTGCGGGAGGTCTGCGGCCCGTCGACGTCCACCAGCACGAACCGGCCGGGGTTCTCCGACTGCGCCGACCGCAGCAGGCCCCAGACCGGCGCGTGCGCCAGGCCGGTGATGTCCTCGCCGTGCCGGGTGGCCACGGCGCCCTGGGTCACGACGACGAGGCGGGACTCCGCGGCGCGTTCCTCGGCCAGCCATGTCTGTGCCAGCGTCAGTGCCCAGGCGGTCGACTCGTGCGCGGCCGCCGTGAGACCGCCGTCCGCGGGAGTCGCGGGGCACGTGGCCACCACGGTCTCCGGTGCGGCGCCGTCGGCGAACAGCGTCTCCATGTCGGGTGCGTGCCGGGCCGCGTCGAGCGGCCCGGTCCCACCGAGCACCGCCCAGCCGCTGGTGCCGGTGGCGTCGCCGGTCGTGGGCAGCGCCGTCCATTCGGTGCGGAACAGCGCGTTGCGGGTGGGGTCCTCGGCGCCGCTGAGCTGCCGCGCCGACACCGGGCGCAGGATCAGCGACTCCACGGAGGCCACCGGTGCGCCCGTGGCGTCGGCGATCGTCACGGACACGGCGTCCGCGCCGGCCGGTGCGACCCGTACGCGTACGGCCGTGGCCCCCACGGCGTGCAGCGCGATGCCGCTCCAGGCGAACGGCAGCCGCATGGGTGCGGTGCCCTGCGTGTCCTGCTCGTCGAGTGCGCTCAGCAGGGCGGGGTGCAGTGCGGCGTCCAGCAGGGCGGGGTGGATGCCGAACCGGGCCGCGTCCGCGCCCTGTTCCTCGGGCAGGGCCACCTCGGCGTAGATCTCCTCGCCGGCGCGCCAGGCGGCGCGCAGCCCCTGGAAGGCGGGTCCGTAGCCGTAGCCGATGTCCGCGACCCGCTCGTAGAAGGAGTCCAGTTCGACGCGGTGCGCGCCCTGCGGCGGCCAGGCCGTCAGCTCGGCGGCGGGTGTCACGGCGGCGCTGCTCAACTGGCCGGTGGCGTGCCGGGTCCAGGGCTCGTCGGTGCCGGTGGCGTCGGCGGCTTCAGGCCGCGCGTACACCGCCACCCGGCTGCGCCCGTCGGCGCCCGGTGCCTCCACCGCCACCTGCACCTGGACGGCGCCGCGTTCGGGCAGGAGCAGCGGGGCTTCGAGGGTGAGCTCTTCGAGCAGGCCGCACCCGGCCGTCTCGCCGGCCCGCAGGGCCAGTTCCACGAACGCGGCGCCGGGCAGCAGGACGCTGCCCAGGGCGGCGTGGTCGGTGAGCCAGGGGTGCGTCTGCGCCGACAGGCGGCCCGTCAGCAGGACGCTCCCGTCGGCCGCGGCCCGTACCGCCGCGCCCAGCAGCGGGTGGTGGGCGGCGCCGAGGCCGAGGGCGGCCGGGTCGCCGGTGCCGGGGGCCGTGGTCTCCAGCCAGTAGCGGTCGCGCTGGAAGGCGGCGGTCGGCAGCTGGGTGAGCTGCGCGTCCGTCCCGGTGAAGAGGGCCTTCCAGTTCACGCCGGGCAGGCCGCGTACATATCCCTCGGCCAGCGAGGTCAGGAACCGGGCGGGGCCGCCCTCGTCGCGGCGCAGCG
This sequence comes from Streptomyces sp. NPDC001407, assembly GCF_042895325.1. NCBI lineage: Bacteria > Bacillati > Actinomycetota > Actinomycetes > Kitasatosporales > Streptomycetaceae > Streptomyces > Streptomyces sp. NPDC001407. The sequence goes on from NZ_JBIAWF010000003.1 coordinate 10,257, forward strand.
AGCCGATGGCCACTGCCTCGGTCTCCGCGTCCTCGAACGTCGCCTGCATGCCGGTGGTGAGCACCGGGTGCGCGCTGGACTCGACGAAGAACCGGAAGCCGTCCGCGAGCAGGGCCCGCACGGTGGCCTCGAAGTTCACCGGCTGCCGGGCGTTGTCGAACCAGTAGTCGGCCGTCAGTTCCCGGGTGTCGCGGACGGTGCCCGTGACGGTGGAGTAGAAGGGCACGGTGCCTTCGGCCGGGGTGATGTCGGCGAACAGCTCCAGGATCTCCTCGCGCAGCGGCTCGACCTGCGCGCAGTGCGAGGCCACTGTCGAACCGACCACCCGTGCGCGGACGTTGTCCTCACGGCAGGCGGCGACGAACTCCTCCAGTGCCGGGATGTCACCGGCGACCGTGACCGCCCGGGGGCCGTTGCGTCCGGCGATGACGAGGCGGCCGTCCCAGTGGGCCAGTCGGGCCTCGGTCTCGTCGGCGGGCAGCGCCACCGAGGCGACGGCTCCGTTGCCGACCAGCTCGCGGGCGAAGAGGGCGCTGCGCAGCACGGTCAGCTTCGCCGCGTCCTCCAGGGACAGCGCCCCGCCCACGCAGGCGGCGGCGATCTCGCCCTGGCTGTGTCCCACCACGGCGGCGGGCCGCACGCCCGCCGCCTGCCACACCGAGGCCAGTGACACGTTGACCGCGAACAGCACGGGCTGGAGGATCTCGATCCGGTCGGGCGACGGCGCGTGCGGCTCCTGCCGCAGCACGTCGGCCACCGACCAGTCCACGAACCGCCCGATCGCCGCGTCCGCCTCCGCGAGCCGCGCGGCGAACACGGGCGAGGAGTCGAGCAGTTCGGCCGCCATGCCCCGCCACTGCGAGCCCTGGCCGGGGAAGACGAACACCACCTTGCCCCGTACGTCGGCCGTGCCGGAGACGACACCCGGCGCGGGCAGGCCGCCGGCCAGCGCCGACAGGCCGGTCAGGGCCGTGTCGCGGTCGGGCGCGGGCACCACGGCGCGGTGTTCGAGCTCCGCGCGCGACGCGGCCAGCGACCAGCCCACGTCCACCGGGGACAGCTCGGTGCGGGCTTGCGCGAAGGCGGCGAGCCGGCCGGCCTGTGCCCGGAGCCCTTCCTCGGACTTGCCGGAGACGACCCAGGGCACCGGCCCGCCGGTGGCCGTGGGGTGCGTGCCGTCGCTGCCGTCGGCCGGGCCCGGGCCGTACGACCGCGCGTCGGCGGGGGCCTCTTCGAGGATCACGTGGGCGTTGGTGCCGCTGATGCCGAACGATGACACGCCGGCCCGGCGCGGCCGCCCGTCCGCCGTCCACTCCGCGGGCTCGGTCAGCAGTTCCACGGCGCCCGCGGACCAGTCGATGTGCGGCGACGGCTCGTCCACGTGGAGCGTGCGCGGGAGCGTCCCGTGCCGCATCGCCATGACCATCTTGATGACACCGGCGGCGCCCGCCGCCGCCTGCGTGTGCCCGATGTTGGACTTCAGCGATCCGAGCCGCAGCGCCCGGTCCGCCGCGCGGCCCTGGCCGTAGGTGGCCAGCAGGGCCTGGGCCTCGATCGGGTCGCCCAGGGTCGTGCCCGTGCCGTGCGCCTCGACGGCGTCGACCTCGTCGGGCGCGAGACCCGCGTCGGCGAGCGCGGCACGGATGACGCGCTGCTGGGCCGGTCCGTGCGGTGCCGTCAGGCCGTTGCTGGCGCCGTCCTGGTTGGTGGCGCTGCCGCGGATCACGGCCAGCACCTGGTGGCCGTTGCGCCGCGCGTCCGAGAGCCGCTCGACGAGCAGCACGCCGACGCCCTCGGCCCATCCGGTGCCGTCGGCGGCCGCCGAGAACGCCTTGCAGCGCCCGTCGGGCGACAGCGCGCCCTGGCGGCTGAGTTCCACGAACATCCCCGGCGTCGGCATGATCGTCACGCCGCCGGCCAGGGCCATCGAGCACTCACCGGAGCGCAGCGACCGCACCGCCCAGTGCAGTGCCACCAGCGATGACGAGCACGCGGTGTCCACCGTCACCGCGGGGCCCTCCAGGCCGAGGGTGTACGCGACGCGGCCCGAGGCCACGCTGATCGTCCCGCCGGTGAGCCGGTGCCCGTCGACGCCCTCCGCGCCCTCCTGCAACTGGGGTCCGTACTCCTGGAACATCGCGCCGAAGAACACGCCGGTCCGGCTGCCGCGGAGCGACGAGGGGTCCATGCCGGCCCGCTCGAAGGTCTCCCACGAGGTCTCCAGCAGCAGCCGCTGCTGCGGGTCCATCGCCAGCGCCTCACGCGGGGAGATGCCGAAGAAGGCCGGGTCGAAGTCGGGGGCGTCGTGCAGGAAACCGCCGTGCCGCACATAGCTCGTGCCGCGCCGCTCCAACTCCGGGTCGTAGAGCTTCTCCAGGTCCCAGCCGCGGTTGACCGGGAAGTCGCCGATGACGTCCCGCTCGGCCATCACCAGGTCCCACAGGTCCTCGGGCGACTCCACGCCGCCGGGGAAGCGGCAGGCCATCGCCACGATCGCGATCGGCTCGTCGTCGGCGGCGCCCGCGGTGGGCTGCGGCTCCGCCGTCTCGTCGACGCCGAGCAGCCGGCGGCCGAGGTGGGCGGCGATCGCGGACGGGGCCGGGTGGTCGAAGAGCGCGGAGGTGGTCAGGTTGACACCGGTCGCCGTCTTGAGGCGGTTGCGCAGGTCGACCATCGCCAGGGAGTCGAAGCCGAGCGACTTGAACGTACGGCCCATGTCGATGTCGTGGGGCGAGGGGTGCCCGAGGACGACGGCGACCTCGTCGCGTACGAGATCCTCCAGCCGCTCGGGGGTGAGGGCAGGGGTGGCGGCCTGCGGCTCGGACTCCCGCTGGACGGCGGGGACTTGAGCCATCACCTCGGGAGCGGCCACGCCCGGCACATCGAGCCAGTGGCTCCGGCGCTGGAAGGCGTACGTCGGCAGGCCGGCCGCCTTCGGCCCCTGCCCCAGCGGCACGGACCAGTCCACCTCGACGCCGCGCGTCCACGCCTCGGCGGCCGAGAGCAGGAAGCGGTCCCAGCCTCCCTCGTCGCGCCTCAGCGTGCCCACGACCAGGGCGCGCTCGTCGGCACCCGCCGCTTCGAGGGTCTCCTCCACACCGGCCACCAGGACCGGGTGGGCGCTCACCTCGACGAAACGGGTGAACCCGTCCGCCACCGCGGCCCGTACGCTCTCCTCGAACCGCACCGTCTCGCGCAGATTGCGGTACCAGTAGTCCGCGTCCAGCTCCCGGCCCGCGAGTGTGCGGCCGGTCACCGCGGAGTAGAAGGGGACGGCCGCCTGGCCGGGCGCGATGCCGGTCAGTTCGCGCAGCACCTCGTCACGGACGACCTCGACCTCGGCGCAGTGCGAGGCGTAGTCCACCGGCACCCGGCGGGCCCGGATCTCCTCGGACTCGCAGCGGGCGAGCAGTTCCTCCAGCGCGCCGGGCTCGCCGGACACGACCGTCGACGTGGGGCTGTTGACCGCTCCCACCGACAGCCGCCCGCCGAATCCGGCGATGAGCTCGGCGACCGCCGCGGCGCCCAGCGAGACGGCGGCCATGCCGCCGCGCTCCGACAGGCTCTCCCGGATCGCCTGGCTGCGCAGCGCCACCACCTTCGCGCCGTCGGACAGCGACAGGGCTCCGGCCACCACCGCTGCCGCGATCTCGCCCTGGGAGTGGCCCATGACCGCGGCCGGCCGGACGCCCACGGACCGCCACACCTCCGCGAGCGACACCATGACCGCCCAGAGCACCGGCTGCACCACGTCGACGCGGTCGAGCCGGTTCGCGTCCGCGTCCCGTACCACCTCGGTGAGGGACCAGTCGACGTACGGTGAGAGGGCCGCCTCGCACTCGGCCATCCGCTCGGCGAAGACCGGGGACGACGCGAGCAGTCCGGCGGCCATGCCCGCCCACTGCGACCCCTGGCCGGGGAAGACGAAGACCACGCCGGGGTCGGCCTGGGCATCGGCGTGGTCGCGCGCGCCGGCGGCCACACCGCGGACCAGGTGCGCGGCGCCGCCGCCCGTGGCCAGCGCCTGGAGCCCGGCGCGCAGGCCCGCCCCGTCCTCGCCCACCACGACGGCCCGGTGCTCGAACCGCGCGCGCCCGGCCGCCAGTGTGCGGCCGACCGCGTGGACGTCGGCTTCCGGGTGCCGGCTCGCGTAGGTGTCCAGGCGTTCCGCCTGCTCGCGCAGCGCGGCCTCGCCTCGGGCGGACACCAGCCAGGGAAGCGCACGGCCCGGCGCCATGGGCTCTGCCGGGGCTCCGGCAGCGTGTCCGTCGCGCGGCACGGACGGCGGGTCGGTGACGATCACATGGCAGTTGGTGCCGCCCAGGCCGAAGGAGGAGACGCCGGCGACGAGCCGTCCGTTCTCGCCCTGCCACGTCTCGTGCTCGCTTTGGACCTTGAGGTTCCACTCGGCGAGCGGGATGCGCGGGTTCCCCGTCTCGTGGTTGAGGCTCGGGACGAACTCGCGGTGGCTGACGCAGGAGATGACCTTCAGCAGCCCGGCGATGCCGGCCGCCGCTTCCAGGTGCCCGATGTTCGTCTTGACGGAACCGACCACGACGGGCTTGCCGTCGGGGCGCGCGGTTCCGAGCGCCTGGCCGACGGCGGCGGCCTCCAGCGGGTCACCGACCTTGGTGCCGGTCCCGTGCAGTTCGACGCACTGGACGTCCGCGGGCGAGATCCCGGCCGCCGCGCAGGCGTCGAGCAGCAGGTCGCGCTGGGCCGTGGCGCTGGGGACCGTCAGGCCGTCGCCGCCACCGTCGTTGTTGACGGCGGTGCCCTCGATGACGGCCAGCACCCGGTCTCCGTCGGCGACCGCCTGGTCCAGGGGCTTGAGCAGCACGAATCCGCCGCCTTCGCCTCGCGCGTAGCCGTTGGCCCGCGCGTCGAAGGTGTAGCAGCGGCCGTCGGGCGAGAGGGCCTCGAAGCGCTTGAGGCTGTTCGTGCTGTGCTCGGAGAGGATGAGGTTCACGCCGCCCGCCAGGACGGCGTCGGACTCGCCGCGCAGCAGGCTCTGCACCCCGAGGTGCACCGCGACGAGGGAGGAGGACTGGCCGGTGTCGACCACGACGCTGGGGCCGCGCAGGCCGAGGCCGTAGGAGATCCGGTTGGCGATGAAGCTGCGCTGAGTGCCCGTCAGGCTGTGCCGTGTCACCGCGTCCGGGCCGCCGCGGTGCAGCAGGGCGGCGTAGTCGTCGTTGATGGCTCCGACGAAGACGCCGACCCGGGTGCCCCGCAAGGCGTCGGGCGAGGTCCCGGCGTTCTCCACCGCCTCCCAGCCCAGCTCCAGCGCCAGGCGCTGCTGGGGGTCCATGGCGGCGGCTTCGGCCGGTGAGACCTCGAAGAAGTCGGCGTCGAAGCGGTCGACGCCTTCCAGGTATCCGCCCGGCAGGTCCGAAAGGCCCGCTTCCCGGCCGGTGCGGCGGGCGGCCGGGAATTCCCCGACTCCCGACCGGCCCTCCTTGAGGAGCTGCCAGAACTCCTCGGGGCCTCTCGCGCCGGCGACTCGGCACGAGAATCCCACGACCGCGATCCGCGCACTGGAGTTCCGGTCGTCACGCCCGGACATAACGTAACCGCTCATCGAAGATATCCCTCCAGGAATACCGGAACAACGTGCACGCGGGCAGCCCGTTCAAGCCCCCGAAGCAGATTGGGCAGAATTACGCGTGATCGGGACGGCTTTCGCTCACGAAAGCCGTGGATCAGCGATCGACTGAAGACCGCCTGCGCCGGTACGGCGAGGCGTCGTGTCAATTCTCAGGATTTCCCGCACACGGGGACCGGCGCGCCGCGCCGCCGCCCGCACCCGGTCCGCGAGGAGCGGGCGCACCCGCGCCCACCAGCCTGCTCCGGGTGCGGCAAGCACCCGCGCGACACCCGTCTCCGCGTCGAAAAAGTCACCCAGTCCCCCGACCAAGAACTACTCGAATCCGCCCTGCGGCACCGCTTCACAGACCACGCGACAGCGCGGTACTTCCAGCGGCCCCGGGGCGGTTACCAGCCAGTATGGCGGGGTGCGGTTTCAGCGCGGTTTCAGCACGCGCACCCCATCGTCCCGCACCGGGATCCGGGGCTCCCCGGTGCTCCGCACGGCCCGGCCGTGAGGCATGCTGACAGTCGGAGAATTCAGCTCTTGCGAACAGACAGATGGCGCGGGCACCTAGTACCGTCGCTGCGCAGTGACCTCTCGGAACCCCCGCGCGGTGCGCGTTCCCGATGAGAGTCCTTTCGTCCCAAACATTCAGCTCTAGGGAAGATCGCATGGTTCATCGGAAACGCACGATGAAACTCGGGGCCATAATCGACGGCCCCGGTTCACACATCGCCGCCTGGCGGCACCCTTCCACTCCGGTCGACGCCCAGCTCGACTTCGCCTTCCACCTCGCGTGCGCCCGCACGCTCGAACGGGGCCTGTTCGACTGCCTCTTCGTGCCGGACGTGGTGGCCGTCTGGGGCACCGACGTCCAGCACATCAGCCAGACCGCGCGCAACGAGCACTTCGAGCCGCTGAGCCTGCTGGCCGCCTACGCCGCCGGGACCGAGCACATCGGGCTCGCCTCGACGGCCACCACCACCTACAACGAGCCGTACGACATCGCCCGCAGGTTCACCTCCCTCGACCGCGTCAGCGGTGGCCGGGCCGGGTGGAACGTCGTCACCTCCGCCGCGCCCTGGGAGTCGCGCAACTTCGGCTTCCCCGAGCACATGGAGCACGACCTGCGCTATGTGCGCGCCGAGGAGTTCATCGGTGTCACCAAGCGGCTGTGGGCGGGCGAGCAGGACGGGGCGGGGCGGGGCGAGTTCTTCGACGTCCGGGGCCCGCTGAACCTGCCGGCCTCCCCGCAGGGCAGCCCCGTGATCTTCCAGGCCGGGGCCTCGCCCGTGGGCCGGGAGTTCGCGGCCCGGCACGCGGAGGTGATCTTCACCCGGCACACGCTGCTGTCCGACGGCCAGGAGACCTACGCCGACCTGAAGCGCCGGGTCGCCGCGCACGGCAGGGACCCGGAGCGGGTCCAGATCTGGCCCGGCGTCCAGCCTCTGGTCGCCAGTACGGAGCGGGAGGCGCGCCGGCTCATCGACGAGCTGCACGAGCTCGTGCCCGACATCGTGGCCGTCCGGGCGCTCCAGGAGCAGCTGGGCGACCTGGATCTGACGCGGTATCCGCTCGACGGTCCGGTGCCCGACATCCCGGCGTCCAACCGCTCGTCCAGCACGGCGAAGATGTGGATGACGCTGGCACACCGGGAAAAACTGACACTTCGTCAGCTGGCGCTGCGCCAGGTCGCCGACTTCTTCGCCGGCACGCCGGAGCAGGTGGCCGACCACATGGAGCGCGGCTTCACCGAGCGCGCGGCCGACGGTTACATCGTCGACTTCCCCCATCTCCCCGCCTCCCTCGACGCCTTCGTCGACCATGTCGTGCCGGAGCTGCGCCGCCGCGGCCTGGTGCACGACGAATACGTCGAGGGCACGCTCCGCGAGAAGCTGGGGCTGACCGCCCCCTCCTCGGACAGCGCGACGGCCGCGACCGGCCAGACGACCCTGAAGGCAGGTGCCGCGTGACTCAGCGCGCTGACCACATCACCTTGTTCACCCGGCTGATCACCGACCCGGGCACCGACGCAGGCGTGTTCGCGCGGGCCCGCGACCGGGCCCGGGGGGCGGAGGCCGCCGGGATCGACGCGCTGCTGCTCCACGACAGCCAGTCGGCGGCGACCGCCCCGGCCGAGGACCCGCACTTCGAGGCCGGCACCCTGGCCGGGGCCCTGGCGGTCTCGACGCGTGCGGTGGGGCTCGTGGCCGCCATGTCCACGGAGCACGCGCTCCCCTACCACGTGGCGCGGGTCCTGGCCACGGTCGACCACCTCACTCCCGGGCGCGCCGGCTGGCAGCCGCTCACCGGCGCCGACCCGGCCGCAGCGGCCAACTACGGCCGGGCCGACGGGCCTTCGTCCGCCGCGGCCCGGCGCTCGCGCGCCGCGGAGTTCACCGCCGTACTGACCGGTCTGTGGGACAGCTTCGACGACGACGCCTTCCGCAGGGACCGGGAGTCGGGGGTGTACTTCACCCCCGAGAAGCTGCACGCGCTCGACCACAGGGGTGAGCACTTCGACGTGGCGGGACCGCTCAACATCGCCCGCCCGCCGCAGGGGCACCCCCTCCTGGTCCACCGCCCGGCGGACGCCGACGACATCGCGTTCGCCGCCCGCGTCGCCGACGTCGTCCTTCTCACGGTGCCGGACGGCGAGGACCCCGCCCGGCTCCGGGAGGCCGTACGGGAGCAGGCCCGCGCCGCCGGGCGCGACGCCGACGGTATCGCCGTGCTGATCGACTGGCGGGTGGACGGCGGCCCGGACGAGGCCGAGCGGCTGCGGGCCCTGTTCGCGGCGGGTGCCGCGGACGGCTTCACCCTGCTCGCCCCCGCCGGCCCCGCCGAGGCGGCGCACGAAGCCGTCCTCTCCCTCGCGACCGCGGTGCGCGCCGGCGGCCACGCGCCGACGGCCACGCGCGAAGGCACCACCCTGCGCGACCGCCTGGGCCTCCCGCGGCCGGCCGACCGCCGAGCGGCCTGACCCGGCGCGGGCGCCGCCCCGGGCAGGGCCCACCGCGTGCACGCCGCGGTCCGCGTCCACCGACGCGCGGACCGCGGCGTGCGCGGTTCACGCGGCGCGGACCCTACCGCCCGCATCGGATATCCGCGGGGCCGGTGACAGAAACTCAGGTGAGCCTTGCCGAAACGGCGGCAAAACATGAGTGGCGAACTCCACAACCACCGGACAAGCGACCTCCATTGATGCCACGGATTTCTTCCCTGGCAATCACGAGGCTGGAATTCGCCCCTCACTCCACGCCTCTCATATGATGTTCGCTCGCTCGTCCGGGTGAAGCATCCACGAGACCTCTGGCTAACGTTGACTCGTTGCGCTGTCCTGGAATTCCGCCTCTCCGGACACGGGGGTCCAGCGGAGAGAATCCTCCCACCAGCGGCACAGTTTGCCCGGCTTCGCACCTGTTGCTCCCCTCGGGCAACCCCTGGAAGCGCCCGCACATTCTTGTCGACTTTCTTTTCCACGCGTTCTCATTCACGCCCCTGTAAAGCGTTGGATGCACCCGGCAACCAACTCATCGGGAAGGAAAGAAAGATGAGCAGAAGCAGGTTCACCACGACCGCGTCGGCCCTCGCGCTGACCGTGTCGGGACTCCTGGTGGCCGCCACCGGAACGGCCCAGGCGGGGGCCTATGACGACATCAGCATGCAGAAACAGGAAAAGACCCAGTGGTGCTGGGACGCCTCGGGGAACACCATCGCCAGTTGGTGGGGCTACAACTACAGCCAGACCGACTTCTGCAATCTCGCGCACAACGCGACCGGCGTCAGCTGCGCCAACCAGCCGGCCACCCTCGGGGACATGGCGGGTGCCTGGCAGGGCATGGGCTTCAGCAACACCGGCCAGGGAGTGAGCAGCCCGCTGTCGTTCAGCGAGGTCTCCAACGAGGTCAACGCGAGCCGGCCCATGGCCGTGCGCATCGGCTGGACGTCCGGCGGTGGCCACATGAACGTCGTCTACGGCTACGACGAGACCAACAACACCATCGCCGTCGGGGACCCGTGGCCGGACACCCAGACCTACACGTGGTGGAACTACAACGACTACGTCAGCAACAGCTCGTTCAAGTGGACGCACAGCCGCGAGCGGATCCAGGGCTAGGGAGGGCATCATGCGTGACAACAGAAGCTCCAGCACCCGGCGGACCACCCGCCTCGCCCGCCTGTCCCTCGGCCTCGCGCTGGGCACGTCCGCGGCGCTGACGGCGGCGACCGGAGCGGCCCACGCCGCCGACGGCCCCCTCGACATCCCCAACTACCAGGCCGCCCTGGACGCGGTGAAGTCGACGACCGTCCACAACACCGTCTGCCGGTTCCTCAGCGTTCCGGTCCCGCACGGCGGCACCCGGGGAGCCCAGTCGATCCCCGCCGCGACGGACCCGTGCCAGGGCGTGCCGTCCTTCACCGTCAAGGACCCGGTCGCCCTCTACGAGGTCACCCCGGACTTCGTGGCCGGCAAGGCCAAACCCGTCCTCACCGACGCCCTCCGGCTCACCTACGCGGTGTCCTCGGTCAGCGCGGGCAACGGCCGCACCGCCACGGTCATGCTCGGCGCCACCGAGGGCGGCGGCTGGCACCTGGCCGCCGTGCGCGAGGGCGACAGCGACGCCACCTATCCCACGAAGGGGGACCTGGGCGCCGCGGTGTTCTCCACCCCGCAGGACCACGCCTGGTACGAGCTGAAGCTCGACAACACCGTGCAGCCCCTCAACGACGCGGCCAAGAGCGCCATCGACGGCAAGTCCTCACTGCCGCTGGCCGATTACCAGACGCTGCTGAAGAGCCGGCTCGCCGACAAGCAGCCGGGCTCGGACTACGACACGAAGGGCTACTCCAGCGGCTACCGGGCCGCGGCCCCGGCACACCGCTCCTCGTCGCAGGCCCCGCTGATCGTCGGCGGGTCGGGCGCGGCGCTGGCGTTCATCGGCGGCGTCTTCGCCGTCCGCCGCAGGCGCGCGGCCAGGACCGACTGAGCCCTTCGCGGCAAGCCGTTCCCCTTCGCCCCGGTGCCCGGCCCTGCGGCCAGGCACCGGGGCGAAGCCGTCACACGGGTCAGCTCACCGCGTTGTAGCGCTGGAGGTATCCGGAGAAGCGCTCGAGATCCTCGTCGCCCCACTCCGTGAAGCGCTCCTCGAAGGTCACCCTGCGCTGGCGGTGCGCTTCCTCCAGAAGCCGCAGGCCGTCCTCGGAGGGCCGCAGGATCTGGCCCCGGCGGTCGTCCGGGTCGGGCTCGCGGACGATCAGGCCCAGGCGTTCCAGCACGGCGGTCTGCCGGCTGACGGTGGACTTGTCGAGCAGGAAGTGCTCGGCCAGGTCCGTGCCGCGGCAGCCGCCGGTCTCCTTCATGTGGTCGAGCATGGTGTAGGTGACCAGGGACAGCTCGGGGTGGATCTGAGCGGCCTTGTGGCGTGCCCGGCGGGCGAAAGCGGTCAGCTCGCGCTGGATGGTGCTGATGGTCACATCGCGGTCGGGCATACGTCCTCCTCCATATTCGTTGCATAATACATCTGACATTGGTTGCATTTACCAACCTAATCCAGAGGAGTCGCCCCCATGACCGCAGCCGCACACGCACGCCACGCCACCCACGGGCCACGCCACCACGCGAAGCACGTCACGCTCCACCTCCTGACCCCGCTGCTGATGTGCCTCGGCATGGGCCTCGCCTACCTGGGCGCCTTCCACTCGCCGGAACCGCACGAGATGAAGGTCGCGGTCGTCGGCACCTCGGCCAAGGCGGACGCGCTCGCCCGGACCCTCCAGAGCAAGGCGGGCGACACGCTCGACGTCACCACCGTCGCGGACCGCAAGACCGCCGTCGCGCGCCTGGAGGACCGCGACCTGGCCGGCGCGTACGTCCCGGACGCCGCGCACCCCGAGGCGCTGGTGGCCAAGGCCAACTCCGACACCACCGCCGTGGCGGCCACCACCGTCTTCCGCACCGTCGCGGACCGGCAGGGCGTACCGCTGACGGTCACCGACCTCACCACGCTCTCCAAGGGCGACCCGACCGGGCAGGGCATCTTCTTCCTGCTGGTCGCGCTGAGCATCGGCTCGTACGGCAGCGTGGCCGCGATCGGGGCCGCCGGCGCGGCCTTCAAGCTCTGGACCCGGGCGGCGATCGGCCTGGCCACCTCCGTGGTGGTGAGCGTCATCGGCATCGCGCTCGCCGGGCCGGTCTTCCACATCGTCGACCACGACTACGCGACCGTGTGGGCCATGGGCTGGCTCTACTCCGCGGGCGTCATCACCATCGGCATCGGCCTGCACACCTTCCTCAAGCGCTGGACGACGCTGGCACTGATGGTGCTCTTCGTGATGCTGAACTTCACCTCGTCGGGCGGCGTCTTCCGGCCCGAGCTCCAGAACGGCTTCTTCGGCTCGCTGCACGGCTTCTGGAACGGCGCGGGCTTCGTCGAGGGCGCCCGCAGCCTGCTCTACTTCGACGGCGGCGCGGGCTTCGACGGCCGCGTGCTCTCGCTGGTGTGCTGGCTGATCGGCGGCGTGGCACTGCTCGCGGTCTCGGCGGCCACCGAGAGCCGGCGGGCGCGCCGGACACTTCCGGCCTCCGCGGCCATTGCTTGACAACCTGAAAGATTGGCATTTACATCGAAGCATGTGCTTGAGAACCTCAAGCACATGCCGCCGAGCCCCTCCGGCGAGGCACCCCGCACCCACGATCGAGGCACCATGCACCACCCCGCTCCCGAGCAGCCCGCCGACGTCGTCGCCCGGCTGCGCGCCACCTTCCGCACCGGCCGTACCAAGCCCGTCGACTGGCGCACCACTCAGCTGCGCCGCTTGCGCACCCTGCTCACCGAGGAGGGCGCGGCCCTCGCCGACGCCCTGCACGAGGACCTCGGCAAGAGCGCGTACGAGGCGTACCGCACCGAGATCGACTTCACGATCCGCGAGATCGACCACACCCTCGACCACCTCGACGCCTGGCTGCGGCCCGAGCCCGCCCCGGTGCCCGCGCACCTCGGCGAGGCCACGGCCTGGACGCAGTACGACCCGCTGGGCGTCGTCCTGGTGATCGCGCCCTGGAACTACCCGGCGCAGCTGCTCCTCGCCCCCGTGGTGGGCGCGCTGGCCGCGGGCAACGCCGTGGTCGCCAAGCCCAGCGAGCTGGCCCCGGCCACCTCCGCGGCCCTCGCCCGCCTCCTGCCCCGGTATCTCGACACCGACGCGGTCGCCGTCGTGACCGGTGGCATCCCGGAGACCACGGCCCTGCTGGAGGAGCGGTTCGACCACATCTTCTACACCGGCAACGGCACCGTCGGCCGCATCGTCATGACCGCCGCGGCCAGGCACCTCACCCCGGTCACCCTCGAACTCGGCGGCAAGTCACCGGTGTTCGTCGACAAGGGCACCGACCTCGCGGTCGTCGCGGCACGGCTCGCGGCCGGCAAGTTCCTCAACGCCGGCCAGACGTGCGTGGCGCCCGACTACGTCCTCACCGACCCGGAGACCGCCCGCGCGCTGGAGCCGGCCCTCGCGCGGGCCGTCGAGGAGCTGTACGGATCCGACCCTGCGGCGTCCGGGACGTACGGGCGGATCGTCAACGAGCGCCACTTCGACCGGCTGTCCGGCCTGCTCGGTTCCGGACGCGTGGTGACCGGCGGCGGCACCGACCGCGCCACGAAGTACATCGCCCCCACCGTCCTGGCCGACGTCGACCCGGAAGCGCCGGTCATGCGGGAGGAGATCTTCGGTCCCGTCCTGCCCATCGTCACGGTCCCCGGCCTGGACGAGGCCATCGGCTTCATCAACGACCGCGACAAGCCGCTGGCGCTCTACGCCTTCACGGAGTCCGAGGAGACCCGGCGGCGCCTCGCGGCCGAAACCTCCTCCGGAGGGCTCGGGTTCGGCCTTCCGCTGGCCCATCTGACGGTCTCGGACCTGCCGTTCGGCGGCGTCGGCGAGAGCGGCATGGGCAATTACCACGGCCGCTACTCCATCGAGACGTTCAGCCACCGCAAGGCGGTGCTCGAGAAGCCCCTGGGCTGAGGGCTCGTCGTGGCGGTGGCCGCACCCGGTGTGCCGGGTGCGGCCACCGCTTGTCACTGCGCCATCTCGTAGGCGCCGGACAGCGCCTCGACGCGCTCCCAGACGCGCGCGGAGCGGGCCTCGTCGACGACCGGGCGGCGGACCGCGCCCAGCGCCCAGGTCTGCTGCTCGGCGGTGGCGGAGTCCTTGCCGTGGAGCTCGACGGCGTGCGCGGAGAAGTCGCGGACGAGGACGGCGAACAGCTCGTCCAGCACGTCCTCGTCGAGGCCGGCCGGCCGCGCCTGCTCCAGGATCAGCTGACCGTGCACGACCAGCGCGAACAACTGGCCCACGGCGAGCAGGAGATCGAGGTCGCGGCTCTGCTCCTCGTCGGGGGCGGCGGTGGTGACGAACGCGCACAGGGCGTCCGCCTGCTCCCGGAAGCGGGCGACGTTGGGCACGGCGGCGTACGCGTCGTAAGCGGTGCGCCAGTCGTGGAAGCGCACGGAGCCGAGACCGCGGGCCGGCCCCTGGCGGAAGAGGAACGCGTCGTCGGCCGCGTCGAGGCGGCTCGGCACCGGCGCGTAGTCGGCCGGGTCCAGCAGGTGGTTGCGCATGAACTTGAGGATCAGCGCGAGGTTGACGTGGACCGTGCCCTCCAGCTTCGGCAGCCCGCGGATCTCGGTGGCGGCCTGGGCGAAGTAGGTGTCCTTCTCGAAGCCCTTGGCCGCGATGACGTCCCACATCAGGTCGATGACCTTCTCGCCCTCCGTGGTCACCTTCATCTTCGTCATGGGGTTGAAGAGCAGGTAGCGGCGGTCGTCGGGCCCGGCGGAGCGGAAGTAGTCGACGGCGCGGTCACTGAAGAGCTTCATCCCGACGAGACGGACGTACGCGTCGGTCAGCTCGCGGCGCACGTGCGGGAAGGCGGTAACGGGACGGCCGTAGAGGACGCGGTTGTGCGCGTGGGTGACGGCCTCGTACATCGCGTGCTCGCAGATGCCGATCGAGGCCGTGCAGAGGTTGAACTTGCCGACGTTGACGGTGTTGAGGGCGGCGTCGAACGCGGCGCGTCCGGTGTGCAGCACGTCCTCCGGCGCGACCGGGTAGTTCTCCAGCCGGAACTCGCTGACGTACTTCGAGGAGTCGACGACGTTCTTCACGAGGTGGTACGCCGGGTGACGGCTGTCGGCGGCGAAGAAGACGTAGCCGTCGGGGCCCTCGACGTCGGTGCGGCGACCGAAGACGGAGACGAGCCCGGCGGCGTTGCCGTTGCCTATGTAGTACTTCGAGCCGGTGGCCCGGAAACCGCCGTCGCCGTCGGGCTCCAGCAGCATGTCGGTGGAGTAGATGTCGGCGCCGTGGGCCTTCTCGGACAGGCCGAAGGCGAACACCTCGCCCTGGGTGAGGAGTTCCGCGGCACGCTCGCGCGCGGCGGTGTTGTCGCTCTGCCAGACCGGGCCGAGGCCGAGGATGGTGACCTGCCAGGCGTACCAGTAGTCGAGCCCGTAGAAGCCGAAGATCTCGTTGAGGGCCGCGATCCGGGCGGTGTCCCAGCGCGCGTCCCCCTGCCCGGCGGCGGCCGGGGTGAGGAAGGTGGCGAACAGCCCCTCCTTGGCGGAGAACGCGAGGAAGTCCGCCAGCCAGGCGCGGGAGCGGTAGTCCTCGATCAGCTTGCGCTTGCCGCGCTGCTCGAACCAGTCGACGGTGGCGCGCAGCAGCCTGCGGGTCTCGGGGTCGAAGTGCGCCGGGTCGTAGGTGCGCGGGTTGAACAGAAGCTGGTCGGCCATGGATGTTCGCCTTTCCGGCTTGACGGTTGAGGGTGTCGGAGAAGTAAGGGATTCAGCGCTGGGGGCGGAGCCGGTGGAGGGTGGCGAGCACGTCGTCGAGCCAGGCGATCGTCATCCGCTCGTACGCGATGCCGCCGCGCAGCACGACGTGTTGCAGCTCCTGTCCGGCATCGAGCGGGTCCGGGGCCTCGGCGCCGGTGAAGTCGCGCGCCTCGCCCGCGAGATAGTGCGCGAGCCGCTCGGAGTGCGCCCGGTGGTGCCGTTCGACCTCGCGGATCAGCGCGGCGGGGTCGTCGAAGGCCGCGCCGCGGATCTTCACGGCGAGGTCGTGACGGACGCTCTCGGGTTCGATCGGTTCGTGCAGCCACTCGGAGAGGGCGGCCCGGCCGGGGGCGGCGACGGAATACTCCTTCTTGTCCGGCCGGCCCTGCTGCGGCACGTCCCGGACGTCGAGCCGCCCGTCGCCCTCCATCCGCTTGAGGACGCGGTAGATCTGCTGGTGGGTGGCGGTCCAGAAGTATCCGATGGACCGCTCGAACCGCCGGGCCAGCTCATAGCCGGAGCCCGGCTTCTCCAGCAGGGAGACGAGGATCGCGTGCTCGAGCGCCATGCCCCGGATCCTGCTATGCAACTCGTTTCATATACAAGCGGCGCCCCGCAGGTGAGACACGGCTCACCCGGCGCGTGGCCGCCCCGGCATGGCCACAATCGGCCCCCTGCGATCGCCACGCCTCCGGTGCCTCTCCCGCGCGGCCCTCCCCTGGTGCCATCCTGGACGCATCTGCGGGACGACTGCGGGGAGCGCCCCCGCGGGAAGGGGCCCCACCGTGCTTCGCGTCGCAGTCGTCGGGTCGGGACCGAGCGGGGTCTACACCGCCCAGGCACTGGTGCAGCAGCAGGACGTCCCCGGAGTGACGGTGGACGTCCTGGACCGGCTGCCCTGTCCGTACGGTCTGGTGCGCTACGGGGTGGCGCCCGACCACGAGAAGATCAAGTCGCTCCAGGGCACCCTGCGCACGGCGCTGGAGCACCCGGCCATCGCCTTCCTGGGCAATGTCCCGGTCGGTGACGGGCCCGGTGACCTGACACCGCGTCGGCTCCTGGAGCTCTATCACGCGGTGGTCTACTGCGTGGGCGCCGCGACCGACCGCAGGCTCGGGATTCCCGGTGAGGACCTGCCCGGCAGCTTCTCGGCCACGGAGTTCGTCTCCTGGTACAGCGCCCACCCGGACGCCGCGCCCGGCGGCTTCGTCCTCGGCGCGCGCTCGGCGGTGGTCATCGGGGTGGGCAATGTGGCGGTCGACGTGGCCCGGGTGCTGGGCCGCGGCGCCGATGAGCTGCGGCCGACGGACGTGCCGGACGCGGCCCTCGCCGCGCTCGCCGCCAGCCGCGTGCGGGACGTCCACATGGTGGGCCGGCGCGGGCCCTCGCAGGCGAAGTTCACCACCAAGGAGCTGCGCGAGCTGGGTGAGCTGCCGGGTGCCGAGGTCCGCGTACGGCCCGCCGAGACGGCGCTGGATCCGGCGTGGGCGGACCCCTCGGGGCTGCCGTCTGCGAGCAGGCGGAACGTCGAGGTCCTGCGGAGCTGGGGAGAGGCACCGGGACGGGGCCTGGCGCGCCGGATCCACCTGCGGTTCTTCCTGCGTCCTGTCGCCCTGCTCGGGGACGGCGCGGTGCGCGCGGTGCGCTTCGAGCGGACCGTGCCGGACGGCCGGGGCGGCGTGAGAGGCACCGGCCGGTTCGAGGAGATCGACGCGCAGCTGGTGCTGCGGTCGGTGGGCTACCGCGGGGTGCCGATCCCGGGGCTGCCCTTCGACGGCGAGCGGGGCACCGTGCCGCACGCGCGAGGCAGAGTGCTGCGCGACGGGGTGCCCTCGCCCGGTGAGTACGTGGCGGGGTGGATCAAACGCGGGCCGACCGGGGTGATCGGCACCAACCGTTCGTGCGCCAAGGAGACGGTCGGCTCACTGCTGGCCGACGCCGAGGCGCTCGGGGCGCGCAGGCCGGTCGAGGACGCGCGGTCGGCACTGCGCGCGGTCGCCCGGGAGGTGGTCGAGTGGCCAGGGTGGCTGGGGATCGAGGCCGCGGAGTCCGCGCTCGGCCGCCGCCTGGGCCGGGGGCCGGTGAAGATCCCGGACTGGGAGGGGCTGCTGACCGCGGCCCGCACCCGGCGCTGAGGTCCTCGGCGGCCGGGCGGTTCAGTCGCCCGCGAGCCGGTCCTCCTGATGGGCGGCCGAGGTGAGGACGGCGTCGAGCAGCCCGGGGAAGAGGGCTTCGAGGTCGTCGCGGCGCAGGGCGCTCATCTTCGCGGTGCCGCGGTAGGTCTGGCGGATCACGCCGCTCTCGCGCAGCACGCGGAAGTGGTGTGTGGTGGTGGACTTGCTGACCGGCAGCTCGAACACCGAACAGGCCAGCTCGTCCTCGGTGCGGGCGAGACAGCAGGTGATCTTCAGCCGCAGGGGGTCGGAGAGCGCGTGCAGCACGCTTTCGAGACGGATCTCGTCCCGTTCGGGGTGCTCCAGCGAACGGCCTGGGGACGGGGGCCGGGTCTGCGTCTGCACGGCTGCTCCTTCAGGTCGGCAAGGCTTCGGAGGGTCCGTGAAGGCGGCACCCGGGAGCCGGTGTACGAGATCCATCGTACTTCGCCGACCTGCTTACTACGAGAGGCATCGTATGAGTTTCGGCCAGGACATCGACCAAAAGCGGTCAGCCACACAAATGTTTCTATTTTTCGCGCAACCGTACATGCGTGTCGATCATCTGTAGAAGTGTGGCGGGGGGGTGCAGTCGACCGGTTCGGGCGACGCGGCCGTGACCGCCGCTGGCTCTGCTGATACGAGAAAGGTCGACTCACGTGCACGTCGGATCGGGCCGTCGCTCCGTCCTGTTGGCATCCGCCCTGATGGGTTCCCTGGTGCTCAGCGCCTGTTCGGGGGGATCCGGCGGCTCCAGTGCCGATGCCGGGTCCGAGGCCCGGATCACCGTCACCCCGGGCGAGGGCAAGGAGGTCGAGCTCGGCTCCCCGATATCGGTGAAGGCCGAGGGCGGCCGGCTCACCGGAGTCGAGGTCAAGGACGACAAGGGGCAGAAGGTCACGGGCCAGTTGGCCGACGACGGTTCCTCCTGGACCTCGGAGGGCAAGGTCGGCCCGCAGACCACTTACACCGTGCGTTCCACGGCGAAGGGCGGCAAGGACGGCAAGGGCAAGGAGTCCTCCTCCACCGCGACCTTCACCACGAAGCAGGCGTCGAAGGTCAACAAGCTCACCAACACCCCGGGCGACGGGCAGACGGTCGGCACGGGCATGCCCGTCTCGATCCTCTTCGACAACCCGGTGGACAAGAGCAAGCGCGCCGAGATCGAGAAGTCCCTGAAGGTCACCACGCAGCCGAAGGTGGAGGGCGCCTGGGGCTGGGTGAAGGACTGGTCGGGCCAGGACCGGATCGACTGGCGCCCCAAGGACTACTGGCCGTCCGGGACCAAGGTCTCCGTCAACGGCAACCTCTCGGGCGTCAACTCCGGTGAGGGCGGCTGGTTCGCGCGGAACTACCAGTTCGGCTTCTCCATAGGCGCCGACCACAAGGCCGTCATCGACGTGCCCAGCCACACGCTGACGATGTACGAGAACGGCAAGCCCGTCGGGGACATCAAGGGCTCCGCCGGCTCACCCGTGGACCCCACCCGCGGTGGCGTCCACACCGTGCGCAGCAAGAACGCCGACGAGACCATGGACTCCGCCACCATCGGCCACGGCAACGAGTGGATGCTGGACTCGAAGTGGGTGACCCACCTGACCGCGTCCGGCACCTTCCTGCACTCGGCGCCCTGGAACCAGTCGCTCGGCGTGGAGAACAACAGCCACGGCTGCTTCGGCATGACCACCAGCGACGCCAAGCGGGTCTACGACTTCCTGCCCATCGGCTCGACCGTCGAGGTCAAGAACACCAGCAGCACCAAGGTGACCGACGTCGGCAACGGCCTCGAGGTCTGGCAGGAGACGTGGGACCAGTGGCAGAAGCGCAGCGCGCTGAAGTGACGGCCGCACCGGTTCATCCATAGACAGCTTCATCCACAGCCTGCTTCATTCACAGCGGGCGACGCGGCCGGGGGCCACGGGAGTTGATCCCGTGGCCCCCGAGCCGTCAGGCGGCCCTGCGGTACTGGGCGGGCCGGCGCGGCGGCAGCCCCAGAGCGGTGGCCGCGCGCAGCGGCCAGTAGGGGTCGCGGAGCAGTTCGCGGCCGAGGAGCACCGCGTCCGCCCGGCCCGACGCCACGATCTCCTCGGCCTGGGCGGGGTCGGTGATCAGCCCGACGGCGCCCACGGGCAGGCCGGTCTCCTCGCGCACCCTGGCGGCGAAGGGGACCTGATAGCCGGGCGCGGTGGGGATGACGGCATCGGGAGCGTTGCCGCCGGTGGAGGTGTCGAGCAGGTCCACGCCGTGCGCGGCGAGGTCCTTCGCGAACCGCACGGTCTCGTCCGCGGTCCAGCCTTCCCGGTCGTCCTCGGCGTTCTCCGTGAGCCAGTCCGTGGCGGAGATCCGGAAGAACACGGGCAGTTCCTCGGGCCACACCGCGCGCACCGCGTCCACGACCTCCAGCGCGAACCGGGTGCGGTTCTCGAAGGAGCCGCCGTACTCGTCGGTGCGGTGGTTGCTGTGCGGGGAGAGGAACCCGTTGATCAGATAGCCGTGGGCGCCGTGGATCTCGACGACCTTGAAGCCGGCCGCGAGCGCCCGCCGAGCGGCGGCGGCGAAGTCGGCGACCACCTGGGCGATGTCGTCCTTGGTCAGCTCGCGCGGCGCGGGATAGCCCTCCGCGAAGGGCAGCGGGGAGGGCGCGACGGTCGTCCAGCCGTACGCCTCCGGGCCGGCGGGACCGCCGCCGCGCCACGGCCGCTCGGTCGACGCCTTCCGTCCGGCGTGCGCGAGCTGGACAGCCGGCACCGCGCCGTGGGCCTCCAGGAAGGAGGTGATGCGCCGGAATGCCGCCACCTGCCGGTCGTTCCACAGCCCCAGGTCGGCGGGCGAGATGCGCCCCTCGGGGGAGACAGCCGTGGCCTCGGTGAGGATCAGCCCCGCGCCGCCGACGGCCCGGGCGGCGAGGTGGGCGAAGTGCCAGTCGTGCGGCACACCCATGTCGGGGCCGTGGTCGTCCGCGCTGTACTGGCACATGGGCGCCATCCAGACCCGGTTGGGGATGGTCAGCGAGCGCAGGGTGAAGGGCTCGAAGAGGGCACTCATCAAAGACTCCGTTTCCGCCGGTGCAGCCGACGCGCTGCGGCTGGTACGAGAAACACCGTACTACGAGAATTCTCGAATTACGACACCTCTCGTACAAGCTGGCGGGACCCCCGTTCGAGGGACACGCCCCCGGCCGGAACCTGCCCATGGGCCGGACGCGTTCGTACGGGCACGCACTGAGCCAGTAGAGTGACGCCCCGTGGCTGCACGACCTTTGAACGAGATCGTCGAACACGGCTGGGCCAAGGCGCTGGAACCGGTGGCCGGGCGCATCGCGTCGATGGGCGACTTCCTGCGCGCCGAGATCGCCGCGGGCCGTACGTATCTGCCCTCCGGCGCGAATGTGCTGCGGGCCTTCCAGCAACCCTTCGACGACGTAAGAGTGCTGATCGTCGGTCAGGACCCGTATCCGACGCCCGGCCATGCCGTGGGGCTGAGCTTCTCGGTCGCGCCCGAGGTGCGCCCGCTGCCCGGCAGCCTGGAGAACATATACCGCGAGCTGCACACCGACCTGGGTCTCCCCCGCCCGTCCAACGGCGATCTCACGCCGTGGACCCAGCAGGGCGTCCTGCTCCTCAACAGGGCCCTGACCACCGCTCCGCGCAAGCCCGCGGCGCACCGGGGCAAGGGCTGGGAGGAGGTCACCGAGCAGGCGATCCGCGCGCTCGTCGCCCGCGGCGGCCCGCTGGTGGCGATCCTGTGGGGCCGTGACGCGCGCAATCTGCGGCCACTGCTGGGCGATGTGCCGTCCGTCGAGTCCGCGCACCCCTCCCCCATGTCGGCCGACCGCGGCTTCTTCGGCTCCCGGCCCTTCAGCCGGGCCAACGAGCTGCTGGCCCGCCAGGGGGCCGCCCCCGTGAACTGGCAGCTGCCGTGAGCCGGCCGGGCCTGTGACAGGCCCGGCGGGCCATGTGCTGGGGGTCGACTCGGGCGGTTCGGGCATCCGGATCGCCCTGGCCCCCGCCGACGGCAGCGGCCCGCCACTGACCTGGACCTCTCCCGCCCCGGCGGGGGTGGCAGCCCGGCGGCTCCTCGATCACGTCCTGCCCGCCGCCAGGGACCTGCTCACCCGCGCCGGAGCGCAAGCCTGCGAAGCCGCCTGCGTGGGCGCCGCCGGAATGGCCGCGCTGGGCGACGAGCTCCGCGCCGTCCTGCCCGGCGCCCTGCGTGAGGCCCTCGGAGTGCGCCGCCTCGCGCTCGCCTCGGACGCGGTCACCGCTTACGCGGGAGCGCTCGGCCAGCGCCCCGGCGCGGTGGTGGCCGGGGGCACCGGGATGATCGCGCTCGGCACCGACCTGACCCAGGAAGGCGGTTGGCGCCGCGCGGACGGCTGGGGTCATCTGCTGGGCGACTGCGGCAGCGGTGCGTGGATCGGCCGCGCCGGGCTCGAGGCGGCGCTGCGCGCGCACGACGGGCGGGCCGGCGGATCGGACGCGCTGCTGGCCCGGATGACCACCACTCTCGGCCCGGCGCCGGATCTGCCCGCCGCGCTCTACCCGCGCCCGGACCGGCCCGCGGTCCTCGCCTCGTTCGCGCCCGAGGTCGCCCGGTGCGCTCCGGAGGATCCCGTCGCGGCCCGGATCCTCCGCGAGGCGGCCCGGCACATCGCCGAGACCGCCGCCGCCGCATGCCCGCGCCGATGGCCGGTTTCCGGCCGATCGACGCACGCGGCAGCGGAAACGGCCGGGCCGGGTGCGGCCGGTGTGACGTGTGAAGTCGCACTCACGGGCGGACTGTTTCGCATGGGTGACCCGCTGCTCGCACCACTGCGCGAAGAATTGCAATCGCAACTGCCTCACGCACAGCTCGTTCCCGCCCAGGGCACACCGCTCGACGGCGCATTGCGCGTGGCAGGAGCCTTGGTGACGGACAGTCTGCACTTGCCGACGGATCCCGTGATGTTGCGTATCATTTGCTGAACGACTCTTCGTGGACCGTATGTCTGGACGAATAAATCCGGACAGACGGCGCTGTATCGCCCCCGCCCGAACGGCCCGGTGCGATGAACGGCTAACATGCGGCGCCATGAGCTCCCCCACAGGGCCCGCGCCTGGCCTGCCTGTACGAATGCCGCGTCCCCGCCAGCCCGGTCGACACCGGCGGCCGGAACCGGCGGCCGCGCCGACGGGCGCGCCGCCGCTCGTCCTCGCCGTGCCGGGGACGCCCGACCTCGCCACCCGGCAGCTCGCCGAGGAGACCCTCAGCATCGCCCGCTCCGAGCTCCCCGGGCTCGACGCGCGCATCGGCTATGTGGACGCCGAAGGCGGCGACGTGGGGTATCCGTCACTGGAGTCGGTGCTGGCCCACGCGGCGGCCCAGCGGGCCGCTCGCGCCGGCGAAGCCCAGGACGGCTCCGAGGGGGACGGAGCCGACTCCTGGGACCGCTTCCCGACCGCCGTGGCCGTGCCGCTGCTGGCGGGTCCCGACAGCTCGCAGCTGCGCCGCATACGCCAAGCGGTGATGAACAGCGGTTCCGTCACCGAGCTCACCGACACGCTGGGCCCGCACCCGCTGCTCGCCGAGGCCCTGCACGTGCGTCTCTCGGAGGCCGGGCTGGCCCGCGCCGACCGGGCGCGACTGTTCACAGTTGCAACCGCCGCGGACGGCATCATCCTGGCGACCGTCGGCGGCGAGGAGGCCGTGCAGGCGGCGGGCATCACCGGCATGCTGCTGTCGGCCCGCCTGGCCGTGCCGGTGCTCGCGGCGGCGCTGGACGAGGAAGGCGGCATCGCCCGCGCCGCGGAGCAGCTGCGCTCCTCCGGCTCCCGGAATCTGGCGCTCGCGCCCTGCATCATCGGCCCCGAGGTGGCCGAGGGTCTCGCGGCCGAGGCCGCGCGCGAGGTGTCCTGCGCCTCGGCCGAACCGCTCGGCGCCTACCCGGCGATCGGCAAGCTGGCCCTGGCGAAGTACGCGGCGGTGCTGGGCCTGACGACCCAGCCGTCGCTCCAGGGCGCACCGGTCCGCTGACGATCCATCCCGTACGAACGCGCGTGACCGGCAGGGCGAACGCTGCCGCCACGTGCCACACACCCTGACGGCAAGGCCCCGGAACGGCGGGCCGGAGCCGTCCGGTCCGGAGGGGCTCCCGCACCGCGGGAGCCCCTCCGGCCGTTTCAGCCCCTCCGGCCGTTCCGGTGCGGTGTCAGGAAAAGATCACGCAGGAGGCGGCGGGCACGGCGAGCGCCCCGGCGGGGCTCGGTATGCCCGTGTCGGGGTCGATCGCGAACCAGGTCACGTCACCCGACCGCTCGTTGGCGGCGTAGAGATACCGGCCGCTGGGGTGGAGCGTGAGATCGCGGGGCCAGTGGCCTCCGCAGGGGGTGGAGGCGTGGATCCCGAGGATGTCGCCGGACGCGTCGAGGGCGAGGGTGGTGATGCTGTCGTGCCCTCGGACGGCGACCCACAGGAACCGCCCGTCCTCGGAGACCACGGGCTCCGACGGATAGGCGACGGCATCCGTGCCGGGCCTGAGAACGCGCGTCTCCCCGGCCGGCACCAGAGAGCCCTCCGCCGCGTCCCAGCGGCACACCGTGACGGTCGGGACCAGCTCGTTGAGGACGTACGCGCGGTCGCCCCCGGGATGGAAGGCCAGGTGCCGGGGGCCCGTCCCGGACCGGAGCCGCGTCTCGTGGTGCGGGCGCGGCAGACCGGTCACCGGGTCGAGGGCAGAGATCCACACCGAATCCGTGCCGAGGTCCACGGCGAGCAGCAGGCGCCCGGAGGGGTCGGGCACGACGGCGTGCGCGTGCGGACCGCGCTGCCGGTCCGCCACGGGGCCGGAACCCCGGTGCGGCAGGACGGCGGACGGCGCTCCGAGCGCTCCGCCCGTACGCACCGGGAGGGCGCTGACGCTGCCCGAACCGTAGTTGGCGGTGAACAGGTGCTTGCCCGCGAAGCCGAGGTGCGTCGGCGCCTCGCCGCGCACGGGAACGGGCTCGCCCAGCGGTTCCAGCCGAGCGGGATCGGCCAGCGAGAAGGCCGCGACGGCGCCCTCGTCGGTCTCGCTCACCGCGTAGAGCATGTCCGCTCCGGGAGACAGCGCGAGGAAGGACGGGTTGGCCACGGCGTCGGTGGCATGCACCGGTGTGAGCGTGCCCGTGCGGCTGTCGACCTCGGCGACCGTCACACCGGGCCCGCCCGCCGCCGTGAACGAGCCGATGTACGCGAAGCGTCCCCGCCGGCTGTGCTGGTCACTGCTGATCACCGTGCCACCCTCCCCACCGAATCACTCTGTACACCTGACGCTACACGGAGCCACTGACAAGCCCGAGGTCAGGGCGATGGCGGGCTCCGGACGGGACGGAGCCGACGCCCGCCCTTCAGCGTTGCCATTGGCCCCTTCGCGCGCCGACAGTACGGTGGGTAACCATGCCATTGGTACAGTCATTCCGACGTCTCTTGAGCCAACAGCCGGATAGATGGTCTGATGGAGACGTCGATGGCGCTGCGGAGATCCGTGGCGCCTTTTTCGTGTCCGTGCGTCGAAGGGGCGGGAAGTAGTGCTGAAGAGGGCGTTCATGGCACCGGATCCGGGCCGGGCGAGGCTGCGGGTCGCCGTCCGCGCTGTCGCGGGCGTGGCCTGTGCCGTCGCCGTGGTCCAGCTGTCGGGTCTGCCCCTGACCGCTTCCATCACCGCTGGGCTCACGGCCCTGCTCGCGCTGTTCACGGTCGCCGACCCGACCGTACGCCGCCAGGTGATCACCACCGCCCTGCTGCCGGTCGTCGGCTTCCCCGTGCTCGCGCTGGCCGCTGCGCTGCACGGCATGCCACTGGTGCGTGACGCGGCCTTCCTGGCCGTCGTCTTCTGCGGGGTGTACGCCCGCCGGTGGGGTGCGCGGGGCAACGCGCTCGGGATCTTCGGCTTCATGATGTTCTTCGCGACGCAGTTCCTGCACGCCGTCCCCGCCCAGCTGCCGCACCTGTACGCGGCTGTGATCATGGCGCTCGCGGCCGCCGGGCTCGTCCGCTTCGGGCTCTGGCGCATCGAGCGGCATACCCCGCCGCCCGCGGGCCCGGCGCCCCTCGCGGGCCGCGGACTGGCGCGCGTCACGACCCGGCAGGCGTTCCAGGCCGCCTTCGCCTGCGGCCTGGCGCTCGCCGTCGGGCAGCTGGTCTCCGACGCGCGCTGGTACTGGGCCGTCGGCACCGCTTGGTGGATCTTCGTCAACACCGCCTCGCGCGGCGAGACCCTCGTCCGCGGCTTCCGGCGGGTCCTGGGCACGGTGCTCGGCATCGCCACGGGAATCCTCGTGGCGATCCCCCTGCACGGGGCCGCCGTGCCCACCGCGGCCCTTGTCGCCGTCTGCGTCTTCGGCATCTTCTACACGTCCGCCGTCTCCTACACGTGGATGATGTTCGCCGTGACCATGATGGCCGGGCTGCTCTACGGGCTCCTCGGGGTCCTGGACGCGGACCTGCTGATCCTCAGGCTGGCCCAGACCGGCGTCGGGGCGGCGGGCGCGGCCATCGCCGTCCTGGTCGTCCTGCC
Organism: Streptomyces sp. NPDC001407; assembly: GCF_042895325.1. Lineage (NCBI taxonomy): Bacteria > Bacillati > Actinomycetota > Actinomycetes > Kitasatosporales > Streptomycetaceae > Streptomyces > Streptomyces sp. NPDC001407. The sequence continues at coordinate 36,372 of NZ_JBIAWF010000003.1, forward strand.
CGTGACCACGCACGCCGCCACCGACGCGTGGATCCAGCGCGCCCTGCACTGTGTGCACACCTGCGCGGCCGAAGCGGCCGCACGGCTCGCCGGTTCCGAGGCCGCCGACCCCGGCCCGCGGGTCGCCGAACTGGAGCTCCTGCTCGGCAGGGTGCGGCTCTCGCTCGCCCCGCTCGTCCACCCGCTCAACCCGTTCGGCGCCCGCAAGGAGAAGGCCCGTCGCGTGCTGGCCCTCCTGGACGACTGCGCCCGCGAGGTGCGGGGGCTGGCGTCCATCGCCGCCGACCCCGAGGCATCGCACGACGACCGCCTCGCCGCCGCTTGCTGGCGCGTGGAGGCCGCGGTGGAGTCGCTGACGACGCCGGGCAAGGCCCGCGACGCGGTGGGGGCCACGGCCGCGGCGCCCGAGCACCCGCTGGCCGAGCCGGCACTCGCGCACCTGCACAGCCTGGAGCGGGCACTGGCCGAACTGGCGGTGCCGCTGCACAGCTCGCGTCCATCTCCGCTGGTCGGGGCCTGACCGGCGATCCGGAAACCCGGGCGGCCATCGGCACTTGACGCCGTGCGGGGCTGAGCCGTTGGTACTGTTACCGGCCAGGAAGTACGACCACAGGGAGGTCGGCGGCCCATGGCCGTGGACACGCTGGACGCGAGCATTCTGCGGCTGCTGCTGGAGCAGCCGCGCACGAGCGTGCGGGAGTACGCGCGTGTGCTGGGCATCGCGCGCGGCACGCTCCAGGCGCGGCTCGACCGGCTGGAGCGCGACGGCGTGATCACCGCCACCGGGCCGCGGCTGTCCCCCGCCGCGCTCGGCCACCCCGTGCTGGCCTTCGTCCATATCGAGGTGACCCAGGGGCACCTGGACACGGTCGCCACGGCGCTCGCGGACGTGCCGGAGATCATCGAGGCGTTCTCGATCACCGGCGGCGGCGACCTGATGGCGCGGGTCGTCGCCCGGGACGCCGGCCATCTGGAGGACGTCATCCAGCGACTGGTGCAGTTCCCGGGTGTGGTGCGTACGCGCACCGAGATGGTGCTGCGCGAGCGGGTGCCCTATCGCGTGGTGCCGCTGGTCGACGCGGTGGGGCGCGCGGCCGCTCAACGGAGCTCCTGAACGGGCCGTCCCCGGCGCGGGACCGGCCCCGTTTCTCACTGTGAAGAAGTAGGTGCGATTATCTGCACGCTCTACTCAACACGCGAGAAACAGAGGCATGTATGGAGCGATGTGGGGAAAGACCGGCACGCCGGTGGGGTGCCGCTCTGATCGCGTCGGCCGCGGCGGTCGCCGTCGCGGTGCCGGCGACGACCGCGCAGGCCGCGAGCGGCCCGGCGGTGACCGGCGCCAAGGGCGCGTTCCTGCTCGACAGCGGCAGCAACCGCCAGTTGTGGAGCAAGGACGCCGACACCAAGCGGCAGATGGCCAGCACCACCAAGGTCATGACCGCGATGGTCGTGCTGGACACACGCGGAGTCGACCTGAACAAGCAGGTCACCATCAAGCAGTCCTACCGCGACTACGTGGAGCGGAACGGCGCGAGCACGGCCGATCTGCGCACGGGCGACAAGATGACGGTGCGACAGCTGCTGTACGGCCTCCTGCTGCCCTCGGGGTGCGACGCGGCGTACGCGCTGGCCGACACGTTCGGCAGCGGCAGCACCGAGAAGCAACGCACGAGCTCGTTCATCGCCAAGATGAACAAGAGGGCGTCCGACCTCGGCATGAAGAACACCAAGTACGACTCGTTCGACGGCATATCGCAGGCCGGGGCCAACTACACGACGCCTCGCGACTCGGCACAGCTCGCCCGGCACGCGATCGCCAACAGCACGTTCAGCACGGTCGTGAAGACGACCGGCACTCAGCAGAAGGCCGCGAACGTCAAGCGGACCTACTACTGGGACAACACGAACAAGCTGCTCGGCTCGTACAAGGGCGCGATCGGCATCAAGACCGGCACCGGCACAGCCGCCGGACCGTGTCTGGTGTTCGCCGCCAAGCGTGACGGACGGACCGTCGTCGGCGTCATCCTCAATGACGCCACCTCCCGCTACCCGGACGCGGTGAAGATGCTGGACTGGGCCTACAAGACCAAGTCCGACGTCAAGCTGCGCCAGCTCCCGGAGTCGGCACAGCGGGACTGATCGCCCGCTGAGCGACCGCGGATGAGCCTTCCGGCCATGCGCCAAGGCCCTACCAGGAATGCCTGGTAGGGCCATTGTTGCGAGAGCCCCGAGGCTCGGGGACACCGGCTTCCACGGACGCCGCGCGGCCGTCCTCAGCGGCCGTCCTCAGCCGAGGAACGACAGGCGTACCCTCCGGTCCGGGTTGTCCACGTTCGTATCGACCAGGACGACCGACTGCCAGGTTCCCAGTTCCAGTTCGCCGTTCACCACGGGCAGCGTGGCGTGCGGCGGGACCAGGGCGGGCAGGACGTGGTCCCGGCCGTGCCCGGGAGTGCCGTGGCGATGCCGCCAGCGGTCGTCGGCGGGGAGCAGGTCGCCGAGGGCGGCCAGCAGGTCGTGGTCGCTGCCCGAGCCGGTCTCGATGACGGCCAGACCGGCGGTCGCGTGGGGCGTGAAGACGTTCAGCAGTCCGTCGCGCCCCGGGGCGACCTCACGGAGGAACGCGGCGCACTCCTCGGTGAGGTCGTACACGGTCTGCGTGGAACCGGTCGTGATGCCGATCGTGCGGGAGGTGAAGGTGGTATCAGCCATGCCTCACATTCAAGCGGAGTGGCGATGGCCCCGGCGCCGGCCCGGCCGCGTGGCCGGTCCTTCACAGCGGTCGCTCGCTGCGGCAGTATGAGGCGCTGGATGATCAGGTGGGAAGAGGAGCGGGGAGAGGAGGGGGACATGCGCGTAGGACTGTTCGTCACCTGCGTCAATGACACTCTCTACCCCCGGACGGGCCAGGCGGTCGTCACCCTGCTGGAACGGCTGGGTGTGCGGGTGGACTTCCCGATGGAACAGACCTGCTGCGGTCAGCCGCTGTTCAATACGGGATACCGCCATGGGACCGAGCCGCTGATGCGCCGTTACGCAGCGGCCTTCCGTGACCACGACTACGTCGTCACGCCCTCGGGCTCCTGTGCCGCCATGGTCCGTGACAACTACCCACGGATCGCGGCGAAGGCCGCCACGGAGGGCCGCGGCGAGGAGCTGTCCGCGATGGCGGCCGAGGCGGTGGCCAAGACCTACGAGCTGACCGAGTTCCTCGTCGATGTCCTCGGCGTCACGGATGTCGGCGCGTACTACCCGCACACCGTCACCTACCACCCCACGTGCCACGGGCTCCGGGTGCTGGGGCTCGGCGACCGCCCCCGGCGCCTGCTGGAGCAGGTGAAGGGTCTCGAACTGCGGGAGCTGGAAGGGGCGGAGGAGTGCTGCGGCTTCGGCGGCACGTTCGCGGTGAAGAACCCCGCCGTGTCCGCCGCGATGGGCACCGACAAGGCCCGCGCCGTCACCACGACCGGCGCAGGTGGCGTGTGCGCGGTCGACAACTCCTGTCTGATGCACATCGGCGGCATCCTCTCCCGTGCGGGTTCGGCCGTGCGTCCTGTCCATATCGCGGAAATACTCGCCGGCGAGGAGGGCGACGTCCGGTGAGCAGCAGTCGCAGGAGCGATCCCCCGAGGAGCCCGGCGAGCGGGACGCCGGGCCCCGCCGACAGCGACCCTCGGGACCGCCCTCGCGGCGCCACCTACCTGGGCATGCCGGCCTTTCCCCAGGCCGCCGCCGTCTCGACCCGCGACGGCCGCCTGCGCGCCAATCTCCGCCACGCGACGCACACCATCCGCGCCAAGCGTGCCCAGGCGGTCGCGGAACTGGCCGACTGGGACCGGCTGCGCGCCGCCGGTGCCGCGATCAAGGACCGGACCTTGCGCCATCTCGACCACTACCTGGTGCAGCTGGAGGAGTCGGTGACCCGGGCCGGCGGCACGGTGCACTGGGCGGCCGACGCCGCGGAGGCGAACCGCATCGTCACGGACCTGGTGCGGGCCACCGGCGAGACCGAGGTCGTGAAGGTCAAGTCGATGGCGACCCAGGAGACCGGCCTCAATGAGGCCCTGGAGGACGCCGGGATCCACGCCTACGAGACCGACCTCGCCGAACTGATCGTCCAGCTCGGTGACGACCTCCCCTCACACATCCTCGTCCCCGCCATCCACCGCAATCGCGGCGAGATCCGCGATATCTTCCGCGACCGCATGGCGAGCTGGGGCCGCCCGGCGCCCGAGGGCCTGAGTGACCGGCCCGCCGACCTCGCCGAGGCGGCTCGGACGCACCTGCGCGAGAAGTTCCTGCGCGCCAAGGTCGGTGTCTCCGGCGCGAACTTCATGGTCGCCGAGACCGGGACCCTGGTGGTGGTCGAATCCGAAGGCAACGGCCGGATGTGCCTGACCCTCCCGGAGACGCTGATCTCGGTCGTCGGTATCGAGAAGGTCGTGCCGGCATGGCGGGATCTGGAAGTCTTCCTCCAACTCCTGCCGCGCTCCTCGACCGCGGAGCGGATGAACCCGTACACGTCGATGTGGACAGGCACCACCGACGGCGACGGCCCACGCTCCTTCCACCTGGTGCTGCTCGACAACGGGCGCACCGACACCCTCGCGGACCAGGTCGGCCGCCAGGCGCTGCGCTGCATCCGCTGCTCGGCCTGCCTGAACGTCTGTCCCGTGTACGAGAGGGCCGGCGGCCATGCGTACGGTTCGCCGTACTCCGGCCCGATCGGTGCGATCCTCACCCCCCAGCTGCGTGGTCTCTCCTCCCCCTTGGAGGAGTCCCTTCCGTACGCCTCGTCGCTGTGCGGCGCTTGTTTCGAGGTGTGCCCGGTCGCCATCGACATCCCGGAGGTCCTGGTCCACCTGCGTGAGCGGGTCGTGGAAGGCGGCGAGGTCACCCTGCGCGGAACACGCACCGTCATCAAGCCCGCCAGGAAGCACAGGGCCGAGCGCGCCATGATGCGGGCCGCCCGCTGGACCTTCGACCACCCGGGCGCGTTGCGCCATGGCCAGCGGCTGCTCTCCCGCACCCGCCGGCTCCATCCCGGACGGCTGCCCGGCCCGGGCCGGGCCTGGACGGACACCCGCGAACTGCCCGATGTACCGGCCGAATCCTTCCGGGACTGGTGGGCCCGTACACGAGGGGAAGCGACATGAGCACGGGGCCGGGCACGGGGCCGGGCATGGGGCCAGGGGTGGGGCCAGGGGTGGGGGTGGGGGTGGGGCCAGGATCGAGCAAGGAGCGGGTCCTCGGGCGCCTCCGGCGTGCGCTGAGCGATGTGCCACGCGACGAGCACCCGGAAGACCACCCCGTCGTGCGCGACTACCTCACCACGCATGGGCAGCACACGCCCGCCGAGTCCGTCGACCTGCTCGCCCGGAATCTCTCCGACTACCGTGCCGTCGTCCACCACACGGACGCCGCCGGCCTGCCCGCGCTCCTCTCCCGTCTGCTGGCCGCACGGGGCGCGCGGCGCGTGGTGGTGCCGTCCGGGCTGTCGGGGACCTGGCTCGCCGGGGCGGAGGTGCATGTCGTGCCCGACTCCGCGTCCGCCGCCTTGTCGCCGGACGAACTGGACACGGTGGACAGTGTCGTCACCGGCTGTGCCCTGGCGATCTCCGAGACCGGCACGATCGTCCTCGACGGGAGCCCTGACCAAGGGCGCCGCGCCATCTCGCTCGTACCCGATCACCACCTGTGTGTGGTGCGGACCGCGGACCAGGTCGTGGACTCCGTACCGCAGGCCCTCCCCCGCCTGGACCCCGCCCGTCCACTGACCTGGATCTCGGGCCCTTCCGCGACCAGCGACATCGAGCTGGACCGGGTGGAAGGAGTCCACGGTCCACGCACGTTGGAAGTGATCCTCGTGGCAGGAGATCCACGGCCTGCCTCCGCGTATCCCTGAGACGTTCGGAGCTGACGCATGCGCGCACCACGACCGGACCCCCGCGCCGCCACCGTCATCGGTGCCTCCCCCGAGGTCTTCCAGCTGAACCGGGAACCCGCTCGCAGCCCGCTCATCCCCTTCGCCGACGTGCCCTCCGCCCTTGCCCGTCACCCCGCTGACTCGCCCTACTACCGCTCGCTCAACGGCGAGTGGCGCTTCGCCTGGTCCGGCAACCCGGCGGATCGCCCCCTGGACTTCTACGACCAGGACTTCGACAGCTCCGACTGGGGCCGCATCGAAGTGCCCGGCAACTGGGAAACGCAGGGCCACTCCGAGCCGACCTACTTCAACGTCCGCTATCCCTGGACCGGGTACGAGGAGCCTACTCCCCCGCACGCGCCGGCCTCCTTCAACCCGGTGGGCTCCTACCTCCGCACCTTCACCGTCCCCGACGAGTGGCACGGCCGCCGGACACTGATCTCCTTCCAGGGCGTCAAGTCGGCCTTCTTCATCTGGGTCAACGGCGAACTCGTCGGCTACAGCGAAGACAGCTTCTCCCCCGCGGAATTCGACCTCAGTCCGTACCTGCGCGGCGACCGGGGACCGGAGGGGAACAGTCTCGCGGTCGAGGTCTACCGCTGGTCCAACGGCAGCTGGCTGGAGGACCAGGACATGATCGACCTGTCCGGGATCTTCCGCGACGTCTATCTCATCTCCGTACCCCAGGTCCATGTGCACGACCTCTTCGTCCGCACCGACCTCGACGCCGACTTCCGCGACGCCGACCTGACGGCACAGGTGACGCTGCGGTCCGGGTCGTCGGCCGATCCTGCCGGCCATCTGGTCCGTGCCGTCCTCCACGACGCTGAGGGATCCCCCATTCTCTCCCGTACCGGCACCGCCCGATTCGACGCCGCCAGCGGGGAAGCCGTTGTCGAGCTGAGTGCCCCTGTCCCAGGGCCGATGCTGTGGTCCGCCGAGGCACCCAACCTCTATGACCTCACGGTCGAAGTGATCAGCCCCGAGGGCCGCACACTCGAGGTCCAGCACACACGCGTCGGTTTCCGCACGATCTCCTGCGCGCAGGGAAGGCTCACCATCAACGGCAGGCCCCTCGTCTTCCGCGGAGTCAACCGGCACGAGTCCGATCCGGACCACGGGCAGGCGGTCCCGCCCCACCACATGGTGCGGGACATCCGCATCATGAAGCAGCACAACATCAACGCTGTCCGCACCTCCCATTACCCCAACCACCCGCGCTGGCTCGAACTGTGCGACCAATACGGCCTCTATGTGATCGACGAGGCCAACTTGGAGACCCACGACGTGCGGGACACGCTGCCGGGGAGCCGCCCCGAGTGGGCCCCCGCCTGCCTCGACCGGATCCGCAGCCTCGTCGAGCGGGACAAGAACCACCCCTGCGTCGTGGTCTGGTCTCTGGGCAACGAAGCCGGCCAGGGGAACATCTTCCGGGCCATGGCCGACTGGGTCCACGACCGTGATCCGTCCCGCCCTGTGCACTACGAGGGCATGAACGAAGTCGCCGACATCGAGTCGCGGATGTATGCCACGCCCCACGCCGTGGAAGCGTACGGAAAGTCGGGCGCGACCAAGCCGTACATCCTCTGCGAGTACGCCCACTCGATGGGCAACAGCACGGGCAATCTCAAGGAGTACTGGGACGTCATCGAGGCCCATCCCCTGCTTCACGGCGGATTCATCTGGGACTTCGCCGACCAGGCCATCCGTCTCCCGCTCCCGGGCGGTCTCGATGGCACCTACCTCTCCTACGGCGGCGACTGGAAGCCCGGCCACCCCTCGGACGGCAACTTCTGCTGCAACGGCCTCGTCGACGCCGACCGCTCCCCGCGACCCGCCCTCCTGGAGGTCAAGAAGGTCTATCAGCCCGTACGGGTGTCCGCTGTGGACCTCGGCGCCGGCACCCTGCGGATCGTCAACCGACAGCTCTTCACCGATCTTCAGGGATACGAGCTGCTGTGGGAGGTCACGCGCGACGGGACCCGAGTCCAGCACGGCTCTCTCACCCCGCCGCAGACCGGACCCGGTGAAACCGCGACGGTGCAGTTGCCGCTGAAGCCACCGGAGGACCCGGTGCCCGGCGCCGAGCACTGGCTGAACCTCTCCTTCGCTCTTCGCGTCGCGACGCCCTGGGCCGCGGCGGGCCATGTCGTCGCCGCCGAGCAATTCGCCCTGCCCTGGCGCGCCCCGGCACCCGCCCCCGTCTCCACGGCCGTCCTTCCAGCGGTCTCCGTAGCACAGACCACGCGCACCATCACGCTCACTGGCCCGCACCTCGACCTTGTCCTGGACAGGACCACCGGAACATTCACCACCTACCGCTACGGCGGAAGGACACTCCTGACAGGCGGCCCCGTGCCCAACTTCTGGCGTGCGCCTACCGACAACGACATCGGACGCGCCGCCCAGGTCACCTCGCACACCTGGCGCGACGCGGGCGCCAACCGCACGGTCACCGGCATCGAGGTCGCGCAGACGGCGGCCGGAGAAGTCGTCCTCACCATTGCGGCGACCCTCCCGACCTCTCCCAGCGTCTCCCACTGGACGACCGTGTTGACCGTGCGCGGGAACGGCGAGGTCCACATACGCCATAGTCTCCTCCCTGGTCAGGGCCTCCCGGACCTGCCGATGGTGGGCGCCCTGCTGACCGTGCCCGCCGACTGCCAGGACTTCAGTTGGTACGGACGAGGACCAGGGGAGAACTATCGGGACCGGTGCTCCGGATCCTTCGTCGGTCGCTACAGCCGTTCCCTGGCCACAACCGTCATGCCGTACGCCCGCCCGCAGGAGAGCGGCAATGTGACGGGCGTCCGCAGCGTCTCGCTGACCGGGCGGGACGGTGTCGGGCTGACCGTGCTGGCTGAACCGGGGGACGTATCCGGGTGGTTGGAGGTAAGCGCTCCCCCTTGGACGCCCTTCGACCTGGATGGGCCCCGCCACCCGCACGAGCTCGAGCCACGCGGCCAGACATTCCTGGGCGTCATTCACCGGCAGATGGGCGTCGGCGGCAACGACTCCTGGGGAGCGGCGCCGCTGGAGCGCTATCTGCTGCATGCCGATCGCGAGTACAGCTACGCCTACCGGCTGCGGCCCGCCCCCTGAAGGCCGCTTGTGGAACCCTTCGATGCCGAACTGCTCTCCGATGTCCATGGCACGAGATTAGGCATGGCGTGTTCGGAGCGTGACGGTCTGTCCACAGGCCCAGTCATATGATCCCACTCTGCAAGGAGTCGAGTTGAGCCTTCCCCTGCACGGCGTCACCGTCGTCGCCCTGGAACAGGCCGTCGCCGCGCCCTTCGCCACCCGTCAGCTGGCAGATCTCGGCGCACGCGTCATCAAGGTCGAGCGGCCGGGCCGTGGTGATTTCGCCCGTGACTACGATCGCAGCGCCAAGGGCCTGTCCGCCTATTTCGTCTGGGTCAACCGGGGCAAGGAGAGCGTCGTTCTCGATCTCAAGTCCGCCCCGGACCGCTCATTGCTGGACCGCATCATCACTCGGGCCGATGTGTTCATACAGAACCTCGGCCCTGGCGCCGCCGAACGACTCGGCTTCGGCAGCGTCGAGTTGCACACCCGGCACCCTCGCCTGATCACCTGTGATGTCTCCGGCTATGGCCCCACTGGCCCGTACCGCGACAAGAAGGCCTATGACTTGTTGGTGCAGTGCGAGGCGGGTCTGGTATCGATCACCGGCGACCCCGACTCACCGGCCCGGCCCGGCATTTCCATCGCCGACATCGCCGGTGGCATGTACGCCTACACGGGAATACTGAGCGCGCTGTACGAGCGCGAGCGCACCGGCGAGGGATCACAGCTCTCCGTCTCTCTTTTCGACGCTCTCGCGGAATGGATGGGGCATCCGTACTTCGCCGAGGCATACGGCGGGCCGCCCGTTCCCCGTAGCGGTGCCCGGCACCCTTCCATCTCCCCTTACGGGCATTACCGTTGTGGGGACGATGCCAGCGTCTTCCTCAGTGTGCAGAACGAGCGCGAGTGGGAGGCGCTGTGCGAAAAAGTCCTCCGGCAGCCCGCGTTGGTCCACGATCCACGCTTCGCAGACAACCCCCAGCGCCGGGCCCACGACGACGAACTGACAGCCGTGATCGAGCAGCGATTCCATCCGCATACGGCGGACGAGGTTCTCGCCCTGCTCGAAGGAGCGGGAATCGCCCACGCCCGCCTTCGGACAGTCGCCGAATTCACCACCCACCCTCAGTTGACGGCGCGCGACCGGTGGCGCGACTTCGATTCACCGGCCGGCCCGTTGCGCGGGCTCCTGCCGCCGGTTGAAGTCCGTGGACGGGAGGCAGCCATGGGGGCGGTGCCCGCGCTCGGGGCCCATACCACCGCGATCCGCGCGGAGTTCTCGTGCCCCGAGAAACGTTAGCGTTCGAGCGGGCGTTTCGCGGTCTCCGGAAGCATCAGATAAACACAGGCCGAGACCACACAGAGCGCCGCGACATACCAGGGGAAGGCGCTCGGATGCCCCGACTGCTTGAACCAGGTGCCGACGTACGGCGCGGTGCCACCGAAGAGCGCGACGGTCAGGGAATAGGGGAAACCGATTCCCGCGGCCCGTACGCGGGCGGGGAACACCTCGGCGTTCACCGCTGCGGCCACGGAGGTGTATCCCGTGAGCAACACCATCCCGGCGCACTGCACCAGCAGCAGCGAAGTGAAGGATCCATCGATCGCGTGCAGCAGAGGCACCGCGAGAGCGGCGAATCCCACTGCGAAACCGATCAGCAGGGGCTTGCGCCCGACGCGGTCCGACAACATGCCGCCGAGAGGCTGGAGTACGGCGAAGAAGGCCAGGGAGATCGTCCCGGCGAGCAGTGCGTCGCCTTTTCCGATATCGGCGTTCACCTGGGCGTACGTCGGCAGATACGTGGTCCAGGTGTAGTAGGCGAGGGTGCCGCCCGCCGTGACCCCGCAGATCAGGAGCGACTGGCGAGGGTAGCGGCGCATGCCTTCGAAGAGCGACGGTCGCGCGGCTGTCTCTGGCACCGCCTCGTGCGTCTCACGTGCTCCCTGCCGGATCCAGAATCCGACGAGGCTGATGAGGGCGCCGAAAAGAAAGGGAATACGCCAGCCCCAGTCGCCCATCTGCTCCTCCGTGAGGAGGTGGGCCAGGAGGGCCGCACTGCCGGATGCGAGGAGCTGTCCGAAGGTCGTGGACACGTATTGGAAGCTGGAGAACAGCCCCCTTCGGCCGGGGCCGGCCGATTCGATGAGGAAAGTCGTCGAGGCCGCGAATTCCCCTCCGACGGAGAGCCCTTGGAGCAGGCGGGCGATGACGAGCACCACGGGCGCGAGGACGCCCACGGAGGCATAGGTGGGCGTGAGCGCCACCAGCAGGCTGCCGCCTCCCATGAGCAGAATGGTGACGGTCAGCGCGGCCCGTCGGCCCCGACGGTCGGCGACGGCCCCCATCAGGAGGCCTCCGACCGGACGCATGAAGAAGCCGACGGCGAAGACGGCGAAGGTGGAGAGCATGGGCACCAGGGAGTTCCCGGTTCCCTTGGGAAAGACCTGGTCCGCGAAGTAGGTCGCGAGGAACGAATAGGCGTACCAGTCGTACCATTCGGCGGCATTGCCGACCGATGCCGCGGCGAGCTGACGGACGGAGAACCGGGGGTGGAAGCCCGTCGCATTCACCGGATTCGGGGTACCGGCGGCTCCGCCGCCGTCGACAGGCAGGGACTCGGATTGCGTCATGATCCATTGAATCCCCTCCCCCTTCACTTCGCACACCCGTCCGATGTGGCTTCTCTCATGCCGTAGCCGGCTGCCCCTCTCCCTCAGATCTCTCTCGGATCCCTCAGACGCTCGCCGCGAGGTGGGCGTCACGGCGTACGAGGGCGGCGTAGTGGCCGTCTTCCGCGAGGAGTTCCTCGTGAGTGCCGCTCTCGGCGATCCGTCCCCCGTCGAGGACGACGATTTGATCTGCGTCGCGAACAGTGGACAGCCGGTGCGCGATGGTGATCGTCGTGCGGCCCGCGGAGAGAGCGTCGATGGCTTGCTGAACGGCGTGCTCCGTGCGTGTGTCCAGGGCACTGGTCGCTTCGTCCAGGATGAGGACCGGCGGATCGCGCAGGATCGTACGGGCGATGGCAAGCCGCTGCTTCTCTCCCCCGGAGAAGCGGTAGCCACGCTCCCCGACGAGAGTGTCATAGCCGTCGGGCAGGGAAGCGATGTGCTCGTGGATCTGCGCGGCCTTGGCTGCCGCCACCATCTCCTCGTCCGTGGCGTCCGGTTTGGCGAACCGCAGATTGTCGGCGACCGAGGCATGAAAGAGATACGTCTCTTGCGAGACCACTCCGACCGCGCGGGCGAGCGTGTCGAAATCGAGGTCACGGACGTCGACGCCGTCCAGGAGAACCCGGCCGCCGACGACGTCGTACAACCGCGGCACCAGATAGCTGAGGGTGCTCTTGCCCGAGCCGGTCGGGCCGACGACGGCCAGGCTGCCACCGGCCGGAACGTCCAGGTCGATGCCGCTGAGCGTTTGCCTCGGTGGTTCCCCGGAACCCTGTGCCTCGTAGGAGAACGTGACGTCCTCGAAGCGGACTTCACCGCGCACCTTCTCCAGCCGCACCGGCGCTTCCGGCTCGGTGATGTCCACGGGCAGGTCGAGGTATTCGAAGATCCGCTGGAAGAGAGCGAGGGAGGTCTGCATCTGCACACCCGTGGTCAGCAGGCTGATCGCCGGCCGGAAGAGGGCTTGTTGGAGCGAGACGAAGGCGACCAGGGTGCCGAGGGAAATGCCGGGGCCGCCTGCTTTGAGCGCGATGCCGGCCGCCCAGTAGACGAGAGCGGGCATGGCCGCCATGACAACGCCGATGGTGGACATCCTCCAGCGCCCGGCCATGTTCGCCCGGACCTCGAGCCCGACGAGCCGTTCGGATTCCTGGGAGAACGCCCGTGTGAGGGAGTCGGAGCGGCCCATGGTGCGGCCGAGGAGGATCCCGCTCACCGACAGCGACTCGGTGACCATGGCCGCCATGGCGGCCATCTGCTTCTGCCGCTGAGAGGTGATCTTCTTGCGCTCGCGGCCCACGCGCCGGCTGATCCACACGAAGACCGGCAGAAGGAGCAGGGAGACCACGGTGAGCCGCCAGTCCAGGGCCAGCATCGCCACCACCGTGGCGACGACACCGGTGAGATTGGAGACCAGCGAGGTGGCGGTCGAGGTCACCGTGGCCTGCATGCCGCCGATGTCATTGGCGATGCGCGACTGCACCTCACCGGTGCGGGTCCGGGTGAAGAAGGCGAGGGGCATGCGCTGGAGTTGGTCGTAGACCGCGGTGCGCAGATCGTGCATCACCCGCTGGCCGACGGTGGTGGAGATCAGCGTCTGCGACACGCCGAAGATGCCGTTCACGACAGCGGCCGCGATCATGCCGAGCGCCAGCAGGCTGAGAAGGCCCGTACGGCCTTGCGGGATGGCTACGTCGAGCACCTCGCGCAGAAGGAAGGGCGAGGCGACCGAAACGAGCGAGGAAGCGGCGACGAGCAGCCCTACGAGGGCGAGTCTGCCGCAATAGGGGCGGAAGAGCCGGAGGATCCTGCGCACTTGCGCGGGTTGCTCCGGGTCCGCGGGCGGGGGTGTCCAGTCAGGTTGATCGTGACGCATGGGCTCCTGGTTCTCTGATCGCGAAGGGTGGGCGCGAGAGAGGCGCGAACGGGACCGGCAACATACCGGTCCGCGGGGCCGGCGATGGAGATCCGACCACATAGCGAGCATAGCTCATTGTTACCTATACTCACAATGCACTGGGTCCTGTAATCTCTGGTCATGACCGCTTCCGATTCGTCCGCCCAGCTCGCCGAACAGCTGCTGCGCCTCACCCGCAGGCTCCACCGGGCGCAGAAGCTCTATCTGGGACCGATCGGCATCACGCCCGCCCAGGCCCGGCTGCTGCGCACTGTCGCGCACTACGAGGAGCCGCCCCGTATGGCGGATCTCGCCCAGCGGCTCGAGGTCGTCCCGCGCGCCGTGACCACGCTGGTCGATGCTCTCGAGGAGCACGGCTCGGTGCGCCGGGTTCCGGATTTGTCCAACCGGCGGGTCATCCGGATCGAGCTCACCGATCACGGTCGCTCCACCCTGCGTGCCCTGCGCGAAGCCCGGCGGACCGCCGTCGAGGACACCCTCGCACCGCTCTCCGCCGAGCGGCGCGAACTGCTCGGCGACCTGCTGGCCGAGTTGCTGAACGGCCCGGACCAGCCCTGCTGACGTTCCGGCGCCCGCCCGGAAACCGGCGCCCGCCCGGAAGCGGGCCCCGAGGCCGCGGGGCCCGCTCGACCGTGCTGGTCAGCAGTGGCGCCGGTCCTCCGTCAGCTCGCCCTGGGCCGTCGCCAGTGTCCGGTCGTAGCACGTGCCGGGGCCTTCGAGACGGTACCGCTCACGCGAGACACCGGTCGCGTGCCGCTGTTCGCGCGGCACGTTCTGGTTGTACGCGGCGTCACCCTTATAGGTATCGTCGAAGCTCGACCAAGTGAGACGCCTGCCTGCACGCACAGTGACACTGTCCGACCGGTCGCCCATCGTCATGACCGTGCGCAGACGGCCTCCGGTCGAGACCGTCGTCGCTCCGTCCATGGTGTACGTCCGGTGGGTGCGGGTCGTGGCGGCAGGTCCGTGCCCGGCGGTCGTGACCGTCTCGTCGTCGTTCCAGCGCGCCTTGAGCGCGTCCGTTGTCTCGTTCTCGTTCCAACGGTGGTCGGAGTTGCCCGCGATGTTCCGTGTGACGGTCGTCGTCACACGGCCGTGCGAGGTGTCGAGGTATCCGCCGACGGTCAGCGTGTGGCCTCCGTCGGCTCGCAGGTGCCGCTCGGCACCGGGCTCGTAGGCGGTGTCATTGCGGGGTTCGCCCACGTCGTGGGTGGTCAACGCGCCGCTGACCGCGGCCGACTTGGCGTCCTGCCAGACCAGGACGTTGGTGGGCGTGCTCCAGCCGCTCTGGCCGTCGGGCAGTCCGGCGACGGAGACCGTTATCCGGTGCGGCTTACCGTCGTTCAGTTGCCCGGCGAAGGGCGTGAGGTCGTACTCGACGGGTCGCACGTCGAAGGCGCGCGGCCCCGGAATCACGTACCACAGGAAGGGGTTGGACCAGCCCCCGGTCCATACCGTCGGGAACGGGGCGGCGATTCCCGCCAGGCGGCCGTCGACGGCGACCTGGACCTCGCGATAGGGCCCGTCCTTGGCCTTGCACGAGTACGGCGTGGAGTCGGGCACGGTGAGGTACCAGAACTCCTCGCATCCGCCTCCCGAGCCCGTCGCGTAGACCTCGGCCACGATCCGCTCGCTGTTGCGGGGAGCCGTCAGCTTCCCCTCGTAGGCCGAGCCCACGCTGTGCGCCCCGTCGAGGGTGAGGACCTTGTCCGGGGCCGAGGCAGCCTTCACCGGCCCTTCGGCAGCGTAGAACGTCAACGTGACCTTGACCTTGATGACACCTGTGTACGTGCTGTCCACGGTGTTGCCGATGAGCATCTCGACGGGCTGCTCGCTGCGCAGCGTGGCGGCATAGCGGGTGACGTCCTTCTCGACGTTCCAGGCGATGCCCTGGGGTGACGGCTCGGGTGTGGACGTGCGCAGGACCTCGACGCCGCCGATGTGCAGGTAGCCCAGGCGGTCGAATTGCCGTCCGGCGACGGACCCTTCGAGCCGCAGGACCACCTTGTTCCAGCGGTCACCACAGGCCTTGGGCGGCGTGTAGGTGCTCTTGTAGGGCGTGTAGTCGCGGAATTCGGTGTCGGCGACGGTCACCTTGCAGGACCGGGTGTCCGGGGTGGCTATCGGCGGGGCGGCGGTGACCGGATCGTGCCAGTGGGTGCCGAACTCGGTCGGCGGGCCCGCGGCCGTCGCTGGGTTCGCGCCCAGCGCCAGTCCGATCGTCGCGGCGCACAGCGCGAGAAGCAGTCGTCTCATGGGGCAGGAGTGAAGCGCGTCGTGGAGCGGCGCGCCAGAGCCCCTTTGGCCTGATGCGTCTGGCCTGATGCGTCGCCGCTGAGGGAAAACCAGTTGAATACGGCACTCCGGTGGCGCGAACCTTGCAGCATTCCCACCCCCGTTCCCACCCTCCACTCGAACTCGGGATGTCATGCAGATTCGCGATCTCCCCTATCCCGACCCAGGCCGGCCCGATGTCCGATCCGGGCCTCGCCTGCTGCTGTGGCTGGGGCGGAACCAACTGGCGGGTCAGATCAAGGCCATGCTGTGGGGCACCCTGCACATGGCGTCCGTGGCCCTGCTGCCGGTGACCATGGGTATCGCCGTACAGGCGGTCGTCGACCGGTCGGGCATACGGCTGGCGCTGGCGGGTGGCCTGATGGTGCTGCTCGGCACCCTCATCGCCCTGGGTGACACGATGCTGCACCGTACGGCCGTCACCAACTGGATCACGGCGGCGGCCCGGTTGCAGCAGCTTCTGGCCCGCAAGACGGCCGAGTTGGGGGCCACTCTGACCCGGCGGGTCGCGGCGGGTGAAGTGGTCGCCGTTTCGACCGGTGACGTGGAGAAGGTCGGCTGGTTCGTCGAGGCTCTGTCGCGCTTCGCCTCGGCCGCGTTCACCACTGTGGCGGTGTGTGTGGCCCTGGTGGTCTACCAGCCCGCGCTGGGCGTCGTGATCGCGATCGGCGTGCCCGTGCTGGTGCTGGCCGTGCTGCCGCTGCTGCCTCGCGCGACGAAGCGGGCGGATGAGCAGCGGGAGAAGGCAGGCCGGGCGACGGAGTTGGCCTCGGACACGGTGGCGGGGCTGCGTGTGCTGCGGGGCATCGGCGGCGAGGAACTGTTCCTGGATCGCTATCGGCGGGCGTCGCAGGAGGTCCGCAAGGCAGCCGTGTACAGCGCCCGGATGTGGGCGCTGATCGCCGCGGTGCAGGTGGCACTGCCGGGGCTGCTGCTGATCGCGGTGGTCTGGTACGGCGTCGGGCTGGTCCAGGACGGCCGCATCGGCGTCGGCGAACTGGTCACCGTCTATGGCACGGTCACCTTCCTGCTCTTCCCGCTGCGTCAGTTCGAGGAGATCGCCATGGCGTACTCCTTCTCCCGTCCGTCCGCGGCGCGCGCGGCCAGGGTGCTCGCACTGCGGCGCACCGTACCGGCGGCGGACGACGCGGACCGCGGGCCGGCACCATCAGGCGATCTCCGTGACCCGGCGAGCGGCGTGCTCGCGCCTGCCGGTCTGCTGACTGCGGTGGTGTGCGGTGACCCGGATGCCGCCGGGAGGCTTGCCGACCGGCTGGGCGGGCATGCGGCGGGCGACACCGCCGGTGTGGCCTCGGCCCGGCTCGGGGGTGTGGCACTGGACGAACTCCCGCTGGACACGGCCCGTGCCGCTGTGCTCGTCCAGGACAAGGATCCGGTCCTGCTGTCGGGGACGCTCGCGGAGCTGCTGGACGTTCCTGCTTCGGGGGCCGTCAATGCCGAAGCGGCTCTGGCCGCGGCGCAGTGCGCTGATGTGCTGACCGCACTGGCGCAGGCGTCGGCGGACGACTCCGGTGATCCGATGCGGACCCGGATCACCGAGCGCGGCCGTTCGCTCTCGGGAGGCCAGCGCCAGCGGCTGGCGCTGGCGCGGTCGCTGGTGACCGATCCACAGGTGCTGGTGCTCGACGAGCCGACCTCGGCTGTGGACTCGCACACCGAGGCGCGGGTCGCGGACGGGGTGAAGGCCCTGCGAAAGGGCCGCACCACCGTGGTGTTCTCCTCCAGTCCGCTGCTGCTCGACCGGGCCGACCGCGTGGTGTTCGTGCAACAGGGCACGGTCGCAGCCGAAGGTACGCATCGCGAGCTGCTGCGGGATGCCGCCTACCGCGCTGTCGTCACACGGGCGACAGATGCGGAGAGCAACAGGGAGAAGACCGCATGGACCGCGGAAGCGGAGCCGGAGCTCACCGAGCTCAAGGAGATCGAGCCCATCGAGGAGTCGGCATGATCGGCGTGAGACTGCCGGCGTACGACCCGGCGGCACCGGAGTCTGCGACCACCTTGCCCGTGGCCGCACCGACGACCGTACGGGCCTACGTCCGCGGGCTGTTCCGTCGGCACCGGAGAGCCTTCGTTCTGCTGGTGACGGTGAACGCGCTGGCCGTGACCGCGTCCATGGTCGGTCCGTATCTGCTCGGCGGCCTGGTCGAGGATCTGTCATCGGGGGCGCGTGACCTCCATCTGGGGCGCACGATCTCGCTGTTCGCGGTCGCTCTGGCCGCCCAGACGCTGTTCGTGCGGTTGGTGCGGCTGCGTGGGGCGGTGCTCGGCGAGGAGATGCTGGCGGATCTGCGCGAGGACTTCCTCGTACGGTCGGTGGCGCTGCCTCCGGGTGTCCTGGAGCGGGCCGGTACGGGCGATCTGCTCTCCCGCATCACCACGGACATCGACCGGCTGGCGAATGCCATGCGCGAGGCCGTGCCGCAGCTGGCGATCGGCTTCGTGTGGGTGGGGCTGCTGCTGGGCGCCCTCACGCTGACGGCGCCACCGCTGGCGCTGTGCGTGCTGGTGGCGCTGCCGGTACTGGTGGTGGGCTGCCGCTGGTACTTCAGGCGGGCGCCGAGTGCCTACCGGTCCGAGGCCGCGGGCTACGCGGCGGTCGCGGCGTCCCTGACGGAGACCGTGGACGCGGGGCGGACCGTCGAGGCACACCGGCTGGGCGCGCGCCGGGTCGCACTGTCCGACCGGCGGATCTCGGAGTGGACGCAATGGGAGCGCTACACCCTGTGGCTGCGCTCGGTGCTGTTTCCGGTGATCAACGTGACGCATACGCTGGTGTTCGGCTCGGTGCTGATCATCGGTGGTGTCTTCGTCCTCCAGGGGTGGGTCTCGGTCGGTCAGCTGACGACGGGCGCGCTCTTCGCGCAGATGCTCATCGATCCGGTCGGGCTGATTCTGCGCTGGTACGACGAGCTCCAGGTCGCTCAGGTCTCGCTGGCCCGGCTGGTGGGGGTCCACGAGATCGAGCCCGACGTCGGGTCCGAGGGCACGGAGCCGGAGGGCCGGGACGTGCGGGCGGACGAGGTCCGGTTCGGCTACCACGCGGGCAGCGATGTGTTGCACGGGGTGTCCTTGGAGGTCAGACCGGGCAGCCGGGTGGCACTGGTCGGGCCGTCCGGCGCGGGCAAGTCGACGCTGGGACGGCTGCTGGCGGGCATCTACGCCCCGCGCTCCGGCGCGGTGACGCTCGGCGGCGCCGAGCTGGCCCGGATGCCCGTGGAGCGGGTGCGGCGGCACGTGGCCCTGGTCAATCAGGAGCACCACGTCTTCGTGGGCTCGCTGCGTGACAACCTCCTGCTGGCCCGCACGACCGCGGACGACGGGGAGCTCTGGGCGGCTCTCGGCGCCGTGGACGCGGATGCCTGGGTGCGGGCACTGGACCAGGGCCTCGACACGGAGGTCGGGTCCGGTGCGCTCTCGCTCACCCCGGCCCAGGCCCAGCAGATCGCGCTGGCGCGGCTCGTCCTCGCCGATCCGCACACGCTGGTGCTGGACGAGGCGACGTCGCTGCTGGATCCACGGGCGGCCCGGCATCTGGAGCGCTCGCTGGCGAGGGTGCTGGAGGGGCGTACGGTCGTGGCGATCGCGCACCGGCTGCACACCGCTCATGACGCGGACGTGATCGCGGTCGCGGAGGACGGCCGCATCACCGAGCTGGGCAGTCACGATGAGCTGGTCGCGGCGGACGGGGCGTACGCGGCGCTGTGGCGTTCCTGGCACCGGTAGCCGGGGGCGCGCGGGCCGGGCGGCCCTGGGGATCAGATGAGATCCAGGGCGCCGAGCCCGCTCGCTCCTCCGATCAGGATGAAGACCGGCGTCAGGACCTTCAGCTCCACCCAGCTGCCCGCCCGGAAGCGCAGGGACTTCGGCGGGCCCACCGGATACCAGCGCTTGCGGCCGATCGGTATCGGCCACAGGATCGGGCAGCCGGAGACGGTGAGCGCGTCACCGATGTCATGCACGAGCGCCCCGAGGATGATGGGCAGGCCGAGCCACATGTACTCCTGGCCCGGGTCGCCGAACAGCCAGTCGGAGCCGTTGCCCGGCTGGTTCAGGACGCCGGCGAGTATCCAGGCGCTGGTGGCGCCGAGCAGCCACACCAGGACGTCACTGGACGTCCGGGCCATCCGCCACAGGAGCCCCTCGACGGCGAGCACAAGGTGGACGAAGAGGATGCCGAGCACCGCCCAGCGGCCGCCGGTCATCGCGAGCGCCGAGGCACCGACCCCTATCAGCACCGCCCACAGCCAGGTGTGGGTGAGGGTGCGGTGGCCGCCGTTGCGCCGCGGGTCGCCATGGCCTCGGGTGGCCTTGTAGACGGCGTGCGACAGCTTGTCGATGATCTCGCACAGGGAGCGGGATATCGGGCCGAAGGCGCGCGATATGGTCGCCGACTTGTGGTCGAGGTCGGGGGCGAGTGCCGCGCCGGCGCAGATCAGGGCCCCGACGATCAGCACCGGCCACGGCATCGGGTGGCCCGCGGCGGCGACCGCGGCCCCCACCCCCAGCCAGGCGGCAGCGCCCGAGAGCGAGTGCGCCGGTCCCATCATGGTCGTTTCACCCCTTTTGTTGGCCGACGTCGTGCATTCCTGACGCCAGGTCGGCGACTCAGCGTAGCCTCCGATGATCATCGTCCGACCGCCCGGTTCTCTGATACGGCCCCAGGCCAGGCAGTATGGAGGGGTGACCCTTATCGATCAGATGCCGAGCCATGCCGACCCCGATGCCCTCTTCGAAGCTTTTTCGACCTGGGCCGAGGAGCGGGGTATCACGCTGTACCCCGCACAGGAGGAGGCACTGATCGAGGTCGTCTCCGGAGCGAACGTGATCCTCTCGACGCCGACCGGCTCGGGAAAGAGCCTCGTCGCGGCGGGAGCGCACTTCGCCGCGCTCGCCAATGACCAGGTGACGTTCTACACCGCGCCCATCAAGGCGCTGGTCTCGGAGAAGTTCTTCGACCTGTGCAAGATCTTCGGCACGGAGAACGTCGGCATGCTCACCGGTGACGCGTCGGTCAACGCGGACGCGCCCATCATCTGTTGCACGGCCGAGATCCTCGCCTCCATCGCGCTGCGGGACGGCAAGGACGCCGACATCGGTCAGGTCGTCATGGACGAGTTCCACTTCTACGCGGAACCCGACCGGGGCTGGGCCTGGCAGATCCCGCTGCTCGAACTGCCGCAGGCGCAGTTCATCCTGATGTCGGCGACGCTGGGTGACGTCTCCAGGTTCGAGGAGGACCTCACCCGCCGCACGGGGCGGCCCACCGCCGTGGTCCGGTCGGCGACCCGGCCCGTCCCGCTCTCCTACGAATACCGCGCGACGCCGCTGACCGAGACCCTGACCGAGTTGCTGCAGACGCATCAGGCGCCGGTCTACATCGTCCACTTCACCCAAGCCGCCGCCGTGGAGCGGGCGCAGGCGCTGATGAGCATCAACATGTGCTCGCGCGAGGAGAAGGACGAGATCGCCAAGCTGATCGGCAATTTCCGCTTCACCACCAAGTTCGGCCGGAATCTCTCGCGCTATGTGCGTCACGGCATCGGCGTCCACCACGCCGGCATGCTGCCCAAGTACCGCCGGCTCGTGGAACGGCTGGCGCAGGCGGGCCTGCTGAAGGTCATCTGCGGTACGGACACGCTGGGCGTCGGGGTCAACGTGCCGATCCGCACGGTGCTGTTCACCGCGCTCACCAAATACGACGGCCAGCGGGTGCGGACACTGCGCGCCCGGGAGTTCCACCAGATCGCCGGGCGGGCCGGGCGGGCCGGCTTCGACACGGCGGGCTTCGTCGTCGCCCAGGCGCCCGAGCACGTCGTGGAGAACGAGAAGGCGCTGGCCAAGGCGGGTGACGACCCCAAGAAGCGCCGCAAGGTGGTCCGCAAGAAGGCCCCCGAGGGCTTCGTCAACTGGGGCGAGAACACCTTCGAGAAGCTCATCGCCTCCGAGCCCGAGCAGCTCACCTCCCGCTTCCGGGTCACCCATGCCATGCTGCTGGCGGTCATCGCGCGTCCGGGCAACGCCTTCGAGGCGATGCGCCGTCTGCTGGAGGACAACCACGAGCCTCGCCGGAACCAGCTCCGGCACATCCGCCGTGCCATCGCCATCTATCGCTCGCTGCTCGACGGCGGCGTGGTGGAGCAGTTGGACGAGCCGGACGCCGAGGGCCGGATCGTTCGGCTGACGGTCGACCTCCAGTCCGACTTCGCGCTCAACCAGCCGCTGTCGACCTTCGCGCTCGCCTCCTTCGAACTCCTCGACCCGGAGTCCCCGTCCTACGCACTGGACATGGTCTCGGTGGTCGAGTCGACGCTGGACGACCCGCGGCAGATCCTGGCCGCCCAGCAGAACAAGGCGCGGGGCGAGGCCGTGGCGGCGATGAAGGCCGACGGTGTCGAGTACGAGGACCGCATGGAGCGCCTCATGGACGTCACCTACCCCAAGCCCCTGGAGGAGGTGCTCACCCACGCCTACGGCCTCTACCGCAAGAGCCACCCCTGGGTCGGCGACCACCCGCTTTCCCCGAAGTCGGTCATCCGCGACATGTACGAGCGGGCCATGACCTTCACGGAGTTCACCTCCTTCTACGACCTCGCGCGGACCGAGGGCATCGTGCTGCGCTACCTCGCCAGTGCGTACAAGGCGCTGGACCACACCGTTCCCGACGACCTGAAGTCCGACGACTTCGAAGATCTGATCGCCTGGCTCGGTGAAATGGTCCGGCAGGTCGACTCCAGCCTGCTGGACGAGTGGGAGCAGCTGGCCAACCCCGAGGACGAGACGGCGGAGGAGGCGCAGGAGCGCGCCGACCAGGTCAAGCCCGTCACCTCGAACGCCCGCGCCTTCCGGGTGCTGGTGCGCAACGCGCTGTTCCGTCGCGTCGAGCTCGCCGCGCTCGACAGGGTCGGCGAGCTCGGCGAGATGGACGCCGAAGCCGGGTGGGACGAGGACCGCTGGGCCGAGGCCATGGACGCGTACTGGGACGAGTACGAGGAGCTGGGCACCGGCCCCGACGCCCGCGGGCCGAAGCTGCTGCGGATCGAGGAGAAGCCGGAGGACGGCCTCTGGCGGGTCCGGCAGACCTTCGCCGATCCGAACGGCGACCACGACTGGGGCATCTCCGCCGAGGTGGATCTCGCGGCTTCCGATGAGGAAGGCCGCGCGGTGGTGCGCGTCATGGACGTGGGTCAGCTGTAGCCTCCGAGGCGCCGCCCGCGCGCGGCGCCGCACCAGCAGAGGAGTGCCGATGACCAGTCCGACCGACCGCCTGGTGGGTCTGCTCGACCTTGAGCAGATCGATCTGAACATCTTCCGGGGCCGCAGCCCGGACGAGTCCCTCCAGCGGGTGTTCGGCGGACAGGTCGCCGGACAGGCACTGGTCGCGGCCGGGCGGACCACCGACGGTGACCGCCCGGTCCACTCGCTCCACGCGTACTTCCTGCGCCCGGGGCGGCCGGGCGTGCCGATCGTGTACCAGGTGGAGCGGGTGCGCGATGGGCGGTCCTTCACCACGCGGCGGGTGGTGGCCGTACAGCAGGGTCGGACGATCTTCAATCTCACCGCTTCCTTCCATCAGCCCGAGCCGGGTTTCGAGCACCAGGTGGCGATGCCCGAGGTGCCGGATCCGGAGGAACTGCCGCGGCTCGCGGACGAGATCCGCGAGCATCTCGGAGGCGAGCTGCCGAACGCTCTGCGGCACATGGAGCGGCGGCTCGCCTTCGACATCCGTTACGTGGACCGGCTGCGCTGGACGGCGCAGGAGCTCGTCGGCGCGGAACCGCGCAGCGCGGTGTGGATGCGCGCCGTGGGGCCGCTCGGCGACGATCCGCTGGTGCACACCTGTGCCCTCACCTACGCCAGCGACATGACGCTCCTCGACGCGGTGCGCATCCCGGTGGAGCCGCTGTGGGGCCAGCGGGGCTTCGACCTGGCGTCCTTGGACCACGCCATGTGGTTCCACCGGCCCATCCGTGCCGACGAGTGGTTCCTCTACCAGCAGGAGTCACCCATCGCCACGGGCGCCAGAGGCCTGGCGCGCGGCCAGATCTTCGACCACCAGGGCAGACTTCTGGTGTCTGTGATGCAGGAGGGGCTGTTCCGCAAGGTGCCTTGAGAGCGGCTTCAGGCGCGGGCGAGCGGCGCTCTTCCCCGGCGCAGCCACTTCCACAGTGCGCGAAACCCCCAGGGCGCTGCCCGTCCGGCACCTGGTGATCCACCGGTCCCGGTCGTGGGTGCCTCCGCCGTGGCGGCCCTCGCCTCCGCCGCCCTCCCGATGGGAGCACCCTGTGGTCCGTCCGGCACCGGCGCCTGCCGGATCGCGCGGGCTTCGGCCAGCGCGACGGTGAGCCGGCGCCGATACCGCTCGATCTCGTCCGGCTCGGCTGCCAGGGTCACCCTGTCGATGACCTCGCGGCCGGCCGCGGCGTTCGAGCGTCCGTGGGCGAGCTCCGGGCGCATCGCGCTCACGTAGGCGCGTTCATAGGGGTCGGGGACGGCATCGGCCAACTGCTCGGGGCCGAGCACCGAGGCGATGACCGCGGCTCGTTCCCATGGATCCTCGGCCAGAGCCAGCAGTTGGTCGATCCGGCGGGCGCGCCAGGTCCGGGCCCGCCTGTCCTTCCCCTCCGCCAAAGCGGTGCGCAGCGCGGGCGGGGTGCGGCCGGTGAGCAGGTCGGGGCTGGCGTCGGCGAACTCCACGAGATCGGCCGCGAGATAGTGCCAGACCACCGCGCGATACCGGTTGACGTAGAACCTCACGGGCGCGAAGCAGCCCGCTCTCGCGAGGCGGCCGAACCGGGCCGGACTGATGCCCATCAGCTCGGCGCCTTCGGCCGTGCCGACCACCCACACCCGCGTACGGAGCGCGTCGGGGAACCCGGCCACGCCCGTATGCCTGTCGATCTCGTCGCGTGGGACCCGTCGACGTCCGCCCGGCCCCGTCGCGACGGTCCGTACATGGCCCAGCTGCACGGCCAGTTCGAACTCGCGTGGCTTGAGCTCCAGCTCCCGGGCCGCCCTCCCGAACGGAACCCCGGTCACCGCCGTGCCCGGCTCATGGCACTGCTGCACCGTCATGACACCCTCCCCGCTACGGACCAATCACTGACAGTCACGACTGTAGCGGCCGGGTACGACAGCGCGTTCACCCTGTGGATAACTCCGGTCAGAGCTTGTGCTCGGCGTCTCCGCGAGGAGCGCCCTGCTGGCGCGACTCCACGCTCAGGTGCTCGCCGACCCGGTTGACCAAGAGGGTCATTTCATAAGCGACATGGCCGATATCGGCCCCGGGTCCACCGAGGACGCAAAGGCAGCTGCCATCCCCCGCGGCCGTCACGAAGAGGACACCTTCGTCGAATTCGACCATCGTCTGCCGCACTCCGCCCGCCCGGAATTGCCGCCCCGTGCCCTTGGCGAGGCTGTGCAGCCCCGAGGCGACCGCGGCCAAGTGCTCGGCGTCCTCTCTTTCGAGGCTTGCGCTGGCGCCCGTCACCAGTCCGTCGTTGGAGAGCACCAACGCGTGGCGTATGTGCTCGACGCGCTCGGTCAGGTCGTCCAGCATCCAGTCGAGTCCTTTGCTGAGTGCCATGTCCCGCCTCCCCGTTCCGCCGTTCCCCGTAACTGCCGTGCCAGCCTTGCTCACCTGCGCGCTGTCGGCAACCCGCCCGGCCTGTCGGCACGCGTCTGTGCGCCAGTTGGCACAAGATGGGAACATGGCACAGAAAATGAACAAGGACGAGTGGCGCGCCTTTCTTTCTGCGGGCACTCGCACCGGAAAGCTTTCGACGGTGCGTGCCGACGGAAGTCCGCACATCGCGCCCATCTGGTTTGTGCTCGATGGTGACGACCTGGTCTTCAACACCGGCGCGGATACGGTCAAGGGCCGCAACCTCGCCCGCGACGGCCGGATGGCGCTCTGCGTCGACGACGACCGGCCCCCCTTCTCGTTCGTCACCGTGCAAGGGCACGCCGAGTTGGGCGACGACCTCGATGAGGTGCGTTCCTGGGCGACGAGAATCGCCAGGCGCTATATGGGTGACGAACGCGCCGAGGAGTACGGGGCGCGGAACGGCGTCCCCGGCGAGCTGGTGGTCCGCGTCCGGATCGACAAGGTCGTGGCCCTGGCCTCGGTGGCGGACTGATCCACGCCGACGGCCTCGGCGCGGCCGTTCCGCAGCGGCTGCCCGCCCCGGAGAAGGCGGGCAGCCCGGAGTTCATGAGGCCTAGGCGGACTGTTCCGCGATCGCGGCATCTGGACTCAGGACATAGCGCATGCCGTCATCGCTGACGTCGTAAACGCGGCGCCTCCGGTTGATCCACGGATCGCTGGCCGGCCGCCCCCGCATCGAGCCGCCGGATCTCCACGAGCCAGTCGAAACGCTTCACTCGGCAGTCGCCCCTCCGTTGGCCGGAGGTTCAACTCTGCGGGCTCCGGGCACACTTGAACGACCGTAGGGCAACCGGCTCTCGAGGGCAGGTGATCGACGTGTTCGACAGGCTCCGCAAGCGCATCGAAGTGGCCTGGCAGCCGCCTGTGCCACCGCCGCCGTCCGCGGGACGCCGGAGCAACCTCTTCGAGGCGGCGGCCACCTATGTGGCGGCCTGCGCCGAGGAGGATCACGAGACCAGCGCGGAGGCCGCGCGCTGGGTCTCGCCGGAGGCGCTCTGCTTCGGCGTGAACGAGCTCGCCTGCCGTGCGGTCATCGCGCTGGCCCGCGAGCACGACCAGACACCGCAGCGCGTGGCCCGGACGCTGCTGGGTCTTCCCGCCGCCTGACCCACCGGAGCATGCCGCCCCGGCACCGGACACGATCTAGACGCATTCCAGCGGAAGGTGCGGTTCGGGCGGCAGTTCGGCGCGTATGGAGTCGCCGGGTCTGACCTCGCCGCCTGTCAGGACAATGCCCATGATGCCTCCCTTACGGACCACGGCACCGTGCTCGTCGCGGCCGATGACCTGCTTGAGCAGCCCCTTCTGGAACGCCTCGATCTGAGGGCAGGGATTGCGCAGTCCGGTCACCTCGACGACGGCCCGGTCGCCCAGACGCAGCCGCGTCCCCCGCGGCAGGCCGAGCAGGTTGATGCCTCTGGTGGTGACGTTCTCCCCCAGCTCTCCGGCGCGCACCGTGAAGCCTGCCTCGCCGACCTCGTCGAACAACTCCTCGTGGATGAGGTGCACCTGACGGAGATTGAGCTGTCCGGGATCCCGGGCGACTCGCGAGCGGTGCTGCACCGTCACTCCAAGGTGGGCGTCACCCTCCACGCCCAGCCCTTCCAGCAGCACGATGCTCTCCCGCACGGACTTGCCGAACTCGTGCTCCCCGCTGCGGCAGACGGCCTTCACCGTTCCCGACACCATCCGTTCCCCCTCATGGCATCTCCGCTGCCGCGAGCCGTTCACGCGCGGCGTCGATGATCCGACTCTAACCGCAGGCACCGACAGCCGGGGGACGCGCTCCACTCGGCCACTGTTCCCGCCCCCGTCACCAAAAAGGCGTGTACATGTCATTCTGCTGGCTCTACTCTGCCACCGAACCCGCAGGCTCCACCCCCTGACGCCCCACCTCCTCGTCGCCTGCGCGCCGTCGCCCACCCCGTACGGAGGACCCGTGCCCGCCGAAGCCAGCCAGACCCACGCCCCACGCCTCCCCCGCCGCCGTCTCGCCGCCCTGACCACAGCCTTCGGACTCGCCGCCGCGTCCCTCGGCCTGTGGGCCGCGGACTCCTCCGCCGCGGCGGCGGTGCCCACGCCGGACCACGTCGTGGTCGTCGTCTTCGAGAACCACGCCTACGACCAGGTCATCGGCAGCTCGAGCGCCCCCTACATCAACTCCCTGGCCTCCGGCGGCGCCAACCTGACCGCCTCGTACGCCGAGACCCACCCGAGCCAGCCGAACTACTACGCGCTGTTCTCCGGGGACACCCAGGGCGTCACCGACGACAGCTGTGTCACCCCCAGCTTCAGCGACGCGCCGAACCTCGCCTCCGAGCTCCTGGCCACGGGCAAGACCTGGGCCAGCTACAACGAGTCCTTGCCTGCCGAAGGTTCGACCACGTGCAAGAGCGGCAAATACGCCCAGAAGCACAACCCCTGGTTCGGCTTCGACAACGTCCCGACCAGCACGGCGCACACCATGTCGGCCTTCCCCGGCGACTTCGGCAAGCTGCCGACGGTCTCCTTCGTCGTCCCGAATCTGTGCAGTGACATGCACGACTGTTCCGTGGGCACCGGTGACACCTGGCTCAAGAACAACCTCAAGAGCTATGCCGACTGGGCCGAGACCCACAACAGCCTGCTGCTGATCACTTTCGACGAGGACAACCGGCTGAGCGGCAACCGCATCCCGACGGTCCTCTACGGACAGTCCGTGCGCGCCGGTTCGACCTCCGACGCCACCTACAACCACTACGACGTCCTGCGCACCGTCGAGGACATGTACGGCACCTCGCACGCCGGTAACGCCGCGGACGGCAAGGACATCACCGGCATCTGGAACAGCTGACCGTGTATCTCGCGGACAGCCGCACCACTCCCCAACCCTCCGACACCGCCGGCCGGCACCCCCTCCCCGGCCGGCGGGCCGTGCTCGTCCCGGGAGCCGTGCTCGCTCTGGGCAGCGTCAGCCTGATCACCGACGTCTCCTCGGAGATGGTCACCGCCGTTCTGCCGCTCTACCTCGTCGCCGGACTCGGGCTGTCCCCGCTCGGCTTCGGCCTCCTGGACGGTGTCTACAACGGCGTCAGCGCCCTCGTACGACTCATCGGCGGCAGGGTCTCCGACCGGGGCGGCGGGAGCCACAAGGCCGTCGCCGCCGTCGGCTACGGCCTTTCCGCCCTCTGCAAGCCTCTCCTGCTGCTCGCACACAGTGTGCCGTTGATCGGTGCGGTGCTCGCGGCGGACCGTACGGGCAAGGGGCTGCGCACCGCGCCACGCGACGCGATGATCTCCCTGGCCTGCGAACCGGGCAGCCGGGGGCGGGCGTTCGGCGTGCACCGTGCGATGGACACCGCCGGGGCCCTGCTCGGCCCGCTCGTCGCCTTCGTGATCCTGCGGGCGGCGGCCGACGGCTACGACGCCGTCTTCACCGTCAGCGGCTGCATCGCGGCGCTGGGCGTCCTCGTGCTCCTGCTGTTCGTTCCGGGGCACCGGGCCGCTCCCGTGCCGGCGGAAGCACCTGCCGATCGCGCGCCCCTGCGGGCCGTTCTGCGTCGGCCGACAGTGCGCCGGCTCACTGGCTGTGCCGCGTTGCTGGGGCTGACGACCGTCAGCGATTCGTTCCTCTACCTCACTCTCCAACGGCGCCTGGACCTCTCCGAGACGTGGTTCCCGCTGTTGCCGCTGGGAACAGCGGCAGCGTTCCTTCTGCTGGCCGTGCCTTTCGGAGCGATCGCCGACCGGCTGGGCCGCCGGCGGCTGTTCCTCTGCGGCCACCTGGCGCTGCTCACCGCGTACGGCCTGCTGGTCGCCCCGCTCGGTGACTCGACGGCGCTCGCCTTCGTCGTGCTCGCGCTGCACGGGAGCTTCTACGCGGCGACCGACGGAGTGCTGGCCGCCGTGACCGCCGACGCCGTGCCCACGACGGTCCGGGGCACGGGGCTCGCCGTGGTCCAGACGGGTCAGGCAGCCGCCCGCTTCGTGTGCTCGATCGCCTTCGGGGTGGCCTGGACGACCTGGGGCGACCGCGCGGCACTGGCCGCGGCGGCGACCGGTCTCACCGTCTCCGTCGCCGTCAGCGCCCTGCTGCTGCGCCCCTCACCCGACGCCTCACCGGAGCCTGTCCGTTGAACCGCAAGAACCGCATCCTGGCCCTGCTGGCCGCCGTGCTGATCCTGGGCGGTGTCGCCGTGGGAGCCACCTTGCACGCCGCCGGCCGGTCCGCCGAGAAGGACCGCGCACAACCGGGCGGCCCGCGCGTACACGCCGGGAAGGTCGCCCTGGACGCTCCGGGGCTCAGCGTCTTCCGCAACATGGCCTGGGGCCCGCACCGCGACGAGATCTCCACGGTTCCCGCGGCCGATCCGGCCGGGCCGCGCACATCCTCCGGAGTCCGCTGTCTGCGCTTCCACGCGGCCGCGGGCACCGGCATCTGCCTCCAGGCGGTGCACGGCAGGCTCCGCGACAGCTACCGCGCCGTGGTGCTCGACGCGCACCTGCGCGAACTGCGCCACTACGACCTGGCGGGCGTCCCCACCCGGGCCCGGGTCTCGCCGAACGGCCGGAGCGTGGCCTGGACGGTCTTCGTCAGCGGCGACTCCTACGCGGGCACGGCCTTCTCCACCCGCACCTCGATGCTCGACACCCGCACCTGGAGCCTCGACCGCAACCTCGAGGAGTACCGGTTCTTCCTGGACGGCCGCCTCCACCCGGCATCCGATCTCAACGTCTGGGGCGTCACCTTCGCCGACGACACCCGGTTCTACGCCACCGTCGCCACCGGCGGGCGGACCTATCTCGTGCGCGGTG
Organism: Streptomyces sp. NPDC001407; assembly: GCF_042895325.1. Classification (NCBI taxonomy): domain Bacteria; kingdom Bacillati; phylum Actinomycetota; class Actinomycetes; order Kitasatosporales; family Streptomycetaceae; genus Streptomyces; species Streptomyces sp. NPDC001407. Next base: position 66,756 of record NZ_JBIAWF010000003.1, read on the forward strand.
ACCGCTCCGACCGGACACTGCGCACCCTGCACACCAACGTCGAGTGCCCGTCCCTCTCACCCGACGGAACGCGTATCGCCTATAAGAAGCGCGTCGAGGGCGCGTCCCCCGACGCGCCCTGGCGGTTGTACGTCCTGGACCTGCGCACCCTGCGCGAGAGTGCCACGGCCGAACGCCGGAACGTCGACGACCAGGCGATCTGGCGGGACGGTCACACGCTCGTCTACTCCCTGCCCGGGGACTACGGCTCCGACCTGTGGACCGTCCCGGCGGACGGCTCCGGAAGCCCCCGGCTCTCCATGACCGCAGCCCTCGCCCCGGCCTACACCGGCTAACGCCCCAGCTGCTTGCGGGACATCCTGCGGAGCCTCTTGCGCTGTGCGGGGTCCAGCAGCAGATAGGCGGCGGCCGGCACGGCCAGCATCACCAGCAGACCCACCCAGGGGTGCAGCCACAGCAGGATCACCCCCACCACCACACCGGCGACGGCGACCTTGGCCCTGTTGCTCATGTCCGTGCCTCCTCCGCGACGGCTGCCGCTTGTCCTGAAGAACGCCCGGGGGTTCCGTCCGGTTCCTCACCCGGCCCGGAGCGGGGCGCCGACGTCGTGCATGTGGCCCAGCGCCTGCCGGTAGGAGTCGACAAGTCCGGTCTCGGTGTACGGCAGCCCGACGGCGCGGCAGTGCGCGCGGACGAGGGGCCGGACGAGCTTCAGGTGAGGCCGGGGCATGCTGGGGAAGAGGTGGTGCTCGATCTGGTAGTTCAGGCCGCCCATGAACCAGTCGGTCAGCGCGCCGCCCCGCACGTTCCGCGAGGTGACGACCTGCCGGCGCAGATGTCCCCAGCGCTCCCCGTCCGGGTCCGGCATGTCCATCCCCTTGTGGTTGGGGGCGAAGACCATGCCGAGATGGAGACCGAACAGCGCGTGGTGGACCAGCGCGAAGACCAGGGCCTTACCAGGAGACAGCACGGACAGCAGGAGCGTCGCGTAGCCCACCACATGAAGAGTCAGGAGGGCCGCTTCGACCCACCGCTCACGCGCTTCCTGCCTTTTGAGGTCGCGCACACTCGAAACCTTCAGGGCGATGCCTTCGAGCAGCAGCATGGGGAAGAACAGCCAGGCCTGGTGGCGGGTGAGCCAGCGGGTGAATCCCTGCCGCTGTGCTGCCTGTCGCTGCGTCCATACGAGCGCGCCGACGCCGACGTCCGGATCCTTGTCGATGTGGTTGGGGTTGGCGTGGTGGCGGATGTGCTTGTCGTTCCACCAGGCGTAGCTCATGCCGAGCAGCAGGTTCGCGTGCAGGAGGCCGAGCACGCGGTTGACGCGGCGGGTGGCGGCTATCTGCGCGTGCCCGCTGTCGTGGCCGACGAAGGCGATCCGGGCGCAGAAGACGGCCGCGGGCAGGGCCAGGAGCACGGCCCACCAGGAGTCCCCCACGAGCACGGCCCCGGCGGCCGTGGCCGCGAGTGCGAGCAGATCGGCGACGATGGTGAACGCGTACCTGCCCCGGCGCCGGTCGAGGAGTCCTTCCTCCCGGACCAGGCGCAGGAGCGGCGCGAAATCGCTGCCCGCGGTACGTTCCGCGAGCGGGGTGGTGGCCTGGCGCATGAGGTCTCCGGTGAGTTCGGACCGGCGGGCTGACTTCACAGAACGTACGGATCCGGGGCGTCCGGCAGCCATGGCGGCACCACCCGGATCCGCAGGGGGCAATCCCCCCTGGACGTGGGGGGCTGAGTGCACCCTGGGGACCACAGGGCGAAGGCGCGTGTCGCGCGTCACACACGGAGGGGGCGCTTCCGGCGGCGTTTCCCTGTACCCTCGACCGCTCGGAGCTTCACTAGTCAAATTTGAGGAATCCTCAGCCCAGTGACACCACCCCTTGCCGCAACCCCCTCCGAGATCTCCCGGCTCGTCCAGTGCTCGGCGGTCTTCCTCCCCGGCGACCCGGCCCGCACCGGCCGCGTGGCCTTCTGGCGGCCCGACGAGGAACCGCCCGCCGCACCGGGCAGCGTCGAGGAACTGACCGTCGTCGTCGACGACGGCACCGGCGTCTCCACCACGACGGTCCGGGCCGTGGTGATGCCCGTGCGCGAAGCCGTGCCGGTTCTCACCCGCGCCCGCGCGGCGCGCGCCGACGAGGCGGCCGCCTTTTGGGGCACGGCGGCGGTGCTCGCCCTGCAACTGGCCGCTCGCGGGCGCCTGCTCCCCGGACTGACCGCGACCGATCACGACGCGTGGCGCGTCGGACCGCTGGCACCCGAGGACATGAGCCGGATCCGGGAGCTGGCGGCCGCCATGCCGCCCGCCGCGCACTCCGTGCCGCTCCCTCACGACGGCAGCGGGCCTCTGCTGCTCCCCGAGCCGGAACGGCTCGTACGCGCCTTCCTGGACGCTGTCGCCGACGGCCTGCCGCGCACTCCCGCCGCCGCGGTCGCCGCGGGTGGTCCCGCCTTCGCCGCCACCGAACCCCGTCGGATGCCCGAACAGCGCGCGTGGGCGGACAGCGTGGCCGCCGGGCACGACGCCGGCGTACGGCTGTCCCTCCGCGTCGAGGTGCTGGGGCTCACCGACGTGGAGGGCGAGGACGCCTCTCCGCGTTTCCGGGCGGTGCTCCAGCTGCACAGCCTCGCCGACCCGGCACTCGTCGCGGACGCCGCCGACGTGTGGTCCGGCGCCTCGCCCCTCACGGCCGCGCTCGGCAAGGGAGCGCGCATGAACGCGCTGCTCGCCCTGCGCCGCGCCGCCCACGCCTGGCCCGCCCTCGCTCCCCTGCTCTCGGCCACGGCGCCCGACGCCGTCGACCTCGCCGACGAGGAGGTCGGCGAACTGCTCGGCGCCGCCTCCGCGGCACTGGACGCCGCCGGCGTCCAGGTGCACTGGCCGAAGGAAGTGGCCCGCACTCTCACCTCGTACGCCGTTGTCGGCCCACAGGACGACGCGGGCCGCGGCCAGGACGACGACCGTTCGGCAATACCCTCCCTGCTGTCGGCCGACGCCCTGCTCAGCTTCAGCTGGCGATTCGCCGTGGGAGACGAGGAGTTGACACAGGCCGAACTGGACCGCCTCGCGGAGGCAAGCCGCCCGGCCGTGCGCCTGCGCGACCAGTGGGTGCTCCTCGACCCCGAATCCGTACGCCGCGCCCAGGGCCGGCAGGACCGCAAACTCACGCCCGTGGAAGCGCTCGGCGTGGCCCTCACGGGGCGCACGCAGACGGAAGGCCCCGACGGCACCGAGGAGTTCGTCGACGTCCGGGCGAACGGCTGGCTGGCGGCGCTGCGCGACCGCATCGCCGATCCTGAGAGCACACAGGAGCCCCTCGCGCAGCCCGCCGCGCTCGCCGCCACTCTGCGCGACTATCAGCTGCGGGGACTCGACTGGCTGCACCGCATGACCTCGCTCGGCCTGGGCGGTTGCCTCGCCGACGACATGGGTCTCGGCAAGACCATCACGGTCATCGCCCTGCATCTGCACCGCGGGACGCTGCGGGACGCGGCAGGACCGACCCTGGTCGTCTGCCCGACCTCCCTGATGGGCAACTGGCAGCGCGAGATCGAGAAGTTCGCCCCCGGTACGCCTGTGCGCCGTTTCCACGGCTCGGCACGGAGTCTGGAGGGTCTGGCGGACGGCGAGTTCGTCCTCACCACCTACGGCACGATGCGGCTGGACGCGCGGCGGCTGGGAGAGACCGACTGGGGCCTGGTCGTCGCCGACGAGGCCCAGCACGTCAAGAACCCGTACTCCGACACGGCGAAGCAGTTGCGCACCATCGGCGGCAAGGCGCGCGTCGCGCTTTCCGGCACGCCGGTGGAGAACAACCTCTCCGAGTTGTGGGCGATCCTCGACTGGACGACGCCCGGTCTCCTGGGTTCGCTCGGCAGCTTCCGGCGGCGGTACGCGCAGGCCGTCGAGGGCGGTGTGGATCCGGGCGCGGCCGAACGGCTCGCCGCTCTCGTCCGCCCGTTCCTGCTGCGCCGGCGCAAGTCCGACCCGGGCATCGCCCCCGAGCTGCCGCCGAAGACCGAGACCGACCGGACGGTCGCGCTCACCAAGGAACAGGCGGCCCTCTACGAGGCCGTGGTGCGGGAGATCCTCGCCGAGGTGGAGGCCGCGGACGGTTTCGAGCGGCGTGGCCTGATCGTCAAGCTGCTCACCGGGCTGAAGCAGATCTGCAACCACCCGGCACAGTTCCTGAAGGAAGACGGCCTTCAGGAGGGCACCCCGCGGATCCAGGGCCGTTCCGGCAAGGTCGAGCTGCTCGACGAGCTGCTGGACACGATCCTGGCAGAAGGGGTGAGCGTTCTGGTGTTCACGCAGTACGTCCGGATGGCCAAGCTGCTGGAGGGGCACCTGGCCTCCCGGGGCGTGCCTGTGCAGTTGCTCCACGGCGGCACGCCGGTGCCCCGGCGCGAGGAAATGGTCCAGCGCTTCCAGGACGGTGAGGTACCGGTTTTCCTCTTGTCGTTGAAGGCAGCGGGCACGGGCCTCAATCTCACCCGGGCGGGCCATGTGGTGCACTTCGACCGCTGGTGGAACCCCGCCGTGGAAGCGCAGGCGACAGACCGCGCGTACCGCATCGGTCAGACCCAGCCCGTACAGGTGCACCGGCTGATCGCCGAAGGGACGATCGAGGACCGGATCGCCGAGATGCTCGCGCGCAAGCAGGCCCTCGCCGACTCCGTCCTGGGCTCGGCCGAGGCCGCTCTGACGGAACTCACCGACGCCGAACTCACCGAACTCGTCGCTCTGAGGGGGACCGGCCGATGACCGGACACGACATCACCGGCGGCACCGAGCTCACCTTCGCCGCCCTGCTTCCCGAGCCCGGCCAGGCATTCGCCCGGAGCTGGTGGGGCCGGGCCTGGCTCAAGGCCCTGGAGGACACCGCCCTGGACGGACGGCAGGTGAAGGCCGGACGCAAGCACGCCCGCGCGGGCGCGGTGGGCGCGGTCTCGGTGCGGCCGGGCCGGATCACGGCCCTGGTCCGCGACCGTGACGGCACGTCCTACCGCTCCGATGTGATGCTCCAGGAGCTCTCGGCGGCCGACTGGAACCGGCTGCTCGATCTGGTGGCCGACCGGGCAGGCCATATCGCGGCACTGCTGGACCACGACATACCGCCGCACCTGGCGGAGGACGCGCTGGCCGCCGGCGTGGAGCTGCTGCCCGGTATCGGCGATCTGGAGCCCGAGTGCGGCTGCGGGGCGTGGGACCACTGTCCGCACACAGCGGCACTGTGCCACCAGGTGGCGCGGATCCTCGACCAGGACCCGTTCGTCCTTCTGCTGATGCGCGGGCGTGGAGAGCGCGAGCTGCTGGACGAACTCCAGAGCCGCAACTCCGCACGCACCACGGCGCATGCCCCGGAGCCGAGCGCCGAGGTCGCCTCGGGCGTCCCGGCGCACGAGGTGTTCGCTGCGGGCTTCCTCGTACCCCCGCTGCCCGGTCCGCCTCCCCCGGTGGAGACCGCGGGCCGCCCGCCCGTGCTGTCCGGCGACACCGCTCCCGCTCCGGGGCTGGACGCCGGGGCACTGGAGTTCCTGGTCGCGGACGCGGCCGCGCGGGCCCGGCGAATGCTGGCCGAGGCGCTCGCTCCCGGCCACGAACGGTCACCCGTGGGAGAGGAACTGAACCTGTGGCAGGACACCGTGCGCCTCGCCGCCTCCGGGCCGCCGGCCGCCGTCGCGGCACGGCTGGCGTCGGGCTGCGGCCGCGACCGCCCCGGGCTCGCCCAGGCCGTACGGGCATGGGGCCACGGAGGGCCTGCGGCACTGTCGGTCCTGGAGGACGAATGGACGCCAGGAGCCGAGGAGCTCACGCGCGCCCACGCGCAGCTGACCGCCGCCCGGGAGGGCGGGACGACGCCGGCCCTGCGCGCCTCGCGCAACCGCTGGACGGTGGTCGGCTCGGACACGCAGCTGCGCTACGGGCGCGACGGCCGCTGGTGGCCGTACCGCAAGGAGAGCGGCCGCTGGCAGCCCGCCGGGCCCTGCGAGGACGATCCCGCGACCGCTCTCGCGGCTCTTCTGACGGAGGGTTCGCAGGAGGACTGACAGAGGGCCACGCCGCGCAGGTCTCGGCGATGAATCAAAGGAAAGAGCGCGCGAAATTCACACTTTCCCAGGAGGTGAGGGAAATTTTGCCTTTCAGTGCAGGAATATGGTGATCTACAGGTACGTCACCTTCTGATCAGAGAAAGGCCCTTCGGGATGGTTTTCGCCCTGCTGCGCCGTCGTAAGCGTTCCCTCCACCAGGAGGTCGCTCCGATTCCGCACGGCGCGGGGGCTCTCGACTGCCTGGTGCTCGATCCGGTCCAGCTACCGCTGCACAGGGCGGAAGTGTCCGTACGCGATCTCAACGGCCAGGAAGTGGTCCACGGGCAGACCGATCCGCACGGCCGGTTCGCGACGACCGTGGCGCCCGGCGAGTACAGCGTCGCCGTGACGGCCGAAGGGTTCCAGCCCGTACGGCGCAGCTTCACGTCCGCGGAGGGCGCGCGGACCACTCTCGAACCAGTGGGCATGGAACCGGCACCCACTCCGTCCATGCCGAGTCCCGGCGCGTGGCGCATCGACCCGGACCACACGGCCGTGCGCTTCATCTCCCGGCACATCGGGCTCGCGGAGGTGCACGGCCGGTTCAACCGGTTCGAGGGCACCTTGTGGATCGCCGAGAACATGGAGCACTCCCGCATCGACGTGGTGATCGAGACGGCGAGCATCGACACGGGGGTCAAGCAGCGGGACGAGCACCTGTGCTCCGCGGAGTTCCTGAACGTCGCCAAGTTCCCGTACATGCAGTTCACCAGTGAGCGATTCGTGCACCGCGGCGGGTCCCGGTGGACGGTCCAGGGCGTGCTCAATCTGCACGGCGTGAGCCGCAACGTCGCGCTCGACACCCGCTACCTGGGCATCGGCACCGGCATCATGGGCGAGACCCGCACCGCCTGTTCGGCCTCGACCGAGCTGCACCGCGAGGACTTCACCCTGGACTGGCGCTCGATGCTCCAGCGCGGCATAGCCATGATCGGTGCGACCATCAGGATCGAGCTGGACATCCAGGCCGTTCCGGCCCAGTGACGACGCCGGCCCGCTCGACGGCCTGGCCCTCGCGGCCGTCGAGCGGCAACGGCAGCAACTCCGTGGGGAGCCCGCTGGGCAGGCTCGTCGGGAGGCCGCTGGGCCACCCGGACGGCATACTCGTCGGCAGTCGGCTGGGGAGTCGCGTCGGCAGCTCCGAGGGCAGTCCACTGGGGAGGCTGAACGAGGGCGACGGGCCGGCCGAGGGTCCGTTGCCGGGCCCGTCGTCCTTCTTGCCCTTGTCCCCGATGATCAGCACCGCGCCCAGCGCGACCGCCGCGATCGCCACCAGCACGGTCACGGCGATCACCGTCCGCCGCCCGCCACCGCCGGACGGCGGCTCCGGGTTCCACGGCGGCCGCCCCGGGCCGAACCCGCCCGGAGGCGGTGCGGAGGGCGGAGGCGGTGGGCTCGCGGGCGGGCCGTACGGCGGTCCCGGTGGAGTGGCCATACGGCCCAGCGTTCCCGGTCGTGGAGCGCCGTCACCGCGCGGTGACGGTACCGCCACACGCTCCGCTCAGGACCGCGACATTCCAGGGCGGGAAAACCCCTGCACGCTCCGCGTGGCAGCTTCGCCGAAAAAATCCATACTCGTACGATTTGCCGGTGCTTGCCGAAGGTTACGACGATCGCTCAGCGGTGTGCGCGCAGGAATGCCTCGAGCCCGGCGAGGTCGTCCGTGTTGAGGTAGTCCACGCCCGCGGCGAGCAGTTCGCGCCACAGGGCGTCACGCGCCGCACCGGGCCGGTCGGGTGTGGCCCAGAAACGCACCTGCCGGTGTTCGGCGTGCGCGGTGGAGACGAGCCGCGACAGCTTGGCGCGTTCCCCTGCGGGCATCGGACCCACGCCCTGCCAGGTGAAGTTGAGGTTCCAGTCGTCACTGACGAGCGGGGCGAAGGACGCGGGGACACCACTGCCGAGATCCGTGAGGCGGCCGTCGTAGAAGGCCCGCCGTGTCCGCTCCTCCTCCATGGGGCCCCGAGCGCCCCGGTCCCCGGAGATGACGGCGGTGACCGCGCCGCGCCGGACCCGGCCGTTGTCACAGACGCTCAGCATCGAGCGGTAGCGCTGAAGATGCCGGGAGAGCTCACGGTAGGTCGGTCCGCCGGCGGTCTTGATGTCGATGAGCAGTTGCAGGGAGAAGTCGTACCCCGGATAGACCCGCCCGTGCCCGGATCTGACCCGGCGCAGCAGGGGGTCGAGGTAGAGCGACTCCAGGGTGCGCGTGGGGTCGAGCCCGGACGCGTCGTGCGCGACCAGGAGCTTGTCGCCGACGAGCCAGATGTCGGCCTCCACGCTGCCGAAGCCGTGGGAGAGCGCGTCGGTGAGCGGGCGGAGGTGCTCATAGTCGTTGTGCGCGTGGGCGCGGCGCAGGGGAGGCTTGCCCCGCGCGGCACCCTCGCCGGGCGCCGCGTCCGCCCGCCGGGCGAAGGCGGGTCCGGTGACGGAGCCGGCGAGGGCTGCTCCCAGGGTGATGACGGCTGCGCGGCGCGTACGAGGGGTCATGGCGACTCTCCCGGATCGGGGTGCGTCCGCCGCGGTGGCGGCCCGCACGAGCTGTCTCCTGCGAGTATCCGGGGCCACAGGGCCAAAGGGCAGGGAAGTGGCAAGAGTTGCCCGCGTCGACGTCGACGCGTTCCCTGTCGTTCTTTCGGGGCATGGTGAACTCTCTTGCACCGTGCCAGAGTTGACGGGACCTCTGGGGAGACTGTGATCGGATGCAGAAGCCGCGTGCGCGCGGGGCTGACGGTTCTGGTGGCGTGGGCGTCGCTCGTAGGAGGAGGTACGGCCTGGGCGGACTCGGCGGACGCGAGCACACAGCAGGCACTACGGCTGGGCGCGTCGACCTCTGTGGCGCCCGGGGTCGAGTACCGCGACTTCGCCCTTTCGGCTTCGCACGGGCCCACGTACGGGCATCTGCTGACCGTCGACCTGCGCGAACCGGGTGTCTCCCTCGATCTGCTCTATCCGGGGGCGGTCGCCGCGCGGTCCACGGTGTCCCACATGGCCGAGCGGAGCGGCGCGGTCGGCGGGGTCAACGGCGACTTCTTCAACATCACCGAGTCCCAGCACCCGGGGGTGGAGGCGACGGGCGCCCCGGTGGGTCCGTCCATCGCGAGGGGCCACCGGCTCGGCGCGGCGGTGCCCAACGGCCAGCGCTTCGGGCCTGCGATGCCACCGGGAGCGACGACCCGGGACGTCATCGGTGTCGGGACGGACGGCACGGCCAGGCTGGACCGCCTGACCCTGGCGGGCACGGTGACGGCCAAGGGCAAGAAGCTGACGCTGCGCGGCCTCAACCAGTACGCCTTGCCGGTGGGCGGGATCGGGGCGTACACCCATGACTGGGGCACGGCCTCGCGACGGCGTGCCACATGCGGTACGGACACCGACCGGTCCGCCCCGTGCAGCGCCGTCACCTATGAACTGACCGTGCGCCGCGACCGCGTGACCGAGGTGGCCAAGACCCCGGGGCGCGGTGCGATCCCCTCGGGATCGACCGTCCTGGTGGGGCGCGACGGGGGCGCGAAGGAGCTCCGCAAGCTGCGGGTCGGTGACACGGTGAAGATCGAGGAACGGCTGGAGTCCAAGGGGCGGGGAGCGCTCCGCTTCGCCATCGGCGGCTTCCCGGTGCTGCGCGGCGGCAGACCCCTCGCGGGGCTGGACCGCAAGACGTCGGCGGTGCGGACCTCCGCGGGCACGGTTGAGGGCGGCCGGCGGTTCTTCCTGCTGGCCCTGGACGGCGGCGCCGAATACCGCTCGGGCATGACCGTCGCCGAACTGGCCGCCCTCATGCGGGACCTCGGGGCGGAGGACGCGGTGAACCTGGACGGCGGCGGGTCGAGCACCCTGGTGACGCGGGACCCGGACGACGGGCGCACGGCGGTCCGCAACCATCCGTCGGGCGGAGGTGAGCGGCCCGTCGCGAACGGAATCGGAATTTTTATCCGAACCTAACATCGTCGATCAATCCACCCATGTGAGTGACTGTGTCACCCGATTCCCGCTGCTAGCTTCGAAGGTGCACGAGCGAAAAATCAGCGGAAAAGAAATCGTCGGGTCCGCAATGGGCATTTCGCAATGGATGGGTGGGCATTCGCATCATGACGACATCAGTGGAGACCGGCACCGCGGACAATAGCGGTACCGCCCCCCTGAGCCTGGGCACCGCCGCCGCACGCAATCTGGCGACCACGACCAAGACCGTGCCGCAGATGCAGGGCATCACCTCGCGGTGGCTGCTGCGCCTGCTGCCCTGGGTCCATGTGCCCGGCGGTTCCTACCGGGTCAACCGCCGCCTGACACACACACTGGGCGACGGCCGGGTGGAGTTCGTCTCCACCGGCTCGGAGGTCCGGGTCATCCCCGCCGAGCTGGGCGAGCTGCCGCCGCTGCGCGGCTTCACCGACGCGGCGACCCTGGAGGCGCTGGCGAGCCGCTTCACCCAGCGCGAGTTCCAGGCCGGTGAGGTGCTCGTGGAGGCCGGGCAGCCGGCCGACCAGGTCGTCCTGATCGCCCACGGCAAGATCGACAAGGAGCGCGAGGGCGAGTACGGCGACCCGGCCGTGCTCGACGTGCTGGCGGACGGCGGGTATTTCGGCGACCGGGCGGTCGCCGCGGAGGAGGAGCAGACCTGGGACTTCACCGCCAAGGCCGTCACCGCCTGCACGGTGCTGACCCTCCCCCGCCAGGCGTTCCAGGAGCTGCTCGGCACCTCGGAAGAGCTCCGTGCCCACGTCGCTGCCTTCCACGCCGCCGTCGGCCTCCCACAGAACGAGTACGGCGAGTCGGCCATCGACGTCGCCTCGGGGCACACCGGCGAGCCGGCGCTGCCGGGCGTCTTCGCCGATTACGAACTCTCCCCGCGCGAGTACGAACTGAGCGTCGCCCAGACGGTCCTGCGGGTCCACACCCGCGTCGCGGACCTCTACAACGAGCCGATGAACCAGGTCGAGCAGCAGCTGCGCCTGACCATCGAAGCCCTGCGCGAGCGCCAGGAGCACGAGCTGGTGAACAACCGCGCCTTCGGGCTGCTCCACAACGCCGACCTCAAACAGCGCATCCACACCCGCACCGGCCCGCCCACCCCCGACGACCTCGACGAGCTCCTGGCCACTGTGTGGAAGGACCCCGCGTTCCTCCTCGCGCACCCGCGCGCGATCGCGGCGATCGCCCGTGAGTTCAACAGCAGGGGCATCTATCCCGACAGCGTGGACGTGAGCGGGCACGCGGTGCCCGCCTGGCGCGGCGTACCGATCTTCCCGTGCAACAAGATCCCCATCAGCGACACGGGCACCAGCTCCATCCTGGTGATGCGCACCGGGGAGGAGGCCCAGGGCGTGGTCGGCCTCCACCGGACGGGAATTCCCGACGAGTACCGCCCGAGCCTTTCGGTGCGGTTCATGGGAATCAGTGAGCAGGCCATCATCTCCTATCTCGTGAGCGCCTATTATTCCGCAGCCGTCCTCGTTCCGGACGCCCTGGGAATTCTCGAGAACGTGGAAATCGGCCACTGAGATCCGGACCGGGGCCGGATTTCGATGCCCCCGGCTCCACGCATCCGTATCGCGTCGGACAGCGCAAGCGCAAGCGTCAGAGAATCGCAAACAGATGGGTGATAATCAGCCATGACCACGTCAGTGGAGTCCGCGCCCGATGAGCAGTCGGGCCAGTCGCAGCTGAGCCTCGGCACTCCCGCGGCACGGCAGCTCGCCACCACGACGAAGTCCGTACCGCAGATGCAGGGGATCTCCTCCCGCTGGCTCCTGCGCGTGCTGCCATGGGTCCAGGTGTCCGCGGGCACCTACCGGGTGAACAGGCGGTTGAGTTATACGGTCGGCGACGGCAGGGTCGAGTTCATCTCGACCGGCGCGGAAGTGCGGGTGATCCCCCCGGAGCTGGGTGAACTGCCCCTGCTGCGAGGCTTCGAGGACAGCACCGTGCTGGAGTCACTGGCGGACGGGTTCGTCCAGCGGCAGTACGCGGCGGGCGACACCCTGGTGCAGGCGGGCGCTCCTGCCGACCAGGTCTTCCTGATCGCCCATGGCAAGCTCAACAAGACGGGCCCCGGGAAGTACGGGGACGACACGGTGCTCGGGGTGCTGGCCGACGGCGACTACTTCGGCGAGCGCGTGCCTCTGGAGCCGGACGCCACCTGGCCGTTCACCGTCACGGCCGTCACGCGCTGCACGGTCCTGGCACTCCCCCTCCAGACCTTCCAGGAGCTGGCCGACCGCTCCGAGGCGCTGCGCGCCCACGTCGCGGGCTTCGCCTCCCGCCCCCGCCCGGCGCAGAACCACCGCGGCGAGGCCGACATCTCCGTGACCTCGGGCCACATCGGGGAGCCGGTCATCCCGGGCACCTTCGTCGACTACGAACTCTCCCCGCGCGAATACGAACTGAGCGTCGCCCAGACGGTCCTGCGGGTCCACACCCGCGTCGCGGACCTCTACAACGACCCGATGAACCAGGTCGAGCAGCAGCTGCGCCTGACCATCGAAGCCCTGCGCGAGCGCCAGGAGCACGAGATCGTCAACAACCCCGAGTTCGGCCTGCTCCACAACGCCGACCTCGGCCAGCGCATCCACACCCGCACCGGACCACCCACCCCCGACGACCTCGACGAGCTCCTGGCCCGGCGCCGTAAGACGCAGTATCTGCTGGCGCATCCGCGCACCATCGCGGCCTTCGGCCGGGAATGCAGCAGCCGCGGTCTCTACCCGAAGAACATCGAGGTCCTGGGATCGGCCGTCCGCTCCTGGCGCGGGGTGCCGCTGCTGCCGTGCAACAAGATCCCGGTCAGCGAGTCGGGGACCAGCTCGATCCTCGCGATGCGCACCGGCGAGGAGAACGAGGGTGTGGTGGGCCTCCACCAGACCGGTATCCCGGACGAATACCAGCCCAGCCTCAATGTGCGGTTCATGGGCATCAGCGAGCAGGCCGTCTCGTCCTACCTGGTGAGCGCCTACTACTCGGCGGCGATCCTCGTGCCGGACGCACTGGGCGTGCTGGAGGACGTCGAGATCGGGCGCGTGTAGCGACCGTCCCTGCCCTGGCCGGCCACAGCGCCGGCCAGGGCGTCAGGGCCGTACGCCACTGACGAACGTCGTGGTGGCCGAGAGCCCGTGGGCCAGGGTCGGGGCGATGCTCGTACTGGAGAGGAGGAACCCGAGCAGGACGCAGACCAGCGCGTGGGAGACCCGCAGCGCGCCACTGCGGAGAAACACCACCGCCATGATCAGAAGCAGTACGACCATGGAGATCGAAACGGCCACGGTGAGCCTCCTCGGCGGAGTGGTTTGTCCGCCAGTCTGGCCCATCGCACGGCGGGGACCCGTGAGGCGCGTGTACTCCAATCGGGTAGGAGTGCACCAGGCCGGGAGCGCGGGTGACGATCGCGCGGTCAGGATCGGCGCGAACGACGTCGGCATCGGCGCATCGTCGGCGGATGTCGGGAGGGCAGCCTGAGATGAGCGGAAACGGGCGCGGCCCCCTCGGCGGCCGGGACGGGCTGCCCGGACGGACATGCCGGGCACACGTGCCCCCGTACTGCCACAGACATGCCCGGCGCCCGTGCGGCCGGGAGTCGGTCGTGCCCCTCTGCGGCCGCGGGCCGGGCGTCGGGAAGCCGGGGCGGGCGCTCGGCGGGCAGGCGGGCCGGGCCTTGCCTAGGCTGACGGAATGAGCCGTACAGCCCCGGACAGCCCACACGTGGCGGTGCCCCCACCCACGGCGGGGGCCGGAGGCCGGGACAGCAGCGAGGGGCGGGGTTCCGCCTGGCAGCGGCTGCTGCACCGGGTGCCCAACGGGTTCGCGATCTTCTTCGGTCTGCTCGGAGTGTTCTGCGCGGTCACCTCGTTGATCGTGCCGCTGCGGCGCGCGGCGCGCCCTTTGACCGACGCCCTGGACACGCTGACCGTGCCCACCGCGCCGAACCTCGCCTATGCCGTCTTCCTGCTGCTGCTCGCCACAGCGATGGCGGCGCGTAAGCGCGTCACCCTCTGGTTCGTCCTCGCCTATCTCTCACTGCTGCTGATCGCGGACGCCCTGCTGCTGACGGTGGGCTACTGGGACACGATCCCGTCCCTGGTACTGTGTGCCGCCGCGATAGCCCTGCTGGTCCTGGCCCGGCGGGAGTTCTACGCGGCGTCGCGGCGCGGGGCGTTCCTGCGGGCCCTGTTGGTGCTGGTCGCGGGGCTGGCCGTGGCCATCCTGGTGGGCTGGGGCCTGGTGGCGGCGTTCCCGGGTTCGCTGGAGCGCGGCGGCGGCAACCGGCTGCTGTTCGTGGCCAACAAGGTGTGCGGTGGCCTGGTCAGCGGCCGGCACTTCACCGGGCACCCGCCGCACTGGCTGTTCTTCCTGCTCGGGCTGCTCGGGGCGCTGGCGCTGCTCAACGCGGCCATGACGCTCTTCCGTTCGCAGCGGCTCGAGGCGGCGCTGCACGGCGACGAGGAGCCGCGCATCCGCGCGCTCCTCGGCCGCTACGGCGGCCTGGACTCCCTGGGGTATTTCGCGACCCGCCGTGACAAGGCCGTCGTCTTCTCCCCCAGCGGCAAGTCCGCGGTCACCTACCGGGTGGAGGCGGGCGTCTGTCTGGCTTCGGCCGATCCGCTCGGCGACCCGGAGGCGTGGACCCCGGCGATCGACGCCTGGCTGGAGCTGGCGGGGCGGTACGGCTGGCAGCCGGCCGTGATGGGGGCCAGTGAGGCGGGGGCCAAGGCCTATGCCCGTTCGGGGCTCGGGGCGTTGCAGCTGGGGGACGAGGCGATCCTTCAGGTGGCCGCGTTCGACCTCGACGGCCGGGAGATGCGGGTGACCCGGCAGGCCGTCAACCGCGTGGAGCGTACGGGCGCGACCACGCGGATCCGGCGGCACTCGGCGCTCTCCGACGAGGAGATGGGCGAGGTCATCAAGCGCGCGGACGCGTGGCGGGACACCGAGACCGAGCGGGGCTTCTCCATGGCGCTGGGGCGCCTGGGCGATCCCGCCGACGGTGACTGCCTGCTGGTCGAGGCGTTCGACAGCGAGGGGAAGATGATCGCGCTGCTGTCGTTCGTGCCCTGGGGCCGTGACGGCGTCTCGCTGGATGTGATGCGCCGCGACCGGGCGGCGCCCAACGGGGTCATGGAGTTCATGGTCGCCCAGCTGTGCGCGCAGGCGGGGCGGTTCGGCATCAAGCACATCTCGTTGAACTTCGCGGTGTTCCGCTCCGCCTTCGAGGAGGGTGCGCGGATCGGGGCGGGGCCGGTGCTGCGGTTGTGGCGGAAGTTGCTGCTGTTCTTCTCCAAGTGGTGGCAGCTGGAGGCGCTCTACCGCTCGAACGTCAAGTACAACCCGGAGTGGCATCCGCGGTTCCTCTGCTACGCAGACGCCGGTGCCCTCGCCCGGATCGGGCTGGCCTCGGGGATCGCCGAGGGCTTCGTGGCCGTGCCCAGCCTGGGCAAGCTGTGGGGCCGGGGCCGGGCGCGGGGCATCGCGAGCCCCGCCTCCACCGCGGGCCTGCCTCCGCTCTCCGAGCTCGGATTCGCGGTCGGCGAGGGCCCCTGCGGCGAGGAGCCGCGGGACGAGCTCGCGGGCCTTCCCGAGCAGGTGCGGGTCAGGCGGCAGAAGCTGGAGCGGCTGCGGGAGGCCGGGGTGGATCCGTATCCGGTCGACGCCCGGCGCACCCACACCCTCGCCGCCGTGCGGGCCGCGCATCCGGGGCTCGCGCCCTCGTCCCGTACGGGCGAGCGGGTGACCGTGGCGGGGCGGGTGCTGCTCGTGCGCAACCACGGCGGCATCGCGTTCGCCGTCCTCCGCGACTGGTCCGGTGACCTTCAACTGGCCTTCACGCGCGACGACTCGGGGGACGGATGCCTGCGCCGCTTCGCCGCCCATGTCGATCTCGGCGACCACATCGAGGCCGAGGGCGAGGTGGGCACCACCGACCGTGGTGAGCTGACCGTCTTCGTGACCGGCAGCCGCATGATCGCCAAGTGCCTGCGCCCGTTGCCCGACAAGCGGCGGGGGCTGAGCGATCCGGAGGCGCGGGTGCGGATGCGCTATGTGGACCTGGCCGTCTCGCCGGAGGCCCGGCAGACCGTACGGGCCCGCAGCGCCACGGTGCAGGCACTGCGCCAAGGGCTGCTCGACCGGGGCTATCTGGAGGTCGAGACGCCGATGCTCCAGCAGGTCCACGGCGGCGCGAACGCCCGGCCCTTCACCACCCACATCAACGCCTACGACCTCGACCTCTATCTGCGGATCGCGCCCGAGCTCTATCTGAAGCGGCTGTGCGTGGGCGGCATGGAGAAGGTCTTCGAGATGGGCCGCACCTTCCGCAACGAGGGCGTCTCGTACAAGCACAATCCCGAATTCACGATGCTGGAGGCGTATCAGGCGTTCGCCGACTACGACGTGATGCTGGACCTGACGCGCGAGCTGATCCAGGGTGCCGCCGTCGCCGCCCACGGCTCGGCGGTCATCCTGCGCGCGGACGGCGACGGGAAGCTCGTCGAGCACGACATCTCGGGTCTCTGGCCGGTGAAGACCGTCCACGGCGCGGTGGCGGAGGTGCTCGGCGAGGAGATCGACGCCGATACGCCCGTCGCGGTGCTGCGGCGGCACTGCGACGCCGCGGGGGTGCCGCACAAGCCGGACGACCGGCGGGGGGACATCCTGCTGGAGATGTACGAGCGGCTGGTGGAGGAGCGGACCGGGCTGCCGGTGTTCTACAAGGACTTCCCCACCGACGTCTCTCCCCTGACCCGCCCGCACCGCCAGGATCCGCGCCTGGCCGAGCGCTGGGACCTGGTGGCCTTCGGCACCGAACTGGGGACGGCGTATTCGGAGCTGATCGACCCCGTCGAGCAGCGCCGCAGGCTCACCGCGCAGTCGCTGCTGGCCGCCGGTGGTGATCCCGAGGCGATGGAGCTGGACGAGGATTTCCTGCGGGCGCTGGAGTACGCGATGCCGCCGACGGGCGGGCTGGGCATCGGCGTGGACCGGCTGGTGATGTTCCTGACCGGGCTCTCGATCCGGGAGACGTTGCCCTTCCCGTTGGTCCGGAGGCGCTGAATTCCCTACCCTGCCCCAAAGGAATTCTTTGGGATGCGGATAGAATTCATTATTTGCCTTATAGATCGGGCGTTGTTAATTTGACAGCTCAGTCCCTGACCGAGCTGGTGGTGTTTTCTATGACGGCGGCACAGCGTGCGGCGACCCCATGGCTTCCGATGGCGGCCACGGCGGCGTTGTGGGGATCCGCGTTCACCGCGATCCGTATCGCGCTGCCGGATTATTCACCCAGCTCGATCGCGCTCCTGCGGATCGCCATCACCGTGGTGCTGCTCCTGCCGTGCCTGGCGATGAAGCGCATCGGCCGTCTCGAGCGCGGGGACGTTCTGCGCATGGCGGCCTTCGGGCTCACCGGGATGACCGCGTACCAGGTGCTGCTGTGCGCGGGCGAACAGAGCGTGGAGGCGGGCACGGCGGCCATGCTGATCGCCGCTTCCCCGGTCTTCACGACCGTGCTGGGCATGGCGTTCCTCGGCGACCGCCCCGGGCGGCGCGGGCTGGCCGGCCTCGGTCTCGCCCTGTGCGGTGCGCTGCTGGTCGCGGTGACGTCGGGCAGCGGAAGCGGTTCTCTCACGGGGGCGCTGATGGTGCTCCTCGCGGCCGCCACCCAGGCCACGTCGTTCGCACTCCAGAAGCCGCTGCTGAAGAAGTACTCGGGCGCGGAATGCGTCTTCTACGGCAGCTTGTTCGGCCTCGTGCCGCTGCTGGCGACGGCCCCGGACGCCGTCGGTCAGATCGCGGCCGCCGACACCCACCGCACGCTGGCGGTCCTCTGGCTCGGCCTGGGCTGCACGGCGATGGCCTTCTGGACCTGGTCGCGCACGCTGCGCGCGACCACCGCCTCGACCGCCTCGCTCGTGCTCTACGCGGTGCCCGTCGCCGCGCTCGCTCTGGACGCCGCGTTCCTCGGCAACGTTCCCGCCCTCAGCGCGGTGCTCGGCGGCCTGCTGGTCCTGGCCGGCGTCGCTGTCGCCTCGGTGCGCCGCGCGGCGCCCGCTCAGCGCCCGGCGGCCGGGTCGTCCGGCACGCCTGAGCGCGAACTGGCCGGCGCGGGCAGCCGGAAGTAGCCGAAGGGGTCAGCCGTCGGCGGGCGCCGCGGCACCCGCCAGTTCCTCCCACCGCACCGTACGGTCGCACCACCGGCCGAGCAGCGTGCGATCGTGGCCCACGGCCAGCAGGCCCGCGCCGGTCTCCGCGCGGTACTCCTCGACCACCGTCACCAGGGCGGCGGTCGTGGACGCGTCCAGCATCGCCGTCATCTCGTCGCAGATCAGCCAGCGCGGGCGCAGCACGAGCGCCCTGGCCAGGCAGGCGCGTTGCAGCTGCCCGTCGCTGACCTCGTGCGGCCGCCGGCGCAGCAGGTCGGCGGAGAGGCCGACCTGCCCGGCGAGTTCGGCCGTCCTGCCGTCGGCCTCGTCGCGGCGTCCGGTTGCTCGCAGCGGTTCCGCGATCAGGTCGGCGAGCCGCATGCGCGGGTCCGCCGAGAGGCGCGGCTGCTGGAAGACGACGCCGAAGGCGGTGCGCTGTTCCCGCGGGGCCCGGTGACGCCAGCCGTGGGCGGGGCTGCCGTCGATGACGACCGTGCCGGAGTAGGGGCGGTGCAGCAGTGCGGCGACCCTGGCGAGGGTGGACTTGCCGCAGCCACTGGGGCCGAGCAGTCCCACAGCCTCCCCCGCCTCGACGGTCAGCGAGACCTCACGCACGACGGGGGCCCGTCGCTCGTAACCCGCGGTGATCCGGCTCAGTTCCAGCACGTCAGGTCTCCTCCGGGTGGTGGCAGGCGACGCCGTCGGCGAGAGGCGGAACCGTTCCGCAGGCGTCCGTCGCCTTGACACAGCGGGCGGCGAAGGCGCAGCCGGACGGCAGGTCGCCGAGTTCGGGCGGCATGCCGGGGATCGGGGTGAACGCGCGCTCGGGCAGGGCGTCGAGCAGCCGGCGGGCGTACGGGTGGCGGGGGCCCTCGGCGCCGAAGAACGTGGTGGCGTCGGTGATTTCGACGATGCGGCCCGCGTACATCACGGCGACGCGGTCGGCGATGCGCTCCGCAGCCGCGAGGTCGTGGGTGATCATCAGCAGGGCGTGCCCGGAGTCGGCGTGCCTGCGCAGTTCGTCGGCCGTACGGTTCACGAGGTCGCGGTCGAGGCCGGTGGTCGGCTCGTCGGCGAGGAGGAGCGGGGCGTTCCCGACCAGGGCGAGCGCGGTGGCCGCGCGCTGGGCGAGTCCGCCGGAGAGCTCGTGGGGGTGGCGGTCGAGGTGGTCGGCGGGGAACGCGGCGCGCTCCGCGGCGGCTTCGCCGGCTTCCCGGAGTCCGTCCTTCCGAAGCGCAGTCGATTCGGAACCGGCGTTCCGGCGCCCGTTCTTCCGGACGCCGGTCAGCTCACGCAGCGTCTCGTGGAGCTGCGAGCGCACGGTGCGTACGGGCGTGAGGTGGGCGGCCGGGCTCTGCGGTACGAGGCCGATACGGCGGCCCCGTACCGTACGGGCCAGGGTGCGCTCGTCCGCGGCGAGGAGGTCGAGCCCGCCCTCGGGCCCGGCGAGGAGCGCCTGTCCCACCGTCCGGGCGTTGACCGGCAGCAGCCCCAGCAGCGCCGACGCGAGAACGGACTTGCCACATCCGCTCTCCCCGATCAGCGCGAGGCACTCCCCCGGCCGTACGTCGAAGGTGGCGTCGGTGACCGCGGCGACGTCCCGGCCGGTGCGCATCCGGAAGCGGACGGACAGGCCGCGCACGGAGAGAACGGGTTCGTGTGTGGCCAGGGCGCCCGGCGTCCCGGCCTCTTCGGGGGAACGCGTGGTCACAGCGTCAGCTCCGATCGGCGGCGTGGGTCGAGCCGGTCGCGCCAGGCGGCCGCGAGGCCCGCGATGGCCAGGGTGGGGACGATGATGAACAGGCCGGGGAAGAGCGTGGGCCACCAGTCACCGGCGAGCAGCGAACCCCGCGCGGCCTGGACCATGTTGCCGAGGCTCGCCTGGTGGGTGGGCAGCCCGAGGCCCAGGAAGGACAGCGCGGACTCGTGCCAGATCGCGTGCGGGACCATCAGCACCGCCGCGAGCCCGGCCTGCGGCAGCACGCCCGGCAGCAGGTGCCGCACGGTGACGCGCCACCGGGACGAGCCGCCGACGACGGCCGCGTCGATGTACGGGCGGGAGCGCAGCGACAGCACCTCGGCCCGGACGATCCTGGCGGTCGACAGCCAGTGGGTGAAGGCGACCGAGACGATCACCGGCCAGACGCCCGGCCGGAACATCGCCACGATGAAGATGCCGAGCAGCAGATGCGGCACCGAGGAGCACAGGTCGACGACCCGCATCACGACGCGGTCCGCCCAGCCGCCGAGCGCGCCCGCCAGTGCGCCGACCGCCGTGCCGACGACCGTCGCCGCGAAGGCCGCGACCACGCCGACGAGGAGGGAGACGCGCAGCCCGTAGACGCAGCGCAGCAGCAGGTCGCGGCCGACCTCGTCGGTGCCGAAGGGGTGGGCCCAGGACGGCGGGCGGAGCTTGGCGCCGAGGTCGACGGCCTGCTCGTCCAGGGGAACCAGTGCGGGCACGAGCAGTGCGACGAGGACGACGGCCGCGACGAGCGCGCCGGAGACGCTCGGGCGCGGCACGCGCAGGGCCCGCCGGGTCGTGCCGGTGAGGGTCTCAGCCATCGAATCCCACCCTGGGGTCGGCCAGTCCGTAGAGCAGGTCGGACAGCAGATTGCCGATCAGGACCGCTGCCGTGGCGAGCACGGTCAGGGCCGCGAGCAGCGGGAAGTCGACCTTGGTGGCCGCCTCGACGGTCGCGGACGCGATGCCGGGCCAGCTGAAGACGGTCTCCACCAGGAGCGCGCCGGTGATGAGTTCGGGGACGCGCGAGCCGATGAGCGTGAGGACGGGCAGCAGCCCGGAGCGCAGGGCGTGGTGGAGGAGAACGGTCCGTTCACGCAGGCCACGCGCGCGTGCTCCGCGTACGGGGTCCTCCTCCAGCGCGTCGCCGACGCCTTGGCGTACGTACAGCACGAACCACGGCAGTTGGGAGACGGCGAGCACGACGGCGGGCAGGACGACGTGGGAGGCGATCTGGCCGGGGGTGGCCGCGTCGCTGCCGGTGTCGGTGAGTCCGCCCGCGGGCAGGGCGTCGAGCTTGAGGGCGAAGAACCAGATGGCGAGCAGGCCGAGCCAGAAGGGCGGCGCCGCTTCGAGCGCGTACGCCACGGAGGTCACGGCCCGGTCGAAGAGGCCGCCCCGGCGCCGCGCGGCGAGGACGCCCAGCGCCGTGCCGGCGGTGACCGCCAGCGCGAACGCGATGGCGCACAGGAGCACGGACCAGCCGATGCGTTCGCCGATGACCTGGGCGACGGGCTGGCGCAGCGAGGTGGAGTCGCCGAAGTCGCCGGTGACGGCGGCGGTGATCCACTCCCACCAGCGGACGGCGAACGGCCGGTCGGCGCCGAGGTTCGCGCGCAGCTGGTCGAGGACCTCCTGGCCCGCGCTCAGCCCGGCGGAGCCCGCGTACGCCTGGGCGGGGTCGAAGGGCGAGGCCGCGGCGATGGCGAAGACGCCGAAGGTGACGGCGGCGAGCACGGGGATGGCGGCCAGCAGCCGCCGTCCGGTCATGCGCGCCATCGGCCCCCAGGGGAGCCGGACGGCGGCGCGGGTCACTTCTTCGGCTGCCAGGACTCGACGTTCCACCACGGTCCGGCGCCCAGGCCGTGGTCGTGGGGCTCGACCTGGGTGGTGATGTCCTGCCACTCGTCGTTCATGACGTAGAGGTGGTCGACGTGAGTGAGGAAGGTGTAGCCGGGGTTGTCGGCGAGGGCGCGCTGGACCTTGTCGTAGGCGGCCTTGCGGGCGGCCTTGTCGCCGCTGCGGCGGCCTTCCTCCAGGGCCTTGTCGACCTCGGGGTCCGCGTAGGCGGCCATGTTGTTGAAGCCGTCGAGGGCGAGCGAGGAGTGGAGGAGGTTGTAGAGGTCGAAGTCGGGGTCGGCGGGGTTGCCGCCGCCGGCCAGGACCGCGTCGTTCTTCATCCGCGGTTCGATGACCTCCCAGGTGCCGCTCTGCACCTCGACCTTGAGGCCGGCCTTCTTGGCGTCGGAGGCGAAGGCCAGGGCGTGGTCCTGGCGGAGCTTGTCACCGGCGGGGAACCAGAGGGTGAACTCCGCGCGCTGTCCGTCCTTCTCGCGGATGCCGCCGTCGCCGGTCTTCCAGCCGGCGTCGTCGAGCAGCTTCTTCGCCTTGTCGAGGTCGTGGGGGCGCTCGGTGCCCTTGGCGAACCACTCGCTGTCGGTGGGCACGGGGCCGTAGCCCGCCTTGCCCGCGCCTTCGAGGAGCTTGTCGACCATGATCTTGCGGTCGACTGCGAGGTCGAGGGCACGGCGGACGGCGATGTCGCCGGTCACCTTGTTCGCCGTGGGCAGCGAGACGCCGCGGAAGTCGGTGGTCCGGGCGGTGACGGACAGCTTGGACTTGTCGCCCTTGAAGTTCTTGGCGAGGTTCGGCGGCAGGATCGCGCCGTCGAGGTCGCCGTTGCGCAGGCGGGTGGCGCGGACGTCGTCGTCCTTGATGATCGCCATGGTGAGCTTCTTGACCTTCGGCTCGCCGCCCCAGTAGCCGGGGTTGGCCTTGAAGCTGAGCTTCTCGCCCTTGCTCCAGCCGGTGAGGACGTACGGGCCGGTGCCGACCGGCGCGGTGTTGAACGAACCGGTGTTGACGTCCTGCCCCTTGGCCACGTGCTCGGGGGCGATGGGCAGCACGGTGCGCTCGGCGAACGGCGCGTACGGGTACTTGAGCTTGAAGACGACGGTGTCGTCGCCCTCCGCGCTCACTCCGTCGATGGCGTCGAGCTCGCCCTTGGCGGCGTTGTCGGTCTTCTCGTCGAGGATGGTCCGGTAGGTGAAGACCACGTCCTTGGCCGAGAACGGCTCGCCGTCGCTGAACTTCACCCCGTGCCGGAGCTTGTAGGTGTACGTCTTCCCGTCCTCGGCCACCGCGGGCAGCGCGGCGGCGAGGGCGGGCTGGAGCTTCATGTCTGCGTCGCGGCGGAGCAGACCGTCGAAGATCTTGGAGTTGCCGTCCTTGCCGTAGCCGAGCAGCGGGCTGAGCGTCTCGGGCTCGTTGGCGAGCCCGACGACGAGCGACTCCTTGTCCTTGCCCCCACCCGGCGTCGAACACGCCGCGGCACCTGCCGCCACAACCCCTGCCATGGCCGCGGCGGCCACTCCCCGTACGGACCGGGCCGTCATGCCCCACACCCTCTTACTCACGATTTACTGCTATTGCGAATCAGTTGCAATTAAACAGCAGGCAAAGGGGAGGTCATGAGGCGGGGGTCTGGCGGCCCAGGTCAGGGACCGTGCTCAGTGCTTCTTGGCCGCGGGCTTCTGCTCGTCGATCTTGCAGGCCTCGTACTGGCCGACCTCGATGAAGTGGCGTACGTCGGCGGGGGTGCCCTTCAGCGCCTTGTCCCCGGCCGCCTTCACGGCCGGACCACCCTTGAACATGATCCTCAGGGTCTCCACCCGGTCGTCCTCCTCACGAGCCCGGAACTGACCGACCTCAAGGAAGCGGCGCACATCGGCGGGGGTGCCCTTCAACGCCGCGTCCCCGGCCTCCTTCACAGCCCTGCCGCCCTTGAACATGATGGTCAGGGTCTCGACCCGGTCGTCCTGTTCACGAGCCCGGAACTGGCCGACCTCAAGGAAGTGACGCATATCCTCGGCGGTGCCGCGCAGCGCAGCGTCCCCCGCCTCCTTCACGCCCCGGCCGGTGCCCGGCTTGCCCATGACCGTCAGAACCGCGATCCGCAGTTCCTCGTCCGTCATGTCGGAGACCTTGGCGGCCTCGCCCTGCTTCGCCGCCGACACGGCGGCGGGCGACTTGGCGGCACCACTGGCGGCGAAGGCCGGCGAGGACAGGAGGACAGCCGGAGCTATCGCGGCGGCCACGACCGCGGCGGAAACACGAGCCAACTTCATGCGGTACACCTACTCTTAACGTTCAAGATCGTTAGTTCGAATCGCAGAGTACGCCCCCTCCGGGCACCGACCGCGGCGGGGCGGCGTCAGGGAAGCGTCAAGCTTTGGGGCTACCGCCCTGTCACGGCAGCCACTCAGGCGAGCACCGTCAGGAGTTGCTTCGCGAAGTCCTTCGGGTGTTCGGTGCAGCCCAGGTGGCCGCCTCGGAATTCCACGAGGGTGGTGCCGAGGAGGTCTGCCAGGCGGGCCGCCGGGCCGTAGAGAGGGGTCTGGGCGCGTGAGTCGCGGCCCGCGGCCAGGACCAGGCGGTCCGATGCGCGGCGCAGGGCGGCGGTGTCCGGGGTCGTTCCCGAGAACGGGCACAGCATGTGCTTCAGGAAGACGGGGAAGTTGGCGTGCATCCGCGGCAGCATCTCCTGGATCTCGGGCGGCAGTTCCGTCGCCTCCTCCGCGGAACCGTCGCCGCCCAGCCCTTCGTTGAAGCGCGCCATCGCGGCGCCGAGCCCCTCCTCGCGCCGTCGGCCTGATAGCCGCCCAGATCCCGGAAGTTGTGCAGACGCTCGAACGCGATATGTCTCTTCACGCGAGCCAGCCTAAGGACACCGGCCCCGCGCATCGATCCCGGAACTGTCCTCTCAGTCGCGTGAGTTGCCGAAGAGCAGGCGGTATCCGATCAGCAGGACGAGCGAGCCGGCGATCGCGGAGCCCCAGGTGGCGGCGTCGAAGAAGTGGTTGCTGATCGGCTTGTGCAGGAACTTGGCCGACATCCAGCCACCGATGAACGCTCCGGCGATACCGATGAGGGTGGTACCGATCAGCCCGCCGGGGTCCCGCCCCGGCAGCAGGATCTTCGCGATCGCTCCGGCCAGCAGCCCCAGGATGATCCAGCCGATGATGCCCATGGTGTCGTTCTGCCTTTCCAGCGGTTGATCTGTGGTGCGCTGTCCGCACAGGAGTCCGGACACTGTGAGTGACGCGCAGCCATGGGGCGGCGGTTTCATCCCGACCTCATCGACTCGCTGGCATTGCCCACTTGCGCAACCTCTAAAGTGTCATCCATGACACACGATGGCGTGGCGGAATGGGAGACGGCCGTGCTCGAAGGCGGGCCGGCGGACGGGGCGCTGATCCGGCTGGTCGACCGTCCGGGAGTGGTGCAGGTCACCCACCCCTGTGCGGTGGAGGACCCCGCGGGCGGGATGAACGTGGCGGCGCTGTACGTCTACCGGCGCGATCCACGCGTGAAGGAAGCGCCCCTGCGGTACGGCTTCGACCCCGCGAGCCCTTGACCCGTCACGGAGCGGGCCGCCGTACCGGACCCCTCGGCAGAAAGCCGGCACCCCCTCGGGAAGGCGGCTGAATCACGCGTGGAAGGAGCCCAGTTGCCGCAGGGCAGAGCACCATCGACCGGCAGCGTCAACCTGCGTGTCGGAGCGGCGGTGGCCGAGATCGAGGGCCTGTACGCGGCCTTGCACGCGACCACGGACGAGCGGCGCAGAGATCGGCTCCTGGGCGAACTCGCCCGGGCCGGGCGGCGTCTCACCGATCTCGCGCTCGTACCGCAGCGGGACCGCGGGGGCGTCCAGCCCCGTTCCCGCTGGCAGCGCCGACGCTTCCTGGCGGCTCGCGGAGCCGCCAGGATCATCGCCTTCACCACGTCGGACGGCCGCTCGGAAAAGCGGGCACCTCTTGAGAACAGCCGCTGACCCGGGCCGGATCCGCGCCTGATCCGCCTCAGGCGACGGGGCCGGGCACGTCCGCCAGCTGTGCCAGCGACCGGCGGTGGTGGGCGGGCGTGCCCAGGGCGGTCACGCCGGTCTTGGCGCGTTTGAGGTAGAGGTGCGCGGGGTGTTCCCAGGTCATGCCGAGGCCGCCGTGGAGCTGGACGCACTCCTCCGCCGCGCGGACCGCGACCTCGGAGCAGCGGGACTGCGCCACGGCGACGGCGATCGCAGTGTCGGGGGCGTCGGTCGCGAGGGCGTCCGCGGCGTTGCGGGCGGTCGCGCGGGCCGAGGCGATGTCGAGCCAGAGTGCCGCGAGCCGGTGCTTGAGGGCCTGGAAGGAACCGATGGGCCGCCCGAACTGCCGTCGTTCACCGGCGTAGCGCACGGTTTCGGCCAGGCACCACTCGGCGACGCCGAGCTGTTCGGAGGCGAGCAGTCCGGCGGCGGTGAGCAGGGCGGCGTCCAGGGCGGTGCGGGACCGCTCGGGGCCGGCGAGCAGCGTGGCCGGGGCCGCGGAGAAGGTGATCCGGGCGATCGGCCGGGTGAGGTCGAGCGGGGTGAGCGGGGTGACCGTGACGCCTTCCGCGGCGGCGTCCACGCTGTGGAGGCCGGTGTCCGTGGGGACGATGAGGACGCCGGCCCCGGCGGCACCGGCGACGGCGTTCACCGTCCCGGTGAGCAACGCCCGCCCGGAACCGGTGGCTTCGGCGCGCACGGACGGCGGCACGGGTGCGCCCGGGGCGGTCGGCAGGGGCACGGCGAGCGCGCCCACCTGACGGCCTCCGGCCAGTGCGGTGAGCGGGGCCGCGACCTCGGCGCGGCCGGTGTCGCAGCCGAGCAGGGCGCGTACGGCCAGGACGGCGCTGGTCAGGAAGGGGACGTCGGCGACGGTGCGGCCGAGCTCCTCCAGGACGACGGCTGCCTCGCGGGCGGTCGCTCCCTGGCCGCCCAGCTTCTCGGGCACGAGCAGCCCGGCCGTGCCCATGCCCGTGGCGAGGGTCTGCCAGAGGCCGGTGTCGTACGGCTGGCCGTCCTCGGCGCGCGCGAGCACGGACGCGGGGGCGCCGTGGGCGGTGAGCAGGGAGCGCACGGCGGTGCGCAGGTCCTCCTCCGCCTCGGAGTAGAGCAGGTCCGGCGTCATCGGGGCAGGTCCTTCCACGGGAGGTCCTTGTCGTTGCGGGGCTCGGGCGGCAGGCCGAGGACGCGCTCGGCGACGATGTTGAGCAGGACCTCCGAGGTGCCCCCTTCGATGGAGTTGCCCTTGGCACGCAGATAGCGGTAGGCGGCGTCGCGGCCGGTGAAGTCGACGAGTTCGGGCCGGGTCATCGTCCAGTCCGCGTAGGTCAGCCCGTCCTCGGCGAGGAGTTCGAGCTCCAGGGCGCTGAGTTCCTGGTTGAGCCGGGCGAAGGCGAGTTTCATGCCGGAGCCCTCGGGCCCGGGGCGGCCGCGCTTGAGCTGCTGACGCAGCCGCTCGCCGGTGAGGCGGGCCGCCTCGGCGTCCACCCAGAGGCTCAGCAGGCGCTGGTGGAGTTCGTGAGTGCGCAGCTCCGGGCGTTCGCGCCAGGTCCGCGCCACGACGCCGATCATGCCGCCTTCGCGGGGCACGCGGGTGCCGCCGATGGCCACCCGCTCGTTCATGAGGGTGGTCTGCGCGACGCGCCAGCCGTCGCCGACCTCGCCCAGGCGGTGCGCGTCGGGGATCCGTACACCCGTGAGGAAGACCTCGTTGAACTCCGCCTCCCCGGTGATCTGGCGCAGCGGCCGCACCTCGACGCCCGGGTCGGTCATGTCGCAGACGAAGTAGGTGATGCCCTGGTGCTTGGGCACGTCGGGGTCCGTACGGGCGATGAGGATCGCCCAGCGGGCGAGGTGCGCGCTGGAGGTCCACACCTTCTGGCCGTCGACCGTCCAGCTGTCGCCGTCGCGCACGGCCCGGGTGGCGAGCCCGGCGAGGTCGGAGCCGGCGCCCGGTTCGCTGAACAGCTGGCACCACACCTCCTCGCCCGTCCACAGGGGTCGCAGGAAGCGCCGCTTCTGCTCGTCCGTGCCGTACTGGAGGATCGTGGGGGCGGCCATGCCGAGGCCGATACCGATGCGGCGGGGGTCGTTGCCGGGGGCACCGGCGGCGTCGAGCGCGGCGTCGACGACCGGTTGGAGGGAGCGGGGCGCGCCGAGGCCGCCGAGCCCTTCGGGGAAGTGGATCCAGGCGAGCCCGGCGTCGAAGCGGGCCCGCAGGAAGTCCAGGGGGGCGGTGCCGGCCGGGTCGTGCGCGGCGAGGAGGGCGGCGACGCGGTCGCGCAGCTCCCCCGCGTCCGGGGCGCTCATCGCGATCCGTCCTGGGCGGGGAGGACGACGAGGCGGCCGGTGGTCGTGCCGTCGGCCACGCGCTGGACGGCGTCGGCGGCCGCGGTGAGCGGCAGGCGCTCGCTGACGAGGGGGCGGACCGCGCCCTGGGCGGCGAGTTTCGTCAGCTCGTCGTGGCAGGCGCGGACCGTGGCCGGGTCCTTGGTGTTGTAGAGGCCCCAGTGCAGGCCGAGGATGGTGTAGTTCTTCACCAGGGCGTGGTTGAGCGCCGCGCTGGGGATCCTGCCGCTGGCGAAGCCGACGATCACGATGCGGCCCTCGAAGGCGATGCACTTGGTGGACTGGGTGTACGCGTCGCCGCCGACCGGGTCGTAGACGACGTCCGCGCCGTGCCCGCCGGTGGCGTCCTTGACGGCCGCGATCACGTCCTCGGCACGGCGGTCGATCACCACGTCGCAGCCGTTCTCGCGGGCCTCGCGCGCCTTTTCGGGGCCGCCGACGACGCCGATGACCGTGGCGCCGGCGGCTTTTCCGAGCTGTACGGCAGCGCTGCCGACGCCGCCCGCCGCGGCGTGCACGAGCAGGGTCTCGCCGGGCTGGATGCGGGCCCTGCGGTGCAGGCCGAACCAGCCGGTCTGGTAGCCGACGTGCAGGGCGGCGGCCTCGGCGTCGTCCAGGGACTCGGGGGCGGGCAGCAGGGTCCGGGCGTCCACGACGGCGCGCTCGGCGAAACCGCCTGCGGGGAGGGCGGGTTGCGCGAGCACGCGCGCGCCCACCGTGCCTTCCGCGCCCTCCCCGAGGGCGAGGATCTCGGCGCAGGTCTCCACGCCGGGGGTGAACGGCAGGGGCGGGCGGACCTGGTACTGACCGCGGCACAGCAGCGCGTCGGGGAAGTTGACGTTGGCGGCGAGGACGCGGATGAGGGCCTCGCCCGGTCCGGGCCGGGGGTCCGCCACGTCCTCGAGACGCATGACGTCCCGGGGTTCGCCGTTGCTGTGCACTCGCCATGCCTTCACTGGGGCCTCCGGGGTGGTGGGGTGGCGTGCGGTTCGCATACTAAGCGGTTGGTAAGGGCGTGGGGTAGGGGGTGATTCGGAGGCAGCGGCCGGTCGGTGGCCTGCCTGCCCTGCCCGCGCTGCCTGCCCTGCCTGCTCTTCCCGCTCTCCCCGCTCTTCCCGCTCTCCCCGCTCTCCCCGCTCTCCCCGCTCTCCCCGCCGACGGTCGCGGCCCGCCCTTCCCGTCGGCGGGCCCGCGGCCCGTGGCGCGGCTACGCCCGGCTCGTCGATTCGCGGGCCGTCAGGCGTGGGGTGGCCGCCCGCACCCGGGCGGGCGGGGCTCCCGTCAGGAGTTCGGTCAGGAGGCGGGCCGCCTCGCGGCCGAAGGCGGGGGTGTCGCGCGTCAGCGCCGTCAGGGGCGGGTGCGTGCTGCGGCACAGGACGGAGTCCTCCCAGGCCACGATGGACAGTTCGGCGGGTACGGAGACTCCGAGCTCCGCTGCGACGGCGAGGCCCGCGACGGCCATGACGTCGTTGTCGTAGACGACGGCGGTGGGCGGCCGCGGCCCGGACAGCAGCCGGCGTGTGGCCTCGGCGCCCTGGGCGTCGGAGTAGTCGGTGGTGACCGAGGTGACGTCGGCCAGGCCGCGCCGCTCGGCCTCGGCGCGCAGGCAGGCCATCCTGCGCCGGGTGTGGGCGAGTTCGGGCAGCCCCGCGACGTGGGTAACTCGGCGGTGGCCGAGGGCATGGAGGTGGCCGACGATGGAGGCCATGGCGCCGGTGTCGTCGGCCCAGAGGTTGGAGATCGCGCCGTGGGTGCCGATGGCGCCGTCGAGTGCTCCGATGACGACGGCGGGCAGGCCGAGTTCGTCCAGCAGTGCCGGGCGCGGGTCGTCGGCGCGGGGGTCGACGACGAGGAGTCCGTCGACCCGGTGCTCCGCCCACCAGCGGCGGTAGACCGCGCACTCGGCGTCGACGTCCTCGGCCATCTGGAAGAGCAGGCCGAGGCGGTGGCCGGCGAGCACTTCCTGGATGCCGGAGACCAGTTGGAGGAAGAAGGACTCGGCGCCCAGAGTGTGGGCGGGCCTGGCCAGGACGAGCCCGACCGTGGCCGCCCCCTCGCCGGACAGGGCACGGGCGGCGGTGCTGGGCTGCCAGCCGAGCTGTTCGGCGACCCTGCGCACGCGGGCGCGCGTGGCGTCGGAGACGCCGGGGCGGCCGTTGAGCGCGAAGGAGACCGCGCTCTCGGAGACGCCCGCGCGACGCGCGACGTCCTTCATCGTCGGGCGGCGGGCCGGGGTGCGGCGCATGGCTCTCCTTCTGCCCGCAGCCGGGGCGCGGGGCCGTGCTGAAGTGCTTGAGTGACCGTAACTCCCCGCAGGCTAAAGCGCATTAGCCGACAGCGGAAGTATTGACTTCGCCCCGCCACGGGTGCAGCTTTTGTTGCGCACCTCCCGGTCCGACCGAAGGAGTTCGCCGCGCCATGCCCCGTTCCCCCAGAACCGCTGCCGCCGCCGTCCCTCTTCTCGCGTCCGCCTTGTTTCTCACCGCCTGCGGCTCCGGCGGTGGTTCGGACGGCGGTGACGCCGACGGCAAGGCGGAGGGCGCCATCACCTTCCAGACCTGGAATCTGCGCAGCAAGTTCAAGGACTACTTCGAGGGCCTGACCGGGGAATTCGAGAAGCAGCACCCTGGCGTCAAGGTCAAATGGATCGACCAGCCCGCCGACAACTACGCCGAGAAGCTCAGCGCCGACGCCGGTGGCGGCACGCTGCCCGACGTCGTGAATGTGTCGCCCGACCTGTCCTATCCGCTCGCCAAGGCCGGGCTGCTGCTGAACCTGGACCGGGAGAAGGCCGCGGCGAAGTTCAAGGACGAATACACGCCCGAGGCGTGGCAGGGCAATGAGCTTCCGGGCCTGGACGGTTCGTACGCCTTCCCCTGGTATCTCAACACGGGCCCGCTGTTCTACAACAAGGCGCTCTTCCGGCAGGCGGGGCTCGATCCGGAGAAGCCGCCGAAGAGCTACGACGAGCTGTTCGCCACCGCCGACGCCCTGGCGAAACGGTCCGGCGGGAAGACCGCGACCCTCGCGGGCACCCCGTCCATCGAGGACTTCGGCCGCTACGGCGTACGGCTGATGAACTCCGACGCCACGAAATTCACCTACAACGAGCCCAAGGGCGTCGAACTCCTCACTAAATACAAGGAGCTGTACGCACACGGCGGGCTCGACGCGCAGGCGCTCACCAATACCGCGGAGCAGTCGGGGCAGAAGTTCCTGGAGCAGAAGGTCGCCATGAATCCCGGCAGCGCCCATGACCTGGACACCTTCAAGCAGAACGCGCCTGGCCTCTACAAGGAACTCGGCATCACCGACGCCCCGAACAACACGGGCAAGCCGAACATGTACGTGATGGGACTGGCCGTGAGCAAGCAGAGCAAGCACAAGGCCGCGGCCGTCGCCTTCGCCCACTTCGTCACGGACCGGAAGAACCAGGAGGACTTCGCGCACAAAGTCGCCGTCTTCCCCAGCACCAAGGGTTCGCTGGACGACTCTTACTGGACCGAGGACGACGGGACGGACGAGGGCCGGGTCCGGGTGGCCTCGGCGAAAATGCTCAAGGGCGCCGTCAATTACACGCCGGTGGTGCTGAGCGAGGAAATGAAGGTCGTCCTCAAGAACGAGGTCGCCAAGGCCCTCCAGGGCAAGAAGTCGCCTCAGCGGGCGCTGGACGACGCCGTCGCGCAGAGCGACAAGCTCCTCAAGCAGAGCTGACGGCCGTGAAGCGGCCCTCCGCACGCGTGCGCACCCACCGCGCGGCCAGCCCCTGGCTCTTCTTGCTGCCGGGCCTCGGGGTGATCGCCGCGTTCGACCTCTACCCCTTCCTCACCACCGTCCAGAAGGCGTTCACCGACGCGCGCACGCTGACCCCCGGCGGCTGGGTGGGGCTGCGCAACTTCCAGGACATGCTGGGCGACGACCAGTTCTGGGTGGCCCTGCGCAACAGCGGGCTGTACGTCCTGCTGGTCGTGCCCTTCACCGTGCTGCTACCGCTCCTGCTGGCGCTGCTGGTCCACAAGCGGCTCCCGGGCGTGACCTTCTTCCGCTCCGCCTTCTACACCCCGGTCGTGGCCTCCGTCGTCGTGGTGTCGCTGATCTGGGCCTGGATGCTGGACGACCGCGGGCTCGTCAACGGCATCCTGCGCTTCTTCGGGGCCGGTCCCGTGGCCTTCCTCGGTGACGAGTGGCTGCTGCTGTTCAGCGCGATGGCGCTGACGGTGTGGAAGGGTCTCGGCTACTACATGATCATTTATCTCGCGGCGCTCGCGAACGTCCCGCGGGAACTGCACGAGGCGGCCGCGGTGGACGGGGCCGGTGCCCTGCGGCGCTTCGTCAGTGTCACCGTCCCGGCCCTGCACTCCACGATGGTGCTGATCGGCGCGCTGTCGTCGGTGGCCGCCTTCAAGGTCTTCTCCGAGGTCTATCTGCTGGCGGGACCGACCGGCGGACCCGCCGGGCAGGACACCACGCTGGTGATGCTCGTCCAGCGGACCGGAACCGGGCTCAACGGGCGGGTCGGCTACGCCTCGGCCCTGTCCCTCGTCGTCTTCGTGATCGCCCTGCTGCTGATGCTGCTGGTGCTCCGCGCCGACCGGAAGGAGAGCGCCTCGTGACGCGCATGTCCGGCTGGGAGAAGGCGCTGCGCTATCTGCTGATGCTCGTCGTGCTGGGCATCACCGTCGGGCCGTTCCTGTGGCAGCTGTCCACTTCGTTCAAGGGCGCGTCCGAGGACATCTACACCTACCCGCCCGGCTTCCTGCCCGAGCACCCGACCACCAGGAACTATTCAGGTGTCGCCGACATCATTCCGGTCTGGGACTACGCGCTGAACTCCCTCAAGGTCGCGCTCGCCACTGTGGTGACCAACCTCGTGGGGGCTTCCCTGGCCGGATACGCCCTGGCCCGGCTGCGCTTCCGCGGCCGGCGGCTCGCCGGGCTCGCCGTCGTGGTGGCACTGCTCGTGCCCCTGGAGTCCGTCGTCATCGCGCAGTTCACCATGATGCGCGACCTGCACCTCAACAACACCCTCACCGCCGTCGTCCTGCCCGGCTCGGTCGGCGCGCTCAATGTGCTGCTGATGCGCAACGCCTTCGCGAACCTCCCGTACGAGATCGAGGAGGCGGCCGTCATCGACGGGGCGAACGTCTGGCAGCGGTTCCACCGGATCGCCCTGCCCTCCGTGCGCGGCACCCTGGCCGTCGTCGCGATCTTCTCCTTCATGGGCGCCTGGGACGACTTCCTCTGGCCGCTGATCGTGCTCTCCGACTCGGACCACTTCACGCTGACCGTCGGCCTGAACTACCTGCACGGAACGTTCCAGCAGAACCCCCGGCTGGTCGCCGCGGGAACCATCGTCGCCGTCGCCCCGCTCATCGTGCTGTTCGCCTGCCTCCAGCGGTACTTCTTCCGCGGCGTCGGCGAAGGCGCCGTCAAGGGCTGACCCCGCTCCCCGCCCGAAGGGACACCCCATGCGCTTCGGTGTGAACTACACCCCCACCCGCGGCTGGTTCCACCACTGGCTCGACTTCGACCTCGACGACATCCGCGCCGACCTCGACTCCGTCGCCGGCCTCGGCCTGGACCACATCCGCGTCTTCCCCTTGTGGCCCGTCTTCCAGCCCAATCGCGCCCTGATCCGCCCGCGCGCCGTCGAACAGCTGGTGAGCCTCGTGGACGCGGCGGGCGAGCGCGGGCTCGACGTCGCCGTCGACGGTCTCCAGGGCCACCTCTCCAGCTTCGACTTCGTGCCCTCCTGGACCACGACCTGGCACCGCCGCAACCTCTTCACCGACCCCGAGGTCGTCACCGCGCAGGAGGAGTACCTGGCCACCCTCGCCGGTGCGCTCGCCGGCCGGCCGCACTTCCTGGGCATGACGGTCGGCAACGAGACCAACCAGTTCTCCGGCGACCCGCACCCCGACCCCGACCGCATCGGGCCCGGCGAGGCGGAACGCTGGCTGCGCCGGATGCTGGCCGCCTGCGAGAAGGCCGCACCCGGCCGGACCCATCTGCACGCCTCCTACGACGCCGCCTGGTACGACGGCGCGCACCCCTTCACCCCCGCCCACTCGGCCCGCCTTGGCGCCATGACCGCCGTGCACTCCTGGGTCTTCGACGGCACCGCGCAACGGCACGGCCCGCGCGGCACGGCCACCGAACACCACGCGGCGTACCTCGTCGAGCTGTCCAAGGCCTGGGCCGCGGACCCGGCCCGGCCGGTGTGGCTCCAGGAGGTCGGGGCGCCCGCCCCGCACATCACCGCCGGGCAGGCGGCCGCCTTCACGGAGGCGACGGTCACCAATGCCCTGGACTGCCCCGGCCTGTGGGGCATCACCTGGTGGTGCTCCCACGACGTCGACCGCGCGCTCGCGGACTTCCCCGAGCTGGAGTACGGGCTCGGGCTGCTCACCAACGACCGGCGGGTGAAACCCGCGGGCGAGACGTTCGCCCGGCTCGCCCGTGAGCACCGTGCCGCGGTGCGCCCCGCGTTGCGACGGTCGACCGCGCTGGCCGTGGAGGCGGGGGATGTCTCGGGGGCGCCGCTGCGGGCGGTGTGCGCGCCGGGCGGGGAGTATTTCGAGGCGTGGATGCGGCTTGCCGGGCGCGGGCTGCGGCCGGCTTGTGTCCTGGCCCAATGGGCGGGTGACGCGGAGCACTTGACGGCGCGGGGCATCACCGAGGTCTTGACCGTGGCCCAGGCCCGGTAGTTCCTTCTCCCGGCCCGGCCCCTTCCCGGCCGCGTCCACTGTGCGGCTCCGCCGCGCGGGAGGCCCGGCTGCGGGCTCACCCCAGGGCCCGGGCTCCCACCGACCAAGGAGAGTCATGCGTCAAGAACCCACCCGCCGCCACGCCTTGGCCATCGGCGCCGGATCCGTCACCGCTCTCGCCCTGCCCGGCACAGCCACAGCCGTCACAGCCACAGCCACAGCCACGCTCCAGCCCTACGCCTCGTACTGGTTCCCCGACAGCCTGCCGTCCGGCACTCCCCGGCCCGGTGTCGTCTGGCGCAGCCTCCGCGTCTGGACACCCGCGAGCGACGCGGATCTGCCCTTCAACAAGGCGACCGTGCCGCTCGCCCCGCGCTTCACTCCCCCGCCCGTCAACGCCACCGCGCGCGCCGGGCAGGCGCGCGTCTGCGCGCTCGCCGCCTTCGCGCACACCTCCGGCAACCCCTCCCAGGGCTCGGACACCGCCGACCACTACGCGCTCACCCACTGGGCGTACCTCGACGAGCTGGTCTTCTGGGGCGGCTCGTCCGACGAAGGACTGATCCTCGCCCCCAACGCACCCGTCGTGGACGCGGCGCACCGCAACGGCGTGCCCGTCCTGGGGACGGTCTTCCTGCCCCCGGCCGCGTACGGCGGGCAGCTGCGCTGGACGGAGGACCTGGTGCGGCGCGGGGCGGGCGGCCGCTTCCCGCTGGCCGACAAGCTGATCGAGGTCGCGCGGGCGTACGGCTTCGACGGCTGGTTCCTCAACGCCGAGACCGGCGGCGGGGACGCCCGGCTGGGCGCGGCCATGCGGGACTTCGTGGCATATCTGCGGGAGCGCGGGGCGGGGCTGCGGGTGACGTGGTACGACGCGATGGCCGTCTCCGGCGACATCTCCTGGCAGAACGAACTCAACGACCACAACGCCGCGTTCTTCCGGGCCGCCGGCTCGATGTTCCTCAACTTCGGCTGGAGCCGCGCCGGGCTCGCGGCGTCGGCCGGGCGCGCGCGGCGGCTCGGGCGCAGCCCGTACGCGCTGTGGGCGGGCGTCGACGTCGAGGCGCGCGGCTGGGACACCCCCGTCGACTGGGACGCGGTCGTCCCGGCGGAGGGCCCGCACACCGTCTCGTACGGCTTCTACCGGCCCGAGTGGACCTGGACGAGCCTGCCCGCGGGCGGGCGCTCCCCCGCCGCCTTCCACGCGCGGGACGACCGCTTCTGGTCCGGCGAGGGCCTCGACCCCGCCGCGCCGCCGGCCGGGCCCTGGCGCGCGCCCGCCGCGTCCGTCGCGGACCGCTCCACGCTCACCGCGCTGCCCTTCGCGACGACCTTCAACACCGGCCACGGGACCGGCTGGTACGAGAAGGGCGCGCGCGTCTCCGACGCCGCCTGGAACCACCTCGGGCTCCAGGACCGGCTGCCCGGCCGCCGCTGGGTCGTCCGCACGGCGGGCACCCGGCCCACCGTCGGCTTCGACTTCAGCGACGCCTGGCGCGGGGGCAGCAGCCTCCTCGTGGAGGGCGCGCCGACCGGGCCGACGACGGTCGAGCTGTACGCGGCGCGGCTGCCGCTGTCCCGCACGACGGTCGTCGAACTGGCCCACCGCACCGACCCCGGGTCGGCGGCCGTGCGGGTGGAGCTGGCCGTGTCACCGCAGCCGGGCTCCTTCCACCACCTGCCCGCGGGCACGCTGCGGGCGGGCGGCCGCGGCTGGACGACCGTACGGCTGCGCCTCGGCGCGCTGCCGCACGGCACCGTCCACGCGTTGGGGATACGTCTCACCGCACCGGACGGCGGCACGGTCCGCTGGCGGCTCGGCGGCCTCGCGGTCCACGACACGGCGCCGCCCGCGCCCGCCCGGCCGGGCCGCGTCCGGGTGACCGCCTCCCGCCGGACCGGCGACGGCACGGCGGAGCTCCGGCTGGCCTGGGGTGCGGCCAGGGCACCTGTGCGCCATTACGAGCTCCACCAGGTGCTCCCCGGTGGCGGCCGCCGCTTCCTGGGCGGCACCTGTGGGCATGCCTACTACGTCGCGGCGCTGCGCCGCACCGCCACGGAGGCGGCCACGCGCGTCGAAGTGCGCGCCGTGGACGAGCTGTACGCCTCCTCGGCACCCGCGTCCGTCACTTTCCGCTGGTAGACCTACTGCGTGAGGACACCGACTCCATGCACAACGACCGCAGCATCACCGAAGCCCGACTGAAGCGGGTGCTGGACGAGCGCATCCGGCCCGCCGTCCACCCCGAGTCGGTGCCGCTGGCCGTCTCGGTGTGGAACGCGCCGGGCGAGCCCGTCCCCGTGGCGGAGGGGCTGGCGGCCGAGCGGGTGCCGATCCGGACCGGCGAGCCGTGGGGGCCTCCGTGGGGGACGAGCTGGTTCACCGTCACGGGCACGGTGCCGCCGGAGTGGGCGGGCCGGACCGTGGAGGCGCTGCTCGACCTGGGCTTCGACGAGAACATGCCGGGCTTCCAGTGCGAGGGGCTCGTCTACCGCCCGGACGGCTCGCCGGTGAAGGGGCTCAACCCCCGCAACCAGTGGGTGCGCGTCGGAGAGAAGGTCGCCGGTGGTGAGGAGGTGACGCTGCACATCGAGGCGTCGTCGAACCCGGTGATCCTGGACTACCACCCCTTCCTGCCGACCGAACTGGGCGACAGGGAGACGGCGGACGACGCGCCGCGCTACCGGCTGGCGCGGATGGACCTCGCCGTCTTCGACCGGACGGTGTGGGAGCTGGTCTTGGACCTGGAGGTGCTGGGCGAGCTGATGGCGGAGCTCCCCGTGGACGCTCCGCGCCGCTGGGAGATCCTGCGCGCCGTGGAGCGGGCGCTGGACGCGGTCGACCTCCAGGACGTGGGCGGCACGGCGGAGCGGGCCCGTGAGCGGCTCGCCGGGGTGCTGTCCGCGCCCGCCCACGCCTCGGCCCACCGGATCAGCGCGGTCGGGCACGCGCACATCGACTCGGCGTGGCTGTGGCCGCTGCGCGAGACCGTGCGCAAGGTCGCGCGGACGACGTCGAACATGACGGCGCTGCTGGAGGACGAGCCGGATTTCGTCTACGCCATGTCGCAGGCGCAGCAGTTCGCCTGGATCAAGGAGCACCGGCCGGAGGTCTACGCGCGGGTGAAGAAGGCGGTCGCGGAGGGCCGGTTCGTGCCCGTGGGCGGCATGTGGGTGGAGTCCGACACGAACATGCCGGGGTCGGAGGCGCTGGCGCGGCAGTTCGTGCACGGGAAGCGATTCTTCCTGGAGGAGTTCGGGATCGAGACGGAGGAGGTGTGGCTGCCGGACACGTTCGGCTATTCGGCCGCGCTGCCGCAGCTGGTGAAGCTGGCGGGGGCGAAGTGGTTCCTGACGCAGAAGATCTCGTGGAGCCGGACCAACAAGTTCCCGCACCACACCTTCTGGTGGGAGGGGCTGGACGGGACGCGCGTCTTCACGCACTTCCCGCCCATCGACACCTACAACGCGCAGCTGTCGGGCAAGGAGGTCGCGCACGCCGTCCGCAACTTCCAGGAGAAGGGCGGCGCGACGCGGTCCCTCGCGCCGACCGGCTGGGGTGACGGTGGCGGGGGGACGACGCGCGAGATGCTCGCCCGCGCGAAGCGGCTCGCGGACCTGGAGGGTTCGGCCCGGGTCACCTTCGAGAAGCCGTCGGCGTTCTTCGAGAAGGCGCACGCGGAGTACGCCCACGCCCCCGTGTGGGTGGGCGAGCTGTATCTGGAACTGCACCGGGCGACGCTCACCAGCCAGGCGCGGACCAAGCAGGGCAACCGCCGCTCGGAGCACCTGCTGCGGGAGGCGGAGCTGTGGGCGGCTACGGCGGCCGTGCGCACCGGTTTCCCGTATCCGTACGAGGCGCTGGACCGGCTGTGGAAGACGGTGCTGCTGCACCAGTTCCACGACATCCTGCCCGGCACGTCGATCGCCTGGGTGCACCGGGAGGCGGCGGCTGCGTACGCGGCGGTCGCGGCGGAGCTGGAAGCGGTCATCGGGGGCGCGCTGGCGGCGCTGGCGGGGGACGCCTCGGCGGGC
The DNA here is from genome assembly GCF_042895325.1 of Streptomyces sp. NPDC001407. Classification (NCBI taxonomy): domain Bacteria; kingdom Bacillati; phylum Actinomycetota; class Actinomycetes; order Kitasatosporales; family Streptomycetaceae; genus Streptomyces; species Streptomyces sp. NPDC001407. The sequence goes on from NZ_JBIAWF010000003.1 coordinate 105,678, forward strand.
GGGTGCGTGGTCTTCAACGCGGCACCGCACGGGCGCGGCGGCGTGCCGGCGCTCGGCGCGGCCGTCGAGAGTCCCGGGGACGGTGCGGCGGTGCGGGCGGTGCCCGGCGAGGGCGGCGGGTTCGTGCTCGACAACGGGCTGCTGCGGGTGGTGATCGACGGGCGGGGGCTGGTGGTCTCCGCGTACGACCTGACGGCCGGCCGCGAGACGGTCGCGCCGGGCGCGGCGGCGAACCTCCTCCAACTGCACCAGGACTTCCCGAACATGTGGGACGCCTGGGACGTCGACCACTTCTACCGCAACACTGTCACGGACCTCACGGACGTCGAGACCTTGGAGCTCACGGACACCGGCGCGGTCCGGGTGACGCGGGCCTTCGGGGCGTCACGGGTGGAGCAGGTCATCGGCCTGCCGGAGGGCGAGCGGCGGCTGGACATCACGACGCAGGTCGACTGGCACGAGACGGAGAAGTTCCTCAAGGCGGCGTTCCCGCTCGACGTGCACACCGACCGCGTGGCGGCGGAGACCCAGTTCGGCCACCTCTACCGCCCCACGCACACCAACACCAGCTGGGACGCGGCCAAGTTCGAGGCGTGCGCGCACCGCTTCGTCCACCTGGCGGAGCCCGGCTGGGGCGTGGCGGTCGTCAACGACTCCACGTACGGCTACGACGTGACGCGCGCCGTGCGCGACGGCGGCACGGGCACGACGACCACTCTGCGCCTCTCCCTGCTGCGGGCTCCCCGCTTCCCGGACCCGCGCACGGATCAGGGCACCCACCGCTTCCGTTACGCGCTGGTGCCGAACGCGTCCCTGGGGGACGCGGTGCGGGAGGGACACCGGATCAACCTCCCGGAGCGGCGGGTGCCCGGGGCCCGCGCGGTGGAGCCGCTGGTGTCGGTCCCGGACGACTCCGTCGTCGTGTCGGCCGTCAAGCTCGCGGACGACGGCAGCGGTGATGTGGTGGTGCGGCTGTACGAGGCGGGCGGCGGGCGGGCGCGGATCCGGCTGACGGCGGGCTTCGCGGTGGGGTCGGCGGCCGTGTGCGATCTGCTCGAACGGCCGCTCGGAGCGGTCGAGGCGCGGGGCGGTGTCTCCTTGTCGTTCCGCCCCTTCGAGATCGTGACCGTGCGGCTGGCCCGCGCCTGACCTCCGCGGCCGCCCGCCCGGATGCGGTGTCAGTGCCTGCGCATAGCATCACCGCATGAGACTGCGATTCCCCCGGCGGCGCCGGCGGCTGTTCGCCGCCGTGGCCGTCGGTGCCGTACTGGCCGGGGCCGGCACCTGGACGGCGGCTTCGGCCACGGGCGGCGGGCCCTCAGTGCACCGCGAGGACCGGTTCCTGAGCGTGCCCGACTCGCCGGGCGGCGGTGACAAGGTCCGGATCGACATGTCCTACTTCACGGCCGGTGACACCGGGCGCAGGCCGGCCGTGCTGCTCGCGCACGGTTTTGGGGGCACCAAGGAGGATCTGCGCGGCCAGGCCGAGGATCTGGCGCGCGACGGCTACGCGGTGCTGACGTGGTCCGCGCGCGGCTTCGGCAGGTCCACCGGCCGGATCGGGCTGAACGACCCGGACCACGAGGTCGCCGACGTGAGCCGGCTCATCGACTGGCTGGCCGGGCGGCCGGAAGTGAAGCTGGACAAGGCGGGCGACCCGAGGGTCGGGATCGCCGGCGGTTCCTACGGCGGTGCGGTCGCCCTCCTCGCGGCCGGGTACGACAAGCGGGTCGACGCGATCGCCCCGCAGATCACCTACTGGAACCTCGCCGACGCGCTCTTCCCGAACGACGTCTTCAAGAAGCTGTGGGCCGGCATCTTCTTCACCACCGGCTCCACCGGCGGCCCCGTCACGGCCGGACCGGGCAAGGGGACCCAGGCCCCGCCCTCCGCACCGCAGGGCGGCTGCGGAAGCTTCGAGCCGGCCCTGTGCGAGATGTACGAGCGGGTGGCCGTCGCCGGGAAGCCGGACGCGCAGGCGCGTGAACTGCTGGAGCGCCGCAGCCCGTCCGCCGTGGCCGACCGCATCAAGGTGCCCACGCTGCTCGTCCAGGGGCAGGGTGACTCGCTGTTCCCGCTCGACCAGTCCGACGCCGCGGCCAGGGCCGTCGCCCACAACGGCGCGCCCGTCTCCGTCGACTGGATCACGGGCGGGCACGACAGCGGCACGGGCGAGGGCGGTCGAGTCGAGCAGCGCACGCGCGCGTGGTTCGACCGCTATCTCAAGGACGACAAGAGCGCCGGCACCGGACCCGCGTTCCGCGTCAGCAGGACCGGTGGCATCGACACCACCGACGGCAAGGCGCAGGTGCGCGGCGCGAGCGCGGACCGCTATCCGGGGCTGCGCAACGACGCGCGTACGGTCCCGCTGACCGGCCGTCCGCAGTCGTTCGGCAATCCGGCGGGTGCCGCGCCTCCGGCGATCTCCGCGGTGCCGGGGATCGGTGCGGTGTCGCAGCTCTCGGGGCTGGGGGTGGGGCTGTCGCTCGACTTCCCCGGCCAGTACGCCCGTTTCGAGTCCGCGCGGCTGACGGAGGGGGTCCGGGTGACCGGGGCGCCGACGGTGCAGGCCAAGGTCTCCTCGGACTCCGGGGAGGCGGTCCTCTTCGCCAAGGTCTACGACGTGGGGCCCGACGGGCAGCAGGTGCTTCCCTCGCAGCTCGTCGCGCCCGTGCGGGTGACCGACGCCAAGGAGGGCAGGGCCGTCGAGCTGCGGCTGCCCGCCGTCGACCACACCTTCGAGGCCGGGCACCGGATGCGGCTCGTGCTCGCCTCCACCGACCTGGCCTACGCCTCGCCGGGCCAACCCGCGACGTACACCGTCGCCCTGGAAGGCGGCGGGCTGAGCGTGCCGACGGCGCCCGAGGTGCGGACCGCCTCGGCCGCGCTGCCGTGGTGGACGTGGGGACTGCCGGTGGCCGGCGCGGTCGTCGCGGCCGCCGTGCTGCTGACGGGGCGGCGGCGCACTGCCGTGCCCGCGCCCGATCCGGCGCTCGCCGAGGTGCCGTTGGAGATCACCGGCCTGAGCAAGCGGTACGCCAAGTCGGCCGACCGGTATGCCGTCCGCGAGCTGTCCTTCCGGGTCGAGCGAGGGCAGGTGCTCGGCCTGCTCGGGCCGAACGGCGCGGGCAAGACCACGACCTTGCGGATGCTCATGGGCCTCATCCGGCCCGACGGCGGCGAGGTGCGGGTGTTCGGTCACGCCATCCGGCCGGGCGCGCCGGTGCTGTCCCGCGTCGGGGCGTTCGTCGAGGGCGCCGGTTTCCTGCCGCACCTGTCCGGCCGGGCCAACCTCGATCTGTACTGGCAGGCCACCGGCCGTCCGGCCGGGGACGCCCACATCGAGGAGGCCCTGGAGATCGCCGGGCTGGGTTCCGCGCTGGAGCGGGCCGTAAGGACGTATTCCCAGGGCATGCGGCAGCGGCTCGCGATCGCGCAGGCCATGCTCGGCCTGCCGGACCTGCTGATCCTGGACGAGCCGACCAACGGCCTCGACCCGCCGCAGATCCGGGAGATGCGCGAGGTGATGATCCGCTACGCGGCGGCCGGGCGCACGGTCATCGTCTCCAGCCACCTCCTCGCCGAGGTCGAGCAGAGCTGTACGCATCTGGTGGTGATGGACCGCGGGCGGCTGGTCACGGCCGGTCCCGTCGCGGACATCGTCGGCTCGGGCGACACGCTGCTGGTCGGCGTCGAGGGCGGGCCGACGGAGGCCGTCGCGGAGAAGGTGGCGGCGCTGCCGGGCGTGGCGTCCGCGGTGCGGACGGAGGAGGGGCTGCTGGTGGGGCTCGACGGGATGAGCGCGGCGGCGCTGCTGGCCGAGCTGGTCCGGCTGGAGGTCCCGGTGGAGCGTGTGGGTCCGCACCGCCGTCTGGAGGACGCGTTCCTGACCCTGATCGGAGGCTCCGCATGAGCACGGCGACGGACATCGCCCCGGAGGCCGCGCCGGGCTATCGCGCGCGGCACACGCTGCCGCTGCGGGTGGAGGCGATGCGGCAGTTGCGGCGACGGCGCACGCTCGTGGTCGGGGCGGTCCTGGCCGTGCTGCCGTTCGTCCTGATCGCGGCCTTCGCGATCGGCGGGCAGCCGAGCGGGCGGGACGGCAGGGTGACGCTGATCGACACCGCGACCTCCTCCGGCGTCAATTTCGCGGCGACCTGTCTGTTCGTCTCGGCGGGCTTCCTGCTGGTGGTGCCGGTGGCGCTGTTCTGCGGTGACGCGGTGGCGTCCGAGGCGAGCTGGTCGTCCCTGCGCTATCTGCTGGCCGCGCCGGTGCCGCGGGCCCGGCTGCTGCTGAGCAAGCTGGCCGTGGCGCTGGGGTTCAGCGCGGCCGCGATGGTGCTGCTGCCGGTGGTGGCCCTGGCCGCGGGCACGGCGGCGTACGGCTGGGGGCCGCTCCAGATCCCGACGGGCGGTGCGCTGCCCAGTGGCACGGCGGCCGAGCGGCTCGCGATCGTCGTCGCGTACATCTTCGTCGGGCAGTTGGTGACGGCCGGGCTCGCGTTCTGGCTGTCGACCGTCACGGACGCGCCGCTGGGCGCGGTGGGCGGCGCGGTGGGCCTGACCATCGTGGGCAACGTCCTGGACGCGGTGACGGCGCTCGGCCACTGGCGCGACTTCCTCCCCGCGCACTGGCAGTTCGCCTGGGCGGACGCGCTCCAGCCGCACCTGGAGTGGTCGGGCATGATCAAGGGCACGGCGGTGTCGGTGTCGTACGCGCTGGTGCTCTTCGCTTTCGCGTTCCGGCATTTCCGGGGGAAGGACGTGGTGTCGTAGCGGCGGGGGGCGCCCCCCGCCACCGTCCCCACGGGCCGAATTCAGCCCGTTCCGTATACCGGGCCCGGCGGGCGCGTGTCCGCCAGCAGGCCGCGCACCGCCTCCCCCGCCTCTCCCGGGGACCACAGCGCGCCCTTGTCAGCCGTGGGTCCCGGCTGCCAGCCCTCCATCACGGTGATGCGGCCGCCTTCCGCCTCGAAGACGCGTCCCGTGACCCCGGCGGAGGCCCGGGATGCCAGCCATACGACCAGGGGGGAGACATTGGCGGGGGACATCGCGTCGAAGCCCGCCACGGGCGCTGCCATCGACTCCGCGAACACGCCCTCGGTCATCCGTGTGCGCGCCGCAGGCGCCACCGCGTTGACCTGGACGCCGTAGCGGGCGAGTTCGGCGGCGGCGACGAGCGTGAGGGCGACGATCCCGGCCTTGGCGGCCGCGTAGTTGGCCTGTCCCACGCTGCCCAGCAGCCCTGCCCCGGAGGTGGTGTTGACGACGCGTGCCGCGGGCCGGCGGCCGGCCTTCGCCTCGGCGCGCCAGTGCGCGGCGGCGTGCCGGAGCGGCAGGAAGTGGCCCTTGAGGTGGACGCGTACGACCGCGTCCCAGTCGTCCTCGCCGAGGTTGACGAGCATGCGGTCGCGCAGGAAACCGGCGTTGTTGACGAGCGCGTCGAGCCGCCCGTAGGTCTCCAGAGCGGTCGCGACGAGGGACGCGGCGCCGTCCGCGGTGGCGATGTCACCGTGGTGCGCGACCGCTTCGCCTCCACGCGCGGTGATCTCGTCGGCGACGTGCCGGGCCGGGTCCGCGGAGCCGCCCTGGCCGTCGGGCCCCACTCCCAGGTCGTTGACGACGACCTGGGCCCCCTCCGCGGCGAGGGCGAGCGCGTGCGCGCGGCCGAGGCCGCGGCCGGCACCGGTGACCACGGCCACCTGTCCGGCGCAGATTCCGGTGGGTGGGTCGGGCATGTCAGCGCTCCTTGTGGTGGGCGGCCGCGGCGTCGAGGAAGGCCGGGCGTTCCCCGCCGCCGTGGACGAGCAGGCTCGCGCCCGTGATGTAGGCGGCGTCGGGGGAGGCGAGGAAGACGGCCGCGGCGCCGATCTCGGCGGGCTCGGCGAGCCGCCCGGCGGGCACCGTCCGGGCGACGGCGGCGACGCCGTCCTCGTCGCCGTAGTGGAGGTGTGCCGAGGCGGTGCGGACCATGCCGAGGACGAGCGTGTTGACCCGGATCGCGGGCGCCCACTCGACGGCCATGGTGCGGGCGAGGTTCTCCAGCCCCGCCTTGGCCGCGCCGTAGGCCGCGGTGCCGGGTGAGGGGCGGGTGCCGCTGACGCTGCCGGTCATGAGGACGCAGCCGCCCTCCGGCTGCCGCCGCATGACGCGGTACGCGGCGAGCGACGCGGTCAGCGGCGCGAGGAGGTTGAGGCCGAGGATGCGCGCGTGGCGTTCGTCCGCGCCTTCGCCGAGGGGCTGGAAGGGCGTTCCCCCGGCGTTGTTGACGAGCACGTCCAGCCGTCCGTACGTCTCGTCGACCCGGGTGAAGAAGGCCCGTACGCCGTCCGCGTCCCGGAGGTCCACCGGCAGGAAGCGGGCGCTGCCGCGGTCCGTCGCGACCGGTCGTTCCGGCGGCCTGCGGGCGCAGACGACCACCCGTGCCCCGGTGTCCAGGAACGCCCGCGCGATGCCCGCCCCGACGCCGCGCGTTCCACCGGTCACGACGACGACCCGGTCGGACTCTCCCTCGGCGCCGCCCATTTCGCACCTCCCGCGTCGGCTTGCCCGCTGCTACCTTCACACCTAACAAACGTTTGGTGGAAAGGTAGTCGGTGGAAAGGTAGCTGATCCTCTGATGGGTGTCTCCACCTCCCGCCCCGAATCCGCCGTGGCCGTCGTCACCGTGGACTTCCCTCCGGTCAACGCCCTGCCCGTGCGCGGCTGGTACGACCTCGCCGCGGCCGTCCGCGCGGCGGGCAGCGATCCCGCGGTCCGCTGTGTCGTCCTCGGCGCCGCCGGGCGCGGCTTCAACGCCGGGGTCGACCTCAAGGAGATCCAGCGCTCCCCCGGCGGCAAGGCCCTGATCGGCGCCAACCACGGCTGCGCGACGGCCTTTTCGGCCGTCTACGACTGCGAGGTGCCGGTCGTGGCCGCCGTGCAGGGCTTCTGTCTCGGCGGCGGCATCGGCCTCGTCGGCAACGCCGACGCCGTCGTCGCCTCCGCCGACGCGACCTTCGGCCTGCCGGAGCTGGACCGGGGCGCCCTCGGCGCGGCCACGCACCTCTCCCGGCTGGTGCCGCAGCACCTGATGCGCACGCTGTACTACACCTCACGCACGATCACCGCGGAGGAGCTGCACCGGCACGGTGCCGTGTGGCGGGTCGTACCACGCGGCGAACTCCCGGACGCAGCCCTTGAGTTGGCGCGGGAGATCGCCGCGAAGGACGGCACGCTGCTGCGCATGGCCAAGGCCGCCATCAACGGCATCGACCCGGTCGACGTCCGCCGCAGCTACCGCTACGAGCAGAGCTTCACCTTCGAGGCCGGTCTGAGCGGTGTCGCCGACCGGCGACGGGACGCCTTCGTCCAGGGCGGGGCGGGGAAGGAGCGGCAGCCATGACCGCCGACAAGAGGATGACCGCGGACGAGGCCGTCGCCCGCCTGGAGAGCGGGATGACGGTCGGCATCGGCGGCTGGGGCTCACGGCGCAAGCCGATGGCGCTGGTACGGGCCCTGCTGCGGTCGGACGTCGGCGACCTCACCGTGGTGTCCTGCGGCGGCCCGGACGTGGGCCTGCTGGCGGCTGCCGGGCGGATCCGCAGGCTCGTCGCCCCCTTCGCCACGCTGGACTCCATCCCCCTCGAACCGCACTTCCGGGCCGCCCGGCAGCGGGGGGAGATCGAGCTGACGGAGCTGGACGAGGCGATGTTCATGTGGGGGCTGACGGCGGCCGCGCACCGGCTGTCGTTCCTGCCCGTGCGGGCCGGGCTCGGCTCGGACGTGATGACGGTCAACTCCGGTCTGCGCACGGTCACTTCGCCGTACGAGGACGGCGAGGAGTACGTCGCGGCGCCCGCGCTGACGCTGGACGCCGCGCTGGTGCACCTCAACCGGGCCGACGCGCGCGGCAACGCGCAGTACCTGGGCCCCGATCCCTACTTCGACGACCTCTTCTGCGAGGCCGCGCGCGAGGCGTACGTCTCCTGCGAACGCGTCGTCGACAGCGCGGAGTTCGCCGCCGAGGGCGGGCCGCAGACGCTGCTGGTGCAGCGGATGTGCGTCAACGGCGTCGTCGAGGCACCGGGCGGTGCGCATTTCACGTCCTGCGTGCCCGACTACGGCCGGGACGAGGTTTTCCAGGCCGCGTACGCCGAGGCGGCCGCCGACCCGGCGAGCTGGCGGGAGTTCACGGGCCGCTTCCTCTCGGGCGACGAGGACACCTACCGCACGGCCGTCGCGGACTTCAAGGGGGCGGCGGCGTGACGGCGACCAGGGCCGAGGTCTGCGTCGTGGCGTGCGCCGAGGCGTGGCGCGGCGACGGCGAGATCCTGGCGACCCCGATGGGCGTGGTGCCGCTGATCGGCGCGCGGCTGGCACGGCTCACCTTCGCGCCGGACCTGCTGCTGACGGACGGTGAGGCGATGCTGATCGCCGATGTGCCCGCGCTGGGCGAGCCCGCCGCGGCCGTCGAGGGGTGGCTGCCGTTCCGCCGCCACCTCGCGCTGGTCACGGGCGGCAGACGGCATGTGATGATGGGCGCGAGCCAGCTCGACCGGTACGGCAACCAGAACATCTCGTGCGTCGGCGACTGGTCGCGGCCCGCCCGGCAGCTCCTCGGCGTGCGCGGCGCCCCGGCCAACACCCTGAACAACCCGACCAGTTACTGGATCCCCCGGCACTCACCCCGGGTGCTGGTCGAGAAGGTCGACATGGTCTGCGGCGTGGGCTACGACCGGGCAGCCGCCGCCGGCCCGTCCGCCACGCGCTTCCACCGCATCCGCCGTGTGGTCACCGACCTGGCCGTCCTCGACTTCGAGACGCCGGACCGCACGATGCGGGTGCGCTCCCTGCACCCCGGCGTCACCGCCGGGGAGCTCCGGGCGGCCACGGGCTTCCGGCTCGACATGCCGGACCACACGCCCCGCACCCGCTCCCCCACCGCCGAGGAGCTGCGCCTGATCCGCGACGTCCTCGACCCGGGCACGCTCCGGAACAAGGAGGTACGGACGTGAGGACCGCGCTCACCGAGCTGACGGGTGTCCGGCACCCGGTCGTCCAGACCGGCATGGGCTGGGTGGCGGGCCCCCGGCTGGTGTCGGCCTCGGCGAACGCGGGAGCACTGGGCATCCTCGCCTCCGCAACCATGACGCTCGATCAGCTCCGGGGCGCGATAGAGGAGGTGCGCTCACGCACGGACCACCCCTTCGGGGTCAACCTCCGCGCGGACGCCGGCGACGCGGCCGAGCGGGTGGCCTTGATCATCGAGGAGAAGGTACGGGTCGCCTCCTTCGCCCTCGCGCCCTCACCGGAGCTGATCGCCCGCCTCAAGGACGCCGGTGTCGTCGTGATCCCCTCGGTGGGCGCACGGCGCCACGCCGAGAAGGTCGCGGCGTGGGGCGCGGACGCGGTGGTGGTCCAGGGTGCCGAGGGCGGCGGCCATACGGGCCAGGTGGCGACGACGGTGCTGCTGCCCCAGGTCGTGGACGCGGTCGGCATCCCGGTGATCGCGGCGGGCGGCTTCCACGACGGCCGCGGCCTGGCGGCGGCGCTGGCCTTCGGGGCGGCCGGGATCGCCATGGGCACGCGCTTCCTGCTCACCTCCGACAGCACGGTCCCGGCCCCGGTGAAGGCCGCCTACCTCGCCGCGTCCGTCACGGACGTCACGGTGACCACCAAGATCGACGGCCTCCCTCACCGGGTGCTGCGCACTCCTTTCGTCACGGCACTGGAACGGTCGGGACGTGCGGCCGCGCTCGTACGGGCCGCGCGGCACGCTCACGCGTTCCGCGAGGTGTCGGGGCTGGGGGTGGTGCGGCTGCTCCGGGAGGGGATGGCGATGCGGCGCGGTGCGGAGCTGACGTGGGGCCAGGTGCTGCTGGCCGCGAGCACGCCGATGTTACTGAGGGCGGCGATGGTGGACGGCCGGACGGATGTGGGGGTGATGGCTTCGGGGCAGGTGGCCGGGGTGATCGACGACCTCCCGTCGTGCGAGGAGTTGGTGGAGCGGGTGGTGTCGGAGGCGTCGGAGGTGCTGGCGTCTTTGGCCTCGGGGCGGTGAAACGGACCGGCCGTCATCCGCGAGCCCCGGCCCGCTCGCGGCGGGCCGGGGTCGGCCGGCGGCTACAGGCCCAGCTCCGCTGCGTCCTTGACGCTGGTCACGAAGGAGGACCAGGCGCCGGGCGGGAAGGTGAGTATGGGTCCGTGAGGGTTCTTGCTGTCGCGGACGGGGACGGTACCGCTCATGACGACGAGGTCACCGGCGACCTCTATACAGTCGCCGCCGTTGTTGCTGTAGGAAGACTTGAACCAGCGGAAGGAATCGGTCGTGGTCGTCACGGTGCGCCCTTTCGTACCTGCTCGATCATGGCCACAGATGCCGCCTGCGACAGCGCTTCGGCCTGTAGCTGATGGTAGGCGGTCAACATGGGCACTACGGATGTACTCTCGCGGTCGAGATTGCCTTGCGCCTGAGACTCGGCGTAGCAGATCAGGGACCGGTCCGGCAAGGTCAAGAGGTTGACGGGCAGGTCAAACGTTCGACGCTCGCCTATCGCGTACGGCGCCACCTGTAGCAGCGTGTTGGGCAATTCGGCGAACTCGGCCAGGCGCGCCAACTGGTTGTCCATGACGATGGACCCGCCGACAGTACGACGGATGCAGCTTTCATCCATAGTCACGAACACCATGGGTGGATGGGGTCGCGTCAGCGCTGCCTGCCGATTCGCCAGGAACGAGACCCGTTCATCCGCCTGTTCGGGCGTGATGGCTCCTCGGCGCACAGCGCTGTCGGCCAGAACCCGTGCGTACTCAGGGGTCTGCAACAGGCCGGGAATGATCCCGATGTTGTACAGCCGGATCTCTACAGCCCGGCCCTCGTACTTCACGTACTCCGGGAACCCCTCCAGCAGCGAACCGGTCTTGATCGAACGGTACTCGCGATCGAACGAGTCCGCGGTGCCGTCGATACCGAACACCTTGTCCGCGCTACGCGAGAAGCGAAGAGTTGGAGGCTTCCGACCAGTTTCAACTGCCGAAATATGCACGCTGGAGTATTCCATGCGTGCGGCAAGGTCGTCCTGAGTCCAACCACGCGCCTCTCGCAAGGTGCGTAGACGTGCACCGTAGGCCGCCTGGGGTGAGGCGTCGGGGTTCAACTCCTTGCGGTTCAAGTGGCTTTGACCATCCTTTCGTTCCTCTCCTACAGCTTGAAGGGTGCCCAGTCGTGGGCCACGCTGAACACCGCCGTCAGGAAAAGCAATACGGAGAGGAGTGATCGTGCCCGCCGATCCCTGGACCGGCTACCGATCCGGCGCGCTCGTGGTGGACACGTCCACCAACCGCATCGGCGTCAGCGTCGCCTTCGACGGCGAGCGGTACACCCTCAAAGGGACGAAGGGCGGCCCGCACGAGTGGACTGCCGACAAGCGCGCCGTCCGACTGGCCACCACCGAAGAGCGCGCCACTCTCGGACTCGGCCCCTGGAGCATCTGAGGCCTACACCCCGGTTCTCCCTCCCGCACTCCAGCGGGCAGGCTCCGCTCCTCCAAGATTGATCATCCCCCGAGAGGAGCGGTAAGACGCCCGCCCGGCCATCCTCGTGGCTGAAGAAGGCCGGGCGGGTCTTCAAAGGGAACGAAACTCGATTCACAGGGAGTTCGTCATGTGGCACACGCTGAGCAACGACGAATGCGACCACGAATGGGTGGAGTGGAGCGGAGCCGACCGCTGCCGCAAGTGCGGCACGACACAGTCGTAACGCCGAAAGCGGGAAGGGGCGCCGGGCGGTGCCCCTTCCTTTTCCTTGCCTTGACAGGAGTGCTCGTGATCGAACGAGTCAGTTGGGAAGCGCTCCCCGCCGGACTGCGCGGCGCGGTGGAGGAACGTGCGGGGCAGGTGATCGCGTCGGAGATCGTCGCCGAGGGGCTCAACTGCGCCGCTGCCCTTGTCCTGACCACGCAACGCGGCGAACGCCTGTTCTTCAAGGGGGTGCGCGAAACCCACGTGGCAGCCGTCGCGGCACTCGACCACGAGGCCCGCATCAACGGTGTGGTGCAAGACGTCAGCCCCACAGTCCTGCACCGCTTCCGGGTCTGCGGGTGGTCCTGTCTCGCCTTCGCGTTCGTCGACGGTCGGCACGCCGACCTCGGCCCCGCAACGAGTGACCTGGCAGCCGTGGCGTCCGCTCTGCGACGCATGCAGGCGTTCAGTGGTTCCGCCTTCCCCGCCCCGCCCTTCGTCGAAAGGTTCACGCCGTACCTGCTGCCCGGTGAGGCCGAGTCCCTGAGTGGAACCGCTTTGCTCCACACGGACACGAATCCGCACAACATCCTGATCGACAAACGCAACGGCAACGCCTACATCGTGGACTGGGCCATGCCCGCGACAGGCCCCGCATGGGCCGACCCGGCGTACACGGCCGTGCGCCTCATGGAATGCGGGCAGGCGCCCGCTGACGCGCTCGCCTGGCTGGGCGAGTTCACCAGTTGGCGGCACGCGGAGCCGAGATCGGTCGAGGCGTTCGTGAACGTCACGTGCCGGCGTTGGGCGGCGACCGTCGGCGAGCAGGCCGCAGAGCCCAGTAACGCCAGATTCCGGCATCTGCTGGGCTTCCACCACGACCGTTGAGTGGCCCCCAGCCCGGCCACCTACAGCCGCTCCACGATCGTCACATTCGCCTGTCCCCCGCCCTCACACATCGTCAGCAACCCGTATCGCCCGCGCCGCCGTTCCAACTCGCACAGCAACGTCGCAAGCAGCCGCACCCCCGTCGCCCCCAAGGGATGCCCCAGAGCGATCGCACCCCCGTTGACGTTGACCCGGTCAGGATCCGCACCCGTCTCCTGAATCCACGCCAGGACCACGGAAGCGAACGCCTCGTTGATCTCGACCAGATCGATGTCGTCCATCGTCAGGCCGGCCCGCTTCAGCGCACGTGCCGTGGCGGGTATCGGTGCGGACAGCATCCGGATGGGGTCCTCGGCGCGTACGGAGAGGTGGTGGATGCGGGCGCGGGGGGTGAGCCCGTGCTGCCGCAGGGCGTGGTCGTTCGCGATCAGGGTGGCGGCCGCGCCGTCGGAGATCTGGGAGGAGAGCGCGGCGGTGAGCGTGCCGCCGGTGAGGACGGGCGGGAGGGCGGCCATCTTGGCCGCCGTCGTGTCGCGGCGCGGGCCCTCGTCGGCGCTGACGGTGCGCCAGGGGACGAGTTCGCGGTCGAAGCGCCCCTCGTCGGCGGCGCGTACGGCCCGCCGGTGCGAGCGCAGGGCGTATTCCTCCATGGCCGCGCGGCTGATGCCCCACTGCTCAGCGATCATCTCGGCGCCGTGGAACTGGCTGACGGGCCGGTCGCCGTAGCGGGCCCGCCAGCCGTCCGACCCGGCGTAGGGGCCGTCGGCGAGCCCCAGCGGTTCGGCGGCGCGGCGGGCGGCGTAGGCGATGGGGACCTGCGACATGTTCTGCACGCCGCCCGCGACGACGAGGTCCTGGGTGCCGGAGAGCACGGCCTGGGCGGCGAAGTGGACGGCCTGCTGACCGGACCCGCACTGCCGGTCGACGGTGACGCCCGGCACCTGCTCGGGGAGGCCCGCGGCCAGCCAGCTCGTGCGGGCGATGTCACCGGCCTGCGGCCCGACCGCGTCGAGGCAGCCGAGGACGACGTCGTCGACGGCGGCCGGGTCCACGCCCGTACGGTCCATCAGGGCGCGCAGCACATGCGCGCCGAGGTCGGCGGGGTGGGCGACGGAGAGCCCGCCGCCCCGCCGGCCGACGGGGGTGCGTACCGCTTCGACGATGTATGCCTCGGCCATGGCCGCTCCTTGACGGGACGTCAGTCCGGCACGGCGATGCCGTCCAGGACGATCGACAGGTACTGGCGGGCGATCTCCTCGGGCGTGTGCTGTCCGCCCGGCCGGTACCAGGACGCGGCGACCCACACGGTGTCGCGTACGAAGCGGTACGTGAGCCGGGTGTCGAGGTCGGCGCGGAACTCCCCGTCGGCCACGCCGCGTCGCAGGGTGCCGAGCCACGCCTTCTCGAACCTGCGCTGGGAGTCGGCGAGATAGGCGAAGCGGGGCCGGGCGGCGAGGTGGCGGGACTCCTTCTGGTAGATGGCGACGGCGGGGCGGTGCCGGTCGATCTCACGGAAGGACTCGGTGACGAGGGCCTCCAGCGTCTCGCGGGGGCCGAGGCCGGCGGCGAGCACGGCGTCGTAGCCCGCCCAGAGCTCCTCCAGGAAGGCGGAGAGGATCTCGTCGAGCATCGACTCCTTGGAGTCGAAGTGGTAATAGAGGCTGCCCGCGAGCAGCCCCGCTTCGTCGGCGATCCGGCGGACGGTGGTGGCGTTGTAGCCGTGGGCGGCGAACACCTCGGCGGCGGTGGCGAGGAGTTCGCGGCGGCGCTCGGGGACGGCGGGGTTCGCGGTGGTCTGCTTGCTGTTCGGCACGGGGTCATTCTCGGTCACGCGCGCTGGCTGCTGACCGAGACCGTCTCCCCCGTCATGTAGGAGGAGTAGCCGCTGGCGAGGAAGACGATCACGTTGGCCACCTCCCAGGGCTCCGCGGGCCGGCCGAAGGGCTCGCGCGCGGTCAGCTCGGCGAGCACCTCGGGGCTGGTGACCTTGGCGAGGTGGGGGTGCATGGCGAGACTGGGCGCGACCGCGTTGACGCGCACGCCGTAGGCCGCCGCCTCGACGGCCGCGCAGCGGGTGAGGGCCATGACGCCCGCCTTGGCGGCGGCGTAGTGGGCCTGGCCGCGCTGGGCGCGCCAGCCGACGACGGAGGCGTTGTTGACGACGACGCCCCCGGCGCCGGAGGCGCGCATGCGGCGCAGGGCGGCGCGGGTGCAGCGGAAGGTGCCGTTCAGAGAGGTGTCGACGACCTTGTCCCACTGCTCGTCGGTCATGTCCACCAGATCGGCGGTGCCGCCGAGGCCCGCGTTGTTGACGACGACGTCGAGGGCGCCGTGGCGTTCCTCTGCGAGGTCGAACAGGGCGGTGACCTGGGCCTCGTCGGTGACGTCGCAGGGCAGTCCGGCGACCTGCCGGGCGCCGAAGCCGTCGCACAGCGCCGCGACGGTCGCCCGCAGCCGGCGGGCGTGGGCATCGCCGAGGACGACGCGGGCACCCTCTTCGAGGAAGCGCCGCGCGGTGGCCCCGCCGATGCCGGTGCCGGCGGCGGCGGTGATGACGGCGGTACGGCCCGACAGCAGTCCGTGGCCGGGGAGATAGGGCGGCGCTACGGGCCGGGAGGCGGTGCGGGACTCCGTGCGGGACTCCTCGACGCTGCTCATGACCGTACGTTAACCTACCAAACACTTGTTAGGGAAGGATGGGCATGTCCACTGACCCGACAGTGCGTTACGAGCGGCAGGGCCCGGTGGCGACGGTCACGATGAACCGGCCGCGGTACCGCAACGCGCAGAATTCCGCGATGACTTACGCCCTCGACGACGCCTTCCAGCGAGCCGCGGCGGACGACGGGGTCGGGGCCGTGATCCTCGCCGGGGCCGGTGAGCACTTCTCCGCGGGCCATGACATCGGCACCCCGGAACGCGACGCCCATCTCCCGCACGCGCGCCGGGCGGGCCTGTGGTGGGACCACTCCGACAAGGCGGGCGCGGACGGCCGCTTCGCCCGCGAGTCCGAGGTCTATCTGGGCATGTGCCGACGGTGGCGCGAACTGCCCAAGCCGGTGATCGCCGCCGTCCAAGGTGCCTGCGTGGCGGGCGGGTTGATGCTGGCGTGGGTCTGCGACCTGATCGTGGCGAGCGACGACGCGTTCTTCGCCGACCCGGTCGTCCGGATGGGCATCCCCGGTGTCGAGTATTTCGCCCACCCGTGGGTGATGCCTCCGCGCGTGGCCAAGGAGTTCCTCTACACGGGCGACCGGATGAGCGCCCGGCGCGCGTACGAGATCGGCATGGTCAATCACGTGGTGCCGCGCAGTGAACTCGCCTTGAAGTCAGAGGAGTTGGCCGCACGCATGGCACGGATGCCGCGCATGGGACTCGCCCTCGCGAAGCGGGCCGTGAACCAGGCCGAGGACCTCCAGGGCCTGCACAGCGGCCTCGACGCGGCCTTCGCCCTCCATCACCTCGCACACGCCCACAACGCCGAGACCGGCGGCGGTCCGCTCGGCGGCATGGACGTCGCGGCGATGAAGGCGAAGGAGCGCGGCGCCTGATGGACCTGGACCTGACGGAGCGGCAGGAGGAGTTCCGCACCGAGGCGCGCGCGTGGCTCGCCGCGCACGTGCCGCGCACTCCCCTGCGCTCCCTGGAGACGCGGGAGGGGTTCGCCGAACACCGTGCGTGGGAACGGACGTTGGCGGCGGACCGGTGGTCGGTGGTCTCCTGGCCGACGGCGTACGGCGGCCGGGGCCGTTCACTGCTGGAGTGGCTGCTCTTCGAGGAGGAGTACCACGCCGCCGGCGCGCCCGGCCGGGTCTCCCAGAACGGCATCGGCCTGCTCGCCCCGACCCTCTTCGCCCACGGCACGGAGGAGCAGCGCGCCCGTGTGCTGCCGCCGATGGCGAGCGGCGAGACGGTCTGGGCGCAGGCGTGGTCCGAGCCGGAGGCGGGCTCCGACCTCGCGGCCCTGCGGTCGGCCGCGGTGCGCGAGCGGGGCGGCTGGGTGCTGCGCGGCCGGAAGACCTGGTCGTCCCGCGCGGCCTTCGCCGACCGGGCCTTCGGGCTGTTCCGCAGCCACGCCGACCCGGACCGGCCGCCGCACCACGGGCTGACGTACGTGATGTTCCCGCTGGACGCGGACGGTGTGACGGTGCGTCCGATCGGCCGCCTCGACGGCAAGCCGGCCTTCGCGGAGATCTCGCTCGACGACGTGTTCGTGCCGGACGCGGATGTGATCGGCGAGCCCGGGCAGGGCTGGGGCGTCGCCATGAGCACCGCGGGCAACGAGCGCGGGCTGACCCTGCGCAGCCCCGGCCGCTTCCTCGCCACCGCGCACCGGCTGGCCGCCCTGTGGCACGAGAGGGCGGACCCGGGCGACACGGCGCTCCGGGAGCGGGTGGCGGACGCGGCCATCAGGGCGCGGGCCTACCAGCTGTTCACGTACGCCCACGCGGAGCGGCTGGCCGCCGGGGGCTCGCTCGGGGCCGAGACCAGCCTCAACAAGATCTTCTGGTCCGAGCTGGACCTCGCGCTGCACGAGACGGCGCTCGATCTGCTGGGCGCGGAAGGCGAGTTGCTGGACGAGGCGTGGGCCGAGGGCTATGTCTTCGCGCTGGCGGGTCCGATCTACGCGGGGACGAACGAGATCCAGCGGGACGTGGTGGCGGAACGCCTGCTGGGCCTGCCGCGCGGGCGGCGACGGCCGTGAACTCCGGCACCCTCCTCCGGCGAGAGGACATGGCGTGAGGCTTTCGCTCGACACCGCGCAGCTCGACTTCCGGCGCGCGCTCGCGCGCATGCTCGCCGAGGCCGGCACACCGGCGGCCACCCGCGCATGGGCCCGGGGCGAGCACGGTCCGGGGCTGGAGCTGTGGAACCGGGCGGCGGCCATGGGCGTCTTCGGGCTGGCCACCCCGGAGGCGTACGGCGGTTCGGGCATGCTGCCCGTGGAACTCGCCGTCTCCTTCGTAGAGCTGGGCCGCCACGCGGCGCCCGGCCCCTACGTCGAGACGGTCGCTGCTGCGGCGCTCCTCTCCCGCCTGGCCGAGCGCGGTGTGACCGCTCCCGCCGCGACCTGGCTCCCCCGCGTCGGCACCGGGGCGGCCCGGCTCACCCTGACCCTGCCCGGCGGCGGCCCGTACGCCCTGGACGCGGACGCGTGCGACGCCGTCCTGACCGTGAGCCCGGCCACCCTGTGGCTGACCACCGGCCACGGCCCCGTACGGCCGTCGCTCGATCCCGCGCGGCGGCTCGCCCTGCCGGACGGCGGCGGCGAGGTGCTGGCCACGGGCCCGGCCGTGCGGGAGGCGGCGGCGTACGCGGCGGACCTCGCGGCGTTCACGGTCGCCGCGCAGGCGCTGGGGGTGGGATGCGCGCTGCTGGAGCGCACGGTCGCGTACGTCCGGCAGCGCACCCAGTTCGGCTCGGCGGTCGGCGCGTTCCAGGCGGTCAAGCACCGGCTGGCGGACGTCCTGGTGGGCCTGGAGTTCGCCAGACCGCTGATCTTCGGCGCGGCCGTCGCGCTCGCGGCGGGCGCGCGGAGCGCCCCGGCCGAGGTCGCGGCCGCGAAGGCCACCGCCTGCGACGCGGCGTACGCGGCAGCCCGCACGGCGCTCCAGTTGCACGGGGCGATCGGCTACACGGCGGAGTACGACCTGTCGCTGTGGCTCGGGAAGGCCCGCGCCCTGCGCTCCGCCTGGGGCACTCCGGCGGAGTGCAGGGCCCGCGCGATGAAGTTATTTTTCAAGTAAAACACTTGCTAACCTTTTGGTATGCCCGAACAGACCCCTCGCCGCTTCCCCCTGCGCGGCACGATCCGGCTGAACCGCGCCGGGGACATCTGGCACAAGCCCGCGTTCAGCGCGGTCGCCGCGATCGCGGTCCCCGACGCCGCCCTGCTCGCCACCGACCGCCTCGACCTCGCGCTCTACACCTCGGCCGGGGCGCTCTGCGCGCTCTACGGCCACGCCAGGCCGTACGCGGCGCGCGCCCGCACGCTCGCCGGGGTGGTGCTCGGCATGGCCACCGGAGTGGGGGTGGCGCTGACGGCCTCGGCCCTGACCGGCTCCGTCGCACTGCTGGTCGTGGTCGCGGCACTGCTCGCGGCGGCGCAGAAGACACTGTGCGACGCCTTCCGGACCGGCCCGCCGGGCAGCATCGTCCTCACCTTCGTCAGCTCCACCGCGTGCTTCGTGCCGCAGCGGCCGGCCGATGTGCCCTGGCACATCGGGCTCGTCCTGGCCTGCGGCGCGTTCGCGTGGCTGATCTGCATGGCCCCGGGGCTCGTACGGCCGCACGGTCCGGAGCGCATCGCCACGGCCCGCGCGCTGGAGGCCGCCGCCCGGCTGCTGCGCGCGGACGCGGAAGCCGCTCCGCGCGCCCGGCACAGCGTGCTCGTCTTCACGGGCGCGGCACGGGCGGAGCTGCGACGCGCGACGGGGCGGCGCCGGGCCGAGGCGCTCGCCGGCCTGGAAGCCCTGCTCGTACGGGCCGAGTCGGCGAGCGCGGGCCGGTCCGATGCCCACGCTGAGGCGGAGCTCTACGACACCTGGGCCCGGGACCTGCGCAAGGGGCGCGCGCTGCCCGGCGACGTCACCGGCGGGGTCTCGCCCGGAGTGAGCCCGTCCGGCGGGCCCACCGCCCTCGACCGGCTGCGGCCCGGTTCGCCGCTGCTGCCCGTCGGGGTCCGGGTCCTGGCCGGGGGCACGCTCGCGGGCTGGGCGGCCCAGGCGGTGGGGATCGGCCATCCGTACTGGGCGGTGGTGACGGCCGCTTCAGTCCTTCAGGCGAATTCCGTGCTGTCCTGGCAGCGTGCCGTCCAGCGCGTCCTCGGCAACTTCCTGGGGCTGCTCCTCTTCACGGCGCTGCTGCCCGTGGCCCGGACGGGGGCCCTCGCCATGGTGCTGCTGTCGGTCGCCTTCCAGTTCGGCGCCGAGGCCCTCATCGCCCGCAGCTACGCGCTCGCGACCGTCTGTGTCACGCCCATGTCGCTGCTGCTCGGGGAATTCGCGGGCAGCCATCCCGCGGGCCGTCTCGTCAGTGACCGCTGGGCGGATACGCTCGTCGGCGCGGTGATCGGCCTGCTCGCCTGCGCGCTGGTCACCGACCGGCGCTCGGCGGACCGGGTCGACGCCGCGGTGGGCCGGGTCACCGAGGCGCGGGCCACGGCCCTCGCGCTGCTGGACGCCCCGCACTCCGCCCACGAAGCGGGCCGGGCCCGCGACCGGCTCGCGACCGCGCTCGTGGAGATGCGGGAGGCTGCCGACGCGGCCGCCGGCGAGTGGCGGCGGCGCACGCTCCCGCACGAACGGGTGGAGCGCGCCGAGCGCGACGGCCACCACACCCTGGCCGCGCTCGTCCGGAGCCTGGCCACGGCCGCGGCGTAGCCGGGACCCGGCCCTGTCACCGGGCCTGTCACCGGGCGGCCGGCGCGGGACGGCAGAATCTTGTTCCGGAGCACCCAGCCGAAAGGAACCCCCACCGTGACCGAGGACGTCGTCGCGCGCGTGCTGCGCCAGTGGCAGCAGGTCCATCCCGGGCTCGACACCGCGCCGATGGCCGTGATCGGCCGCCTCAACCGCTGCGCGGCACTGCTCGCGCAGGCGACGGACGCGCCGCTGGCGCGGGAGGGGCTGGCGCGCGCGGAGTTCGACATCCTCGGCACGCTGCGGCGCACGGGCCGGGAACTGTCACCCGGTCAGATCGCGCGGGAGACCTTCGCCTCGGGGGCGGCCGTCACCAAGCGGCTGCGCGTGCTGGAGGAGCGCGGCCTCGTCACCCGCCGCGCCGACGAACGCGACCGGCGCGTGGCCCACCTCTCCCTCACCGAGGCGGGCACGGACCTCATCGACCGCCTGTTGCCGCGTCAGCTCGCCTACGAGAGCACGCTGCTGGACGGGCTCGGCGACGAGCGGCGCGACGTGCTGTCGGACACGCTCGGGGAGTTGCTGATCCTTCTCGAGGGGCGGCTCGGGGGGCTTCAGCCGTAACCGTTGGCGGCGGTTCGTCGTATCGGGTGCGGGTCCTTTGCCGCCTGCGGGTCCTTTGCCGCCTGCGGGTCCTTTGCCGCCTGCGGCGGGGACGCCCTTCCGGGGTCCCCCCGGACGAAGTCTGGGGGAGTGTCCTCATACGCCGGACGGGCTGGGTTTGGCCGATGTGATCGAGCCTCTTCAGGCAGGCCTCAGGACGTGAGGCAGATACCCCTGCCCCGTATTGATCTCATCGCCGTCCCCCCTTGCTCCGCCATACACCCCGGGGGTATACATGTCTCCATCAGATACCCCCAGGGGGTATCCCCTCAGCCCCAGGAGTCGGCGATGACCACCACGGCCACCCAGGTCGAACTCACCATCGGCGGGATGACCTGCGCCTCGTGCGCCGCGCGCGTCGAGAAGAAGCTCAACCGCATGGACGGCGTGGAGGCCACCGTCAACTACGCCACCGAGAAGGCCAAGGTCACCTACCGCGACGACCTCTCCGTCGCCGACCTCGTCGCCACGGTGGAGGCCACCGGCTACACCGCCGCCGTGCCCCGGCCCGTACCGGAGGCCGGGCCGGAACCCGGGCCCGGCGACGGCGGTGAGCTGCGCACGCTGCGGCAGCGGCTCCTCACCGCCGTGGTGCTCGCCGCGCCCGTGGTCGTGCTGGCGATGGTGCCGGCCTGGCAGTTCACGTACTGGCAGTGGCTGTCCCTGACCCTGACCGCCCCCGTCGTCACCTACGCGGCCTGGCCCTTCCACCGCGCCGCCTTCACCAACGCCCGGCACGGCGCGGCGACCATGGACACCCTGGTCTCGGTGGGCACCTCGGCCGCGTTCCTGTGGTCGCTGTGGGCGCTGTTCTTCGGGAGCGCGGGCATGCCGGGCATGACGCACCCCTTCGAGCTGACCATCGCGCGCGGCGACGGCGCGGGGAACATCTATCTCGAAGCGGCCGCCGGGGTGACGGCGTTCATCCTGGCCGGGCGCTACTTCGAGGCCCGCTCCAAGCGCAAGGCCGGGGCCGCGCTCAAGGCCCTGCTGGAGCTCGGCGCCAAGGAGGTGACCGTCCTCCGCGGCGGCCGCGAGGAGCTGATCCGCACCGAGGAGCTCGTGGTCGGCGACCACTTCGTCGTCCGGCCCGGCGAGAAGATCGCCACGGACGGCACCGTCGTCGAGGGCACGTCCGCCGTGGACGCCTCGATGCTCACCGGTGAGTCCGTGCCGGTCGAGGTGGGGGCGGGCGACGGCGTCACCGGCGCGACGCTCAACGCGGGCGGGCGGCTCGTCGTGGCGGCGACCCGCGTCGGCGCGGACACCCAGCTGGCCCGCATGGCCGAGCTGGTGGCGGACGCCCAGAACGGCAAGGCGGCCGCGCAGCGGCTCGCCGACCGGATCTCCGCGGTCTTCGTGCCCGTGGTCATCGCCCTCGCGCTCGGCACGCTGGCCTTCTGGCTGATCAGCGGCGCGGGTCCGACGGCCGCGTTCACGGCCGCGGTGGCCGTGCTGATCATCGCCTGCCCGTGCGCCCTGGGGCTCGCGACGCCGACCGCGCTCATGGTCGGTACGGGCCGGGGCGCGCAGCTCGGCATCCTCATCAAGGGGCCCGAGGTGCTGGAGACCACGCGCAAGGCCGACACGATCGTGCTGGACAAGACCGGTACGGTCACCACCGGCCGGATGACGCTGCTCAAGGTGCACACCACCGAGGGCACCGCGGAGGCCGAGGTGCTGCGGCTCGCGGGCGCTCTGGAGCACGCCTCCGAGCACCCCATCGCGCGGGCGATCGCCACCGGGGCGGCAGAGCGCGTGGGCGCGCTGCCCGTACCGGAGGACTTCGTCAACGCTCCCGGGCTCGGCGTGCAGGGCGTCGTGGACGGTCACGCGGTGCTCGTCGGCCGGGCGAAGCTGCTCGACGCGTGGTCGATGCCACTGCCGGCGGCGCTGGCCCGTGCGAAGGAGGAGGCCGAGGCCGCGGGGCGTACGGCGGTAGCGGTGGCCTGGGACGGCGAGGCCCGCGCGGTGCTGGAGGTCGCCGACGCGGTGAAGGGGACGAGCGCGGAGGCCGTCCGGCGGCTGCGCGCGCTGAGGCTGACGCCGATCCTGCTGACCGGCGACAACCGCGCCGTCGCCGAGGCCGTGGCCGCCGAGGTCGGCATCGACGAGGTGATCGCCGAGGTCATGCCGGAGGACAAGGCCGATGTCGTCAGGCGCCTTCAGGGCGAGGGCCGTTCGGTCGCGATGGTCGGTGACGGCGTCAACGACGCGGCCGCCCTGGCCCAGGCCGATCTGGGGCTCGCGATGGGCACCGGCACGGACGCGGCGATCGAGGCGGGCGACCTCACGCTCGTCCGCGGCGACCTGCGGGTCGCGGCCGACGCCATCCGGCTGGCCCGGCACACGCTCGCGACCATCAAGGGCAACCTCTTCTGGGCGTTCGGCTACAACGTGGCCGCGCTGCCACTGGCCGCGGCCGGCCTGCTCAACCCGATGATCGCGGGAGCCGCGATGGCCTTCTCGTCGGTCTTCGTGGTCGGCAACAGCCTGCGGCTGCGGCGGTTTTCCGCCGAGTAGGCGCTCACCGGGGGCGGTCGTCCGCACCGGCACGCCCCCTGACGTGCCGTCATGCGCGGGCCGGTGAAATGAGCCCCCTGTACCCGGTTCATGATGAATCGGTAACAGGCGAACCCGCCGCCCTCCACAGCCCCTCTTCGATGGTGTCAATCACCGCCGACAGGGAGGGCAGAAGCCATGGCGCTGCAGAAGAAGCACACGATCCGGATCGCGGCCGCGGCGGCGGTCCTCTCGGTGGCCGCGGGCACCATCGCCGTGGCCGCCGAGCACGGCGGGGGCGGCGGGAACAGCGCCAAGGTGTCGGACCGTCCCGCGCCCGCGAAGAGTGTGAGCGACGAGATCGTGCGGATCTCGGAGGACCAGGGGAAGACCGTCAACCTCACCTTCGACGACGGCCCGGACCCCACGTGGACGCCCAAGGTCCTGGCCCTGCTGGAGCAGTACGGCGCCAAGGCGACCTTCTGCATGATCGGCCCGAACGCGCAGAAGCACCCGGACCTGGTGAAGAAGGTCGTGGCGGCGGGGCACCGGCTGTGCGACCACTCGATATCGCACGACACGACCATGGACAAGAAGCCGGTGGCGTACCAGGAGAAGGAGATCCTGGACGCGCAGAAGCTCATCGAGGACGCCTCGGGCGGCGAGCCCGTGCGCTACTACCGGGCCCCGGGCGGGGCGTTCACCCCCGACAGCCGGCGGATCGCCGCCGAGAACGGCATGCGCCCGCTCGGCTGGAACGTGGACACCAAGGACTTCGAGCACCCCGGTGTCGAGAAGATCCTGGCCACGGCCAAGCGGGAGCTGAGCAAGGGGCCGACGGTGCTGATGCACGACGGCGGCGGCTCGCGCGCCCAGACCGTCGAGGCGCTCGGCCGGCTGCTGCCCTGGCTGAAGCAGGAGGGCTACACCTTCAGCTTCCCCAAGATCTGAGGGCTTCCCGGCCCCGTCAGGGGGCGGTCGGCGCCGCGGTCCGGGTGGGGAGCTGGGCCGCGGGGAAGGCGTTGTTGTTGTCGCAGACCAGGTCCGAGATGACATAACTGCCGCCACTGAGCTCGACCTTCACGTCCTGGATCGGCCGCCCCCGGGGCGCCTCGGCGTTCGCCGCCGTGCACACGAGCTGGCTGCGGGCGACCGGGGACAGCTTCAGCACGTTGTACGGCAGCTGGATGCCCACCCGCATGGTGCCGGTGGTGACGTGGACCTCGCCGTTCGTCTTCGGCAGATCGGAGTACATCCCGCGTTCCCTCTCCGGCTGGTTGGTCCCCTTCAGGAGCAGGCCGACGGCGTCCTCCGGGCCGACCGTGTCCCCGGCGTCCCGGCTGCTGGAGGCCATGCCGGTGGGCGTCATGAAGTAGAGCCTGACCTCGTAGGTGTTGGTCACCCCCGGCTTCCTGGCGCCCGTGGCGGGCTGGCCGGCGTCGATGGCGTCGGTGGTGGTGACACCGCAGCCCGCGAGCGTGGTGAGCAGCAGCGCGGCGGCGGCCGCGCGCGGCTTCCCGGCGGGGATCCTCATGCCTCCTCACCCCCGCCGAGGCGCAGGGGCAGATCCACGGTGAACACCGCTCCTCCTCCGGGTGCGTTGGCGGCCCGCACCGTCCCTTCGTGCAGGCGGACGTTCTCCAGGGTGATGGCGAGACCGAGGCCGCTGCCCTCGGAGCGGGCGCGGGCGGAGTCGGCCTTGAAGAACCGGTCGAAGACGTGCGGCAGCACGTCGGGGTCGATGCCCGGCCCGCGGTCCGCGATCTCGATCAGCAGCCGCTCGCCGGTGACCCGTTCCTCGGCGCGGACCGCGACGCTGACCGGTTCCCCGCCGTGCTTGAGCGCGTTGCCGACGAGGTTGGCGACCACGACGTCGACGCGCCGCGGGTCCAGCCGGGCCCGTACGCCCTCGGGCAGGTCGGCGGCCACCTTGTCCTGCCAGCCCCGTGCCTGGAGGGTCTTGCGCACGGTCTCCGAGACGTCGACCTCGTCGAGGTGGAGGGCGGCGGCGCCCGCGTCGAAGCGGGAGATCTCCATCAGGTCCTCGACCATGCGGGCGAGCTTCCCGGTCTCCTCGCTGATGAGCCGGACAGCGTAGGCGGTGTCGGGGTCGAGCGTGGCGGCGTCCTCGTCGAGGACGTCGACGACGGCGGTCATGGCGGCCAGCGGGGTGCGCAGCTCGTGCGAGACGTCGGCGGCGAAGCGCCGGGAGTTGGCCTCCATGCGGCGCAGCTCGGCGACGTTCTCCTCCAGTGCCTCGGCCATGTCGTTGAAGGTCCGGGAGAGGTCGGCGAGCTCGTCGCGGCCGGTCACCCGCAGCCGGGTGTCGAGCTCACCGACGGCGATCTTCCGGGAGGCGCGGCGCAGTTCGCGTACGGGCCGCAGCACGCCGCGGGCGGCGATCAGGGCGGGCACGGCGGCGAGGGCGACGGCGGGCAGGGCGCCGCTCTGGGCGGCCTTGACCAGGGCCTGCACATTGGCCTCGTCCTCGCGGAGCGCCATCTGGGCGTAGACCTCCAGGCCGGAGGGCCGGCTGGTGTCCTTGAAGGTGACGGGCAGGCCGATGGCGAGCCAGGGGTCGCCGTCGATGTCCATGCGCTGGAAGGCCGGGATGCCGGAGCGGACCTTCTGCTGGAGGCCCTGCGGGATGGCCCGGTTGGCGTCCACCGGGGGCACCATCGCCCCGCCCTGGTAGCGGAGGTGGATGATCCAGCGCTGCGCGCCGCCGGCCGCGGCGAGCCGGCGGCTGAGGTCGGCCTGGGCCTGCGGGGTCAGCGGGAAGGTGTAGTCGGGCACCTGCGAGTTCACCTGCGAGCGCAGGGAGTCGATGGTGGTGTCCTGGGTGTGCTTGAGGATCGCGGTGCGGGCCGAGCGGAAGGTCAGCCCGGCCGTGGTGAGCGCGCTGAGGGCCGCGACCAGCAGGAAGGCCACGATCAGGCGGGCGCGCAGCCCCCTGGCGGCACCGCGCAGATTCGGGCGGCGGAACTCCGGGCGGCGCGGTCCGCCGAGGCGCGGGAGCAGCCGGCGTGTCACAGGGGTCCGAACCGGTAGCCGAAACCACGCACGGTCTGGATGTACTTCGGGGACCTCGTGGAGTCCTCGACCTTGGTGCGCAGGCGCATCACACAGGCGTCGACCAGCCGCGCGTCGCCGTGGTAGCTGTGCTCCCACACGTGTTCCAGGAGCTGCTGGCGGCTGAAGACCCGGCCGGGCGTCGAGGAGAGGTAGAGCAGGAGCTTCATCTCGGAGGGGGCGAGGGGGAGGTCCTGGCCGTGCTTGGCCACGAGCAGGCCGGCGCGGTCGATGGTGAGGTCGCCGTGCGTCTCGACCGGCTGGGCCACGGCCGGGTCGGGGCCGCCGTCGCCGGGAGCGGCGCGGCGCAGCACGGCCCGGATCCGGGCTTCGAGGACCTCGCCGCGGGCGGGCTTGACGATGTAGTCGTCGGCGCCCGCCTCCAGGCCGAGTACGACGTCGATGTCGTCGCCGCGCGCGGTGAGCATGATGATCGGGATCTGCCGGGTGGCGCGGATCCTGCGGCACACCTCGAAGCCGCTCTTGTCGGGCAGCATCAGATCGAGCAGGACGAGGTCGGGGCGGAAGGTCTCCATGGCGGCGATACCGGCCTCGCCGGTCGCGGCGCCCTCGACCTCGTGGCCGCGGCGGCGCAGGGTGAGCGTGACACCTTCCCGTACGGCTCGGTCGTCCTCGATCAGAAGCACGCGTGACATGCGGCCAGTATCCGTCCCATCAGCACACCAGTACGACATTCGGCCCTCCGGGCGGCCGAACTGTCACCGACTGCTCATATTCGCCGGAGCGGCGCCGGGCAGGGCGCCGGCGAGGACGGGCCACAGGCCGGGGTCCTCGAAGCCGAGCGCCCACAGTGCCGTCCCCGCGACCCCGTACTTCCGAAGGACGCGCAGGTGGTCGGCGGTCCCGCGGGCGTCCTGGTACCAGACCTCGCGCTGCTTGCCGTCCTCGGTGTAGGTGAAGTGCGGGGTGTGCGCGACGGGGTCCAGGGCATAGGGCGCGCCGGTCCTGCGGCGCAGCTCCTCGGCCTCCCGCCAGGTGCGGTGGGTGGCCCGGCCGGGGTCGCCCACGGCGTGGTCCCAGCCGTAGGCCGGGATGCCCATCTCGATCTTCTTCGCGGGGAGCCTGGCGGTGGCGTAGCGCAGGATCTCGTCGTACCAGTCGGGGGTGGAGAGCGGGCCGGGCGGGGCGAGGGCGTCGTGGAGGTTGTAGCCCATGATCCGCAGCCGGTCGAGGGAACGGCCCAGCCGGGCGTAGTCGAAGACGGGGCCGAGGTCGTGGCCGGGGGTGGCGGAGCGGGGGAAGACGGCAGCCGTGCACTGCTTGCGCAGCGCGTGCAGCCGCTCGCAGACCTCGCCGGTCAGGGCGGTGAAGCCGGTGCGCACCCGGTCGAGGAGTACGGGGTCGGCGGCGCTGTCGTTCATCTGCTCGTAGTCGAGGTCGAGGCCGTCGTACGGGAGGTCGGTGACCAGGCGCAGCAGGGTCTCGACGTGTGTGGCGCGGGTCCTGGGGTCTCCCGTGAGGTCCGCCATCGCGGCGGCGCCAAGGGTCTCGGTGACGGTGGGCACGACCTTGATCCCCGCCTGGTGCAGGCCGTCGATCACGGACCGGTCGCCGGCGCCGGGGTGCGCGGTGACGTGGTCGGCGGCGGTGGTCTCGTACCAGAAGGGGCTGACGGTGTGCAGTTGCTCCGCGTGGGCGAGCGCGTCCCGGTAGGCGCCGGGCTCCCAGTAGGGCAGCCAGGCGGAGACGTCGCGCTGTGGTGGCGGGGCGGCGTCGGCGGGGGCGGTCGCGGGGGCGGCGCTCAGTGCGGCCAGCGCGGCCAGGACCGCTGCGCGGGTGCGGATCATGTGACCAGCGTGGGGCGGGCCGGCCGGTGGCGCGAGCGTGGTTGCCCCGCACGGAGGCCGGGGCTACACCCCCAGATGTCTCCGCAGCAGCTCGCGGAAGTCGTGGTCGAACGCCTCGTAGCGGCTGCGGAGCCGCTCCCCCGGCCAGTGCGGCGGCAGCAGCGCGGCCGGCAGGACCGGGTCCGCCAGGAGGTGGCGGAGGACCGCCGCCGAGACGGTGAACTGTTCGGCGAGGCCGCCCGGGCGCAGCGCCGCCTCCAGCGCGAGGGCCCGCGCCGCCCATCCCTCCAGGTCCCACAGCGTCGCCGCGAGCCGCGCCGGGTCGCCCTCGGGCTCGCCGGTGAGGACCGCGCACTGCTCGGCGACGACGGGGGGACGGTCGCGGACGAGGTTGGCGGGGCGGAGCCAGCAGCCCTCGCGGAGCTCGGCGAGGCGCAGGGCCGCCATCACCTGGCGGAGCGCCGCGCGGTCGGCGGGGGCGCGGCGCTCGGTGGTGACGACGGCGATCTCCCAGCCGCCGTCCCAGGCGCGGGTGCGCGGGGCGCGGCTGTCGTCCTGCCGGGCCTGGCGGGCGAGGAGACGGTCGGTGAGCCGGTAGGTGCCGTCGCGCTGTTCGAGGTCACCGGCGGCGACCATGCGGGTGAGCGCGGTGCGTACCGTGCCCTCGGCGGTGCCGAAGAGCGCGCCCGCGCGGACGAGGGCGCGGGCGGGCAGCGCGGGCGGGTGGTGGCCGAGCAGGGTGGAGAGCACGACCGAGCGCGCGGTCAGCGGCCGGAGGGGCAGGCGGGTGCCGGTGTCGTCCATGGTTGTCGAAACCCTGTTCATTACAGTGCTGGATCACGCATCATAAAACTGTAATGCCGCTGCGCGCCCCGTCCGGAGGTCCCCCGTGAACGCCACCCACGACGTGTTCAACCAGGCCCCGCCCCTGACCGGCTTCACCACCGCCGACGACCCGGCGCTGCTGGAGGCGCTGCGCCGCGACGGCGGCGGCTGGGGCGAGGCGGAGGTGCGCGCGCTGGGGGCGCGCGCTGGGTCGGAGGAGGTCCAGGAGCGGGCGCGGCTCGCGGAGGCGTACCCCCCGGTGCTGCGCACGCACGACCGCTACGGCCACCGGGTCGACGAGGTGGAGTTCCACCCGGCCTGGCACGAGCTGATGGCCGAGGCAGTGGCGAGCGGGCAGCACGCCGCGCCCTGGGCCGAGCCCCGCGCCGGGGCCCATCTGGTGCGCGCCGCGAAGTTCTACGTCTGGGCACAGGCCGAGCCGGGGCACGGCTGTCCCGTTTCCATGACGTACGCCGCGGTGCCCGCGCTGCGCGCCCAGCCGGACCTCGCCGCCGCCTACGAGCCGTTGCTCGCCTCGCGCGCGTACGACTACGGCCTCCGGCCCCCGCTGGGCAAGCGGGGGCTGATCGCGGGCATGTCGATGACGGAGAAGCAGGGCGGCTCGGACGTCCGGGCCAACACGACGACTGCGGTGCCCGCGGGCGACGGTTCGTACGTGGTCACCGGTCACAAGTGGTTCACGTCGGCGCCGATGAGCGATGTGTTCCTGATGCTCGCTCAGGCGCCCGAGGGGCTCACGTGCTTCCTCATGCCGCGGGTGCTGCCCGACGGCACGCGCAACGCCATGCGCCTCCAGCGGCTGAAGGACAAGCTCGGCAACCGCTCCAACGCCTCGGCGGAGATCGAGTACGAGGGAGCCGTGGCCTGGCCGGTGGGCGAGCCCGGGCGCGGGGTGCGCACGATCGTCGAGATGGTCAACATGACGCGGCTCGACTGCGTCATCGGGTCGGCGGCCGGCATGCGGGCCGGGCTGCGGCAGGCGCTGCATCACACGGCGCACCGGCGGGCGTTCGGGGCCGAGCTGATCGACCAGCCGCTGATGCGCAACGTCCTGGCCGACCTCGCCGTGGAGTCCGAGGCGGCCACTGTGCTGGCGATGCGGCTGGCGGCCGCGCTCGACGCCGCCGAGGCCGGTGACCCCGCGGAGGCGGCGCTGCGCAGGCTCGCGCTCGCCGCCGGGAAATACTGGGTCTGCAAGCGCGGCAGCGCGCACGCCGCCGAGGCCCTCGAATGCCTGGGCGGCAACGGCTACGTCGAGGAGTCCGGCATGCCCCGGCTCTACCGCGAGGCGCCGCTGCTGTCCATCTGGGAGGGCTCGGGCAATGTGGGCGCGCTGGACGTGCTGCGCGCGCTGACCAAGGAACCGGCCGCCCTCGACGCCTACTTCGCCGAGGTCGGCACGGCGGCGGGGGCGGACACCCGGCTGGACGCCGCCGTGGTGCGCCTGCGCGGTCTCCTCGGCTCGCTCGCCGACCCGCACCGCGCCCAGCTGCTGGCGCGCCGCGTCGCCGAGCAGCTCACGCTCGTGCTCCAGGGCAGCCTGCTCGTGCGGTACGGCACGCCGGCCGTCGCCGACGCCTTCTGCGCGTCCCGGCTGGACGGCGACTGGGGCCACGCGTTCGGCACCCTGCCCATCGGTGCGGACCTCGGCCCGATCCTGGACCGCGCGCGGGCGAAGGAGACGCTGTGACGGTCCGTACGGAACGCTCCGGCCCGGTGACGACCGTCGTCCTCGCCCGGCCCGCCGCGCGCAACGCCGTGGACGGCCCGACGGCGGCCCTGCTGGCCGACGCCTTCCGGGCGTTCGAGGCCGACGACGCGGCGCGGGTGGCGGTGCTGTGGGGCGAGGGCGGCACCTTCTGCGCGGGCGCCGACCTCAAGGCCTTCGGCACGGAGCGGGGCAACCGCGTCGCGCCCGACGGCGACGGCCCGATGGGCCCGACCCGGCTGCGGCTGTCGAAGCCGGTCATCGCGGCCGTGAGCGGTCACGCGGTCGCGGGCGGGCTGGAATTGGCTCTGTGGTGCGATCTGCGGGTGGCGGAGGAGGACGCGGTCTTCGGGGTGTTCTGCCGCCGCTGGGGCGTGCCGCTGATCGACGGCGGCACGGTGCGGCTGCCGCGGCTGATCGGGGCGAGCCGGGCCATGGACCTGGTCCTCACGGGCCGCCCGGTGCCCGCTCCGGAGGCGTACGCCATGGGCCTCGCGAACCGCCTGGTGCCGCCCGGCGGGGCCCGGGCCGCGGCGGAGGAACTGGCCGCGGAGATCGCCCGGTTCCCGCAGTCGTGCCTCCGGAGCGACCGCGCCTCCCTGCTGGCACAGGAGGGCCTCCCAGAGGACGAGGCCCTGGCGGCCGAACTCGCCCACGGGCGCACCTCCTTGGCCGAGGCGGCCGAGGGCGCGGCCCGCTTCGCGGCGGGCGCGGGCCGGCACGGGGACTTCACCCACCTCTGAGGCCCCGGATCCCCGCTCCCCGTAACGGAGTTGCACGTTACGTTTCTGCACACAACGCACACAGTTCTTCATCCCATCGAAGGGATTACGCCGGGGAATTGGCCGCGAGGCGCGCGCGACCGCCAAGATCTGCGTCGTGAGTGGATGGGTACGGGCAGGGCGTACGGGCATCGTGACCTTCGCGGCCGTGCTGGCGACAGCGGCGGGCGCGCCGGCACCTGACGGCGACCTTGGTCCCGCGGCGGGCGGGCCGCGCCCCTCCCACGCGACCGCCGCCCCCGGCACCACCCGCGCCGCGCCGCCGCCGGAGCATGAGCGCGACGGAAGCCGCCCGCCCTCGGTCCGTGTGACGAGCGACGGGCCGGGCGATCTCTCGCCGTCGGTCGTCATCGACGACGGACACCACCGGCAGGTCCGGGTCTCCGGCGGCGGGGGCGACGACGCCACCTCGGTGGTCATCCGGGGGCGCGGCTGTCTGACGGTGCTCTCGCACGGTGCGGAGAGTTCGGCGCTGATCAGTGCCGACTGCCCTCAGGCACCGCCGCCGCCCGTACGGACGGCCGGTCCCCGGCCCGCGCCCCGCGCCCCGGCTCCCCCGTCACCACGGCCCACGCCGCCCCCTCCACCACCGCCCGCCCCGGCCCCCGCCGCCGTCGTGGTGAAGCGCGCGGCACCCGCGCCGCCGCCCCCGGCGCCCTCCGCTCCACCGGCCCCGAACCCCGTGCCCGCGGTCGCCGCGGCCCACATCGCGCCCCGTACCTACCACCAGGCGGCCGGATTGCCCGCCCCCGGCGGCTCCTCGCCGGTCATCCTCATGCTGGTGCTCACCGCCCCGGCCGTGCTCGCCGCGGCCATGCTGCGGCCGCGCGGCGGCGGTGGCGGTGGGCGGAGCTGACCCACCGGTACGTCGTCCCACCTGTTCGCCCCCTTGTCCACCCCCGCTCTTCCCGGAGGTTCCCTTGGCCGAGTGGCTGGTCCTGACCCTCGCGATGGCCGCCGCGTGCGCGGTCGTCCTGACGATCACCGTGCTCCGGGAACGCAGGCTGACCGAGGACGACGACCCCTCCGAGACCCCCGACGTGATCGAGTACATGACGATGATGATCGGGGTCGTGTACGCCATCGTGCTCGGCCTGGCCATCGCCGGTGTCTGGGAGGCGCGCAACACCGCGCAGGACGGCGTCCGCGCGGAGGCGCAGGCGCTGCACGAGGTCAGCGAGCGGGTGCAGGCGTACGCGCCGGCGGTCCGGGACCGCACCCGTGAGGACGTCGACGCGTATGTGAGCTACGTGGTCCACAAGGAATGGCCGGTGATGCTCAAGCGGGGCGAGATCACCGACCGCAGCGAGCAGTTGCTCGCCAAAGTGCGGGAGGACGTCACCTCGTACGTGCCGCGCGACGACCACGAGTCGCAGTCGTACCAGCCGCTGCTGGACCAGGTGGGGGCCGCGGACGCCGCGCGCTCCGCGCGGGCGCAGAACGCGAACGACACCATGCCGGGCGTGGTGTGGTTCGGGCTGATCGGGGGCGCCGTGGTCGCCGTCGGGCTGATCTTCACCCTCCAGATCCGGCGCTCCCCACGCGAGTTGCTGCTCGCGGGTGTCTACAGCGCGATGATCGCCTTCCTGCTCTTCCTCATCTGGGACTTCAACACGCCCTTCGGCCACGCGGTGTCGGACGCCGTCGGCCCGTTCACGGACATGTTCGCCACCTGACGGGCAGTCGCTTGAGCCCGTTCTGGAGGTTGGACGTCAGCCGCACCGGTTCGCCCGCGAGCTCCAGGCCGGGCAGCCGGTCGACGGCCGCCCGCAGCATGGCCCGCAGTTGGGTGCGCGCCAGGTGGGCGCCCAGGCAGAAGTGCGGCCCGTAGCCGAAGCTGACGTGGTCGTTGGGGGTGCGGGTGATGTCGAAGCGGTCGGGGTCGGGGAAGACGCTCTCGTCGCGGTTGGCGGAGGCGTGGTAGACGACGACCTTCTCGCCGCGCCGGATGCGCACCCCGGCCAGCTCCGTGTCGCGGGTGGCGGTGCGCCGGAAGTCGATGACGGGCGGCCAGTAGCGGAGCACCTCCTCGACCGCCGTGTCCGTCGTGGCGGGTTCGGTCCGGAAGAGCTCGTACTGCCCGGGGTGGTCGAGGAGGGTGAGCAGCCCGCCGGGTATGGCGTTGCGCAGCGTCTCGTTCCCGGCCACCACGAAGAGGAAGAACATCGTCTCGAACTCGTCGCGGGTCAGCCCGCCCGCGCACATGCGGGCCAGCACGCTGCCGGGCCGGACCTCGTCGGCCAGCGCGTGGGCGTAGGCGAACATGTCGGCGAGCCCCTCGCGCGACCGCGGGCTGATCATGCTGCCGTCGGGCCGGGTGAGCGTCGGCGGGCGGTGGGCGAGGGCCGCGCGGCCCATCGGGCTCAGCGCCTCGGGGTCGGCGGTGCTGGACTGCGCGTGGTCGGCGTCCTGGTAGCCGATGACGCGGTTCGACCAGTCGTAGAGCAGCAGCCGGTCCTCGTCCGGCACCCCCATGAGGTGGGCGAGGGTCCGCACGGGCAGGTCCGCGGTGAGCTCCACGAAGTCCGCCGCGCCCCGCCCGGCGACGCCGTCCACGAGCGCACGGGCGCGGGTCTCGATGACGGTCTCCAGCTCCCGGACGGCCCGCGAGGTGAACGCCGAGGCGACGATGCGGCGCAGCCGGGCGTGGCCGGGCGGGTCCTGGTTGAGCATCATGGCCCGGACGAACGCGAGCTCCTCCGCGGTGCCGGGGTCGCGGAGCTGGGTGGCGCCCAGGTGCGAGGAGTAGACCTCCGGGGTGCGCAGCACGCGCTTGACGTCGGCGTGCCGGAATACCGCCCAGTAGCCGGGGCCCGCGGGCCAGGGACCCACGGCCGGTTCCCCGATCCGGCAGACGGGGGCGCTCGCCCGTAACTCGCGGAAGCGGGCGTAGGGCACTCCGCGGGCGTAGGTGCCGGGGAGGAAGACGTCGGAGGTCACCTCGGGTGCGGTCACCTCGGGACCGTACGCCCTCCTCTGGCGGGCACGTCAAGGGCTCGCCACAATGTCGGAGGGTCCCCTGCGCCCATGGTGAGAGGCGAGGGGGGGACGATTTGACGGCACGCGGACAGGGAACGAGAGCAGGAAGCGGGAAGCAGGAAACGGACGGAGGTACGGACCGTGACCGACACCGAGTCCGACAGGGCGGACGCCGCCCGTGTCGTCGGCGAAGCGGAAGTGGACGCGCTCGTGCGGGGGATCTGCTTCAAGACCGGGCCACCGCGGCGCCTCGGCGTCGAACTGGAATGGCTCGTCCACGATCTTCGCGACCCCGCCCGTCCCGTCCCCCCGGCCCTGCTGGCAGCCGCCGTCGACCGGCTGCGGACCCTGCCGCTGAAGTCCCTGCTCACCCTCGAACCCGGCGGCCAGGTGGAGTTCAGCTCCCGGCCCGCGGAGTCCCTCGCCTCCTGCGTGGCGGAGGTCTCCGCCGATCTCGCCCTCGCCAGGCCCGCACTGCGCGACCTCGGCCTCGTCCTCGCCGGTTACGGCCTGGACCCCTGGCACCGGCGCCACCGCGTCCTCGACACGCCCCGTTACGACGCGATGGAGGCCCACTACGACCGCCTGAACGGCGCCGGGCGCACCATGATGTGCCGGACGGCGTCCGTGCAGGTGTGCGTGGACGCCGGCTTCGAGGAGCCGGGGCCGCTGGGGTTCGGACGGCGGTGGCGGCTGGCTCACCTGCTGGGCGCGGTGCTGCTGGCCGCGTTCGCCAACTCCCCGCTGCAGTCGGGCCGCCCGACCGGGTGGCGTTCCAGCAGGCAGGCCACGTACACCCGGATGGATCCGGGGCGCACCCTGGCCCCCGACGGGACGCTGGAGCCGCGCGCGGCCTGGGCGCGGTACGCGCTGGACGCCCCGGTGATGTGCGTGCCGTCGGGCGAGGCCGCGTCCTGGCGGTCGCCCGCGGGCCTGGACCTGCGGGGCTGGATCCGCTCGGGGCGGCCCCGGCCGGTCACCGCCGACGACGTCGCCTACCACCTGACAACGTTGTTCCCGCCGGTGCGGCCGCGGGGCCACCTGGAGCTGCGCATGATCGACGCCCAGCCCGGGGAGGACGGCTGGCTGGTGCCGCTCGCCGTGACCGCCGCGCTCTTCGACGACCCGGTGGCCGCCGAGACCGCCTATCGCGCGGTGAAGGCGCTCGCGGACACCGCGGGCCCGGACCCCGCGCCGCGCAACGCCCTGTGGCGCAACGCGGCGCGCCGCGGCCTCGCCGACCCCGAGCTGCACGGGGCCGCCGTCACCTGCTTCGCCGCCGCCCGCGAGGCACTGCCCCGGCTGGGTGCGCCGCCCCATGTCCTCGCCGCCGTCGACTCCTTCGTCACGCGCTATGTCGACCGGCGGCGATGTCCCGCCGACGACGTCCTCGACCACGTCATCGGCAAGGAGACCCGCACATGACCAGCACCGCGCGGGATCCCGAACCCCTCCGGCAGCGCGCCGTGACCGCCCTCGTCACGGCGCGCGAGCGCACCCGGCACCTCACCGGCTGCGTGGACGAGCCCGAACTCCTCGCCCAGCACTCCCCCTTGATGTCCCCGCTGGTCTGGGACCTCGCGCACATCGGCAACCAGGAGGAGCAGTGGCTGCTGCGCGCGGTGGGAGGCCGTGCGGCGCTGCGCCCGGAGATCGACTCCGTGTACGACGCCTTCGAGCACCCGCGTGCCCGCCGCCCGGCACTGCCGCTGCTGCCGCCCGCCGAGGCGCGGGGCTATGTCGCGGACGTGCGCGGCCGGGTCCTGGACCTGCTGGAGACCACCCCGCTGCGCGGCGCCCCGCTGGTGGAGGCCGGTTTCGCCTTCGGCATGATCGCCCAGCACGAGCAGCAGCACGACGAGACCATGCTGATCACCCATCAGCTGCGCCGGGGCCCGGCCGCGCTCACCGCGCCCGAGCCGCCGCCCGCGGCGCCGGACGCGGGCCTGCTGCCCGCGGAAGTCCTCATCGAGGGCGGCCCGTTCACGATGGGCACCTCCACCGAGCCCTGGGCCCTCGACAACGAACGGCCCGCCCACACCCGTTTCGTGCCGCCCTTCTTCCTCGACACCCTGCCGGTGAGCAACGGCGCGTATCTGCAGTTCATCGAGGACGGCGGCTACAGCGACCCGCGGTGGTGGCTGCCCGAGGGCTGGGAGCAGGTGCGGGCCCATGGCCTGGCCGCGCCGCTGTTCTGGCGGCGCGAGGGCACGGCCTGGGTGCGGCGGAGGTTCGGGGTCGTGGAGCCCGTACCGCCGGACGAGCCGGTGCTGCACGTCAGCTGGTACGAGGCGGCGGCCTACGCCGCCTGGGCCGGGCGGCGGCTGCCCACCGAGGCCGAGTGGGAGAAGGCCGCCCGCCACGACGCGGCCTCGGGCCGCTCGCGCCGCTACCCGTGGGGCGACGAGGACCCGACGCCGGCCCACGCCAACCTGGGCCAGCGCCATCTGCGCCCGGCGCCGGCCGGCGCGTACGCGGCGGGTGACTCGCCGCTGGGTGTACGGCAGTTGATCGGTGACGTGTGGGAGTGGACGGCGAGCGACTTCCTGCCGTACCCGGGCTTCCGGGCCTTTCCCTACCGCGAGTATTCGCAAGTGTTCTTCGGCAGTGCCCACAAGGTGCTGCGCGGCGGGTCCTTCGCCGTCGACCCGGTCGCCTGCCGGGGCACTTTCCGCAACTGGGACCTGCCGGTCCGCCGGCAGATCTTCGCCGGGTTCCGTACGGCCCGCGACGCGGAGTCGTCCTGATGTGCCGTCATCTCGCGGTCCTGGGACCGCGGTCCACGATCGGCGCGACCGTCACCGAGCCGCCGCACTCGCTCGTCCGCCAGTCGTGGGCACCCCGCCGACAGCGGTACGGCACGGTCAACGCGGACGGCTTCGGCATCGGCTGGTACGCGCCGGGCGACCCCGTGCCCGCGCGCTACCGGCGGGCAGGTCCCGTGTGGGGCGACCAGACGTTCGCCGACCTCGCCCGGGTGGTGCGCACCGAGGCGCTGCTCGCCTCGGTGCGGGACGCCACCGAGGCGGACGCCGACGGGGAGGCGGCCACGGCGCCGTTCTCCTCCGGGCCCTGGCTGTTCAGCCACAACGGGGCGCTGGCCGGCTGGCCGGACTCCGTCGCCGCGCTCGCCGCCCCGCTGCCCCCGGGGGCGCTGCTGCGGCTGGCGGCGCGCTGCGACTCGGCGTTCGTCTGGGCGCTGGTCGAGCACCGGCTGCGCGAGGGCGCGGACTTGGGGTCCGCCCTCGCGGGGGCGACCCTGGCGCTGGCCGGGGCCGCCCCCGGCTCCCGGCTGAACCTGCTGCTCACCGACGGGGCGACCATCGCGGCGACCGCCTGGGGCGACTCGCTCTGGTGGCTTCGCGCCCCCGTGGGGCGGACCGTCGTCGCCTCCGAGCCCTATGACGACGACCCCGCCTGGCGCGAGGTCCCCGACCGCACCCTGCTCACCGCCACCCGCGCCGGCGTCGCGCTGTCGCCCCTCTCCCCGCTCGCCCCGCACTCCGCGCTCAAGGAGCCCGTTCTGTGAGTCCGTTCGCCCTGACCCGCACCCTTCCCGTCGACGCGACCGCCGCCGCCCTGCGCGCGGACGTCGCGACCGGGCTGACCCGTACCCCCAAGGCGCTCCCCCCGAAGTGGTTCTACGACGCCCGCGGCAGCGAGCTGTTCGACGCGATCACCCTGCTTCCCGAGTACTACCCGACGCGCGCGGAGCGGGAGATCCTCCTCACCCGGGCCGCCGGGATCGCCGAGGTCCTGCGGCCGCGGACACTGGTGGAGCTGGGCTCCGGCTCCTCCGACAAGACCCGCCACCTCCTTGCGGCGCTGCCCTCCATCGACCACTACGTGCCCGTCGACGTCAGCGAGAGCGCCCTGGAGGGCGCGGCGCGGACGCTGCTCGCCGAGCACCCCGGCCTGACCGTGCACGCCCTCGTCGCCGACTTCCAGTACGGTCTGGCGCTGCCGGACACGCCCGGTCCCCGGCTCCTCGCCTTCCTGGGCGGCACGATCGGCAATCTCCGGCCGGAGGAGCGGGCGGTCTTCTTCGGCGCGGTGCGGTCCGGGCTCGCGCGCGGTGACGCGTTCCTGCTGGGCACGGACCTGGTCAAGGACGAGCGGACGCTGGTCGCCGCCTACGACGACGCCGCGGGGGTGACGGCGGAGTTCGACAAGAACGTCCTCGCCGTCGTCAACCGCGAACTCGGCGCGGACTTCGACCCCGCGGACTTCGACCACGTCGCCCTCTGGGACGCGCGGCGGGAGTGGATCGAGATGCGGCTGCGGGCCCGCAGCGCCGTCGTGGTGAAGATCCCCGCGCTGGATCTCGCGGTGCA
The DNA here is from genome assembly GCF_042895325.1 of Streptomyces sp. NPDC001407. NCBI lineage: Bacteria > Bacillati > Actinomycetota > Actinomycetes > Kitasatosporales > Streptomycetaceae > Streptomyces > Streptomyces sp. NPDC001407. Next base: position 144,342 of record NZ_JBIAWF010000003.1, read on the forward strand.
CTTCGAGGAGGGCGAGGAGCTGCGGACGGAGATCTCGGCGAAGTTCCGCCAGGAGGGGGTGCGCGCGGAACTGGCGGCCGCGGGGCTGGAACTGCGCCGCTGGTGGACCGACGAGGAGGGGCGCTTCGCGCTGTCGTTGTCCGTGCCGGTTAGCCTCGCTGTGTGAACGAGGAGAAGAACGAGCGGCGCGGCGAAGGCATCCCGGCGGGCTTCGAGCGCGGCACGGACGGCCCGAAGGTGATCGTCGTCGGTGTCGACGGCTCCGACACGTCGTGGCGCGCCGCCGCCTACGCGGCCGGGCTGGCCCGTCGGCAGCACGCGCTGCTGGCGATCGTCTACGTCCAGCCGGTGCTGGCGGGCAGCGCCGCGCTCGGGGCTCCCGTGGCGGAGGTGACGGAAGAGGTGGCCGAGGAGCTGCTCGCCGAGATCCGCGCGGCGACGGAGCGGCTGCGGGGGATCCACGAGATGCGGTGGGAGTTCCACACCTTCCGCGGCGACCCCTACGCCGGGCTGGTCAAGGCGGCTGAGGAGCTCACGGCGGACGCGGTGATCGTGGGCGCGTCCGAGCAGGCCGGCCACCGGATCATCGGTTCGGTGGCGGTCCGCCTGGTGAAGGCGGGCCGCTGGCCGGTGACGGTGGTCCCGTAGCGGCCGCTCAGTCCTCGTCGTCCAGCCGGAAGCCCACCTTCAGGCCCACCTGGTAGTGGCCGACCCCACCCTCCGTCAGGTGGCCCCTGATCTGCGTGACCTCGAACCAGTCGAGGTTGCGCAGCGTTCGGGACGCCCGCCCCAGGCCGTTGCGCACGGCGGCGTCGACGCCGTCCGGTGACGAGCCGACGATCTCGGTCACGCGATACGTGTGGTGGGTCATGGCGCGGGCTCCAGGCGTGGAACGGTCCGGACATCCCCACCGTGACCCACCGCGCGCCCGCCCGCGAGGCGAGCGCCGCCGTTGGAAGACACCGCGGGCAGGGGGTCAGCCGCGCGGCACCACCGACGACAGCACCTGCGGCAGCGGGTACCAGTCGGCCGTCGCGAAGCTGGCGTGGGCCTTGGCGAGGAGGGCGACGCGGTCCCGGGCCTGGGTCTCGGTGGGGCGGGTGATGTCGATGGCGGGCGGGACCTTGTGCGCGTCGGTCATGACGACGAGGTAGTGCCGGCTGTCGTACCAGGCCGTGTCGATGCCTCCGCCGGTGTAGGTGGCCGCGTCCCCGTCGAAGAGGACGAACCACGGGCGGATCGTGGGGTCGGTGTAGCGGGTGCGGGGGTCGCCCGGCACCGCTCCGTGCACGGCCGGGAAGGCGCCCGCCTGCCGGAGCCGGCCCGCGGCGGCGAGGTCCCGCAGGTGCGTCGCGTACTCCCGGTCGGTCCACAGCCGGTCAAGGGGGTTCTTCTCCTCCACGGTGCCGGGGATCAGCTCCACGACGAACTTGCCCGCGAGCGCGGCCCTGTCCGGCCAGCCGTCGGCGCGCACGGCATCGTCGAGCGTGGCGTGCTTCCCGGCCAGGTCGGCGGGGCGGTAGAGGGCGTCACCGAGCTTCTGCCCCAGGAGGGCGTCCAGCTCGGCCGGGCCGCGCCCGCTGCTGGCGTCGAAACCGTCCTTCATCTCCACCTTGAGCAGGACGGGCCGGTGGCCGGGGTGCGCGTCGTGCCAGGCCCTGATGTCGGCGAGGCAGCCGGAGAGGGGCTGGTCGCGGGACTTCGTGCGCAGCTCGGCGGGTGAGGCGGCGCCCTCGCAATTGTTGTTGTTCGCGAGCGGGTTGGCGTGCGAGACGCGGAAGGAGCGGCCGCCGAAGCCGTTGGTCCAGACGTCGAGTTCGAGGAGCGAGGCGCCCGAGTCGAGGGCGTCGGCGAAGTAGGGGTACTTCGCCTTCTCGTAGGCGTTGTGCACCCCGACCGAGGTGGTGGCGGACCAGGCCGCCTGTCCGGCCGTCGTCCCCGCCCCGGCCGGTGCGGCCGTGACGGCCGCCGCGACCGTCGCCGTGACCGCAATCATTCCCGCACGTATGCCCGTTCGCATGTCCCCACCACTTTCGTCGATCTCGCGCGCCGCGAGCGATGAGCAGGCTACTGGATCGTGTGCGGGGACCAGGGAGGTCAGTGTGGGGGACGGGGCGCACACGTGCCCCGGGAACCTCGTGCGCAGCACGCAAATGAGCTCACCCACCCGTATACAGAACTGCACGATCCTGCAGTCGTGGGAAGCTCGACGCTCCTGCGCGGGCCGCGCCGGGCAAGCACTGGACGGGCCCTTGGACGGGCATGGAACGAGCGAGGGGCCGGTGCGGGCATGGGCGGCGAGGAATACACCAGCTGGCGCAACCACTTTCTGCTGCTGCTCGACCGGATCCCGACGCCGATCGCGGTCTGCCGGGCGGACGGCGAGGTGACGGTCGCCAATCCGGCCATGGCCGCGGAGTGGGGCACGGCGCCCGGCAGACTGCGCGGCCGCAATCTCCAGGAGCTGTTCCGGCCGCGTGCCATCGGCCGGCTCGACCGGCACATCGAGGCGCTGCGGCTGGGCCGCCGGCCCCGTCACCCGATCGAGGTGCGCTGGGTGACCGGTGCGGACGGGATCGAGCGGGAGGGCGAACTGCTGGTGGACCCGGTGGGTGACGCCTTCCCCGCGAACCCGATGCTGCTGGCGATCCTGCGCGTACGGGCCGATCCGTCGCACCGGCCGGTGGAGCCGATGGCGGAGGTCAGCGTGGTGGAGGGGAACATCCTCGCGCTGGCCGCCGCCGGGGCCACGACCGCCGCCATCGGCAAGGCCGTCGGCCTGACCGTGGACGGCGTCAACTACCACTTGACCAGGCTCACCCGGCGCTGGCGGGTGCCCAACCGCACGGCTCTGGTGGCGAAGGCGTACGTCCTCGGTGTGCTCTCCACGCGGGAGTGGCCGCCCGCCCCCGCCCCGGCGCCTCAGCGGGCGCGGGGCGCGTGCCGCAGCACGCAGTCACCGCACATCCCGCCGGGCAGGACGCGGTAGTACAGACAGCAGGTGGTGCGGGCGAAGGCCGGGCCGCCCGGCGCGGGGGCGGTCAGGGTGCCGGTGCCGCGCAGCGGCGGGGCGTCGAGCAGCGCTCGCGTCAGGGCGAGCGCGCGGGCCGCCTCCTCGGGCCGGTGCCGCTCGCGGCACCACGCGTGCAGCACCCGCAGTGATCCGGCGAGCGACGAGGCGGCGTTGCCCCACAGCAGCCGGCCGGAGACCGGGACGACGGCACGCACCGCGGCGTGCAAGGCGGTCAGCGGGCCGTCCAGGACGTGCTCGCGCAGCCGGCCGGCCAGGTCGGCGGCGGGCGGCAGCGCGGCGGGCGCGGGCAGCCACAGGTCGTCGGGGGCCGTGCGCGCGGGGTGCCAGCGGAGCCGGCCGTCGGCGAGGTCCGGCACCCGGCCGGTGAGCACGGCGGAGCCGAGGGCGACGGACAGCAGCCGCCCGGCGATGCCCTGGTAGGCGATGGACGCGGCCACCCGCCGGTCCGCCGTCCCCAGCCGCTCCGCCACCGTCGCCACCCTGCGCCGTACGGCCTCCTCGGTCCGGCCCGTCAGAGAGAGGTACTCCTCCCCCGCGCCGCCGGGGTCGTCGTCGGTGCGCAGGGCGAAGAAGGGCCCTACGGAGCTGAGTTCGCGGAGGTCCATGGGCGGCGGCGGGTCCGTTCGGGAGCGGGCAGGGGCACCGTCAGCCTTTCACGGCCCTCTCGCGTGCGCGCCCGCTGGGCCGGGGATCGCCACACCAGGCGCGCCGGACATCATGACAGCGCGTCAGCCTCTCGATACCCTCGGCGTTGACAACGATGTCAGGTCATATGACGCGTCAGACGAGGGGCGTGGACGATGAGATGGACCGCACACCTGCGGCTGCGTGCCGGCGCGGCCGCGCTCGCCTTCGCGGCGACGCTGGCCGGGGCGGCGCTCGTACCCCCGCAGCGGGCCGTGGCGGCCGACGACGACCTCACCGGTCTGGTGAACCCGTTCATCGGCACCCAGAACGAGGGCAACACCTTCCCCGGTGCCGCCGTGCCGTTCGGGATGGTGCAGCTGTCCCCCGACACCGGGCACAGCACCGGCTACGACTACAAGGACGGCCACATCCGGGGCTTCAGCGCCGTGCACCTGTCCGGCGTGGGCTGCCGCATCGGCGGTGACCTGCCCGTGCTGCCCACCACCGGCGAGGTGACCCGCACGGACAACGCCCGCTACGCGGCCGCGTTCAGCCACAGCGCCGAGACGTCCCGGCCGGGTTACTACAAGGTCGGGCTCTCCTCGTACGGCGGCATCACCGCCGAGCTGACGGCGGGCGAGCGGAGGGGCGTCCAGCGCTACACCTTCCCCTCGACCGACAAGGCCAACGTCCTGCTCAACACGGGCCAGTCGCTGCACCGCACGGTGTCCACCACGGTCGAGGTGGTGGACTCCCGTACGGTCCGCTCCACCATCACCGGCCGCGGCTTCTGCCAGGACACCCGGCCCTACACCCTGCACACCATCACCCGCTTCGACCGCCCCTTCACCGGCTTCGGCACCTGGAACGGCGACCGGATCACCCCGGGTTCCAAGCTCTCCACCTCCACCGGGCGCAATGGCGCGTGGGTGCGCTTCGACACCACCCACGACCGGACCGTCGAGGCCACGACCGCCCTCAGCTACGTCGACGCCGCGGGCGCGGAGGGCAACCTCCGCGCGGAGAGCGGCGATTTCGACCGTACGGCGCGGCAGGCGCGCGCCGCGTGGGAGCGGCGGCTGTCCGACGTCAAGGCCCAGGGCGGCGGCCGGGCGCTGCGGCGCACCTTCTACTCCTCGCTCTACCGCGCGTTCCTCTCCCCCAACATCGGCAGCGACGCCGACGGCCGCTACACCGGCTGGGACCAGCAGCCGCACCGCGCCGAGGGGTTCACCTACTACCAGAACTGGTCACTGTGGGACACCTACCGCACCCAGGCGCAGCTGCTGGCACTGCTCGCGCCGCGTGAGGCGCGGGACATGGCGCTGTCGGTGCTGCGCGTCGACCGCGACGGCGGCTGGCTGCCTAAGTGGGGCTACGGCACGGTCGAGACGAACATCATGACCGGCGACCCGGTGACGCCGTACCTCACCAACGCCTACCAGGCGGGGCTGCTCGCCGGCCACGAGGAGGAGGCGTACCGGGCGCTGAGGAAGAACGCGGACGGGGTGCCGCCCGCCTCCTCCCCCTACGCCGGCCGGGACGGCAACGCGGAGTACCTCAAGAACGGCTACGTGCCCTATCTGCCGGACCGCCCCAACGAGAAGCCCGGCGACTCCGACTACCAGCAGGGCGCGTCGGCGACCCTGGAGTACGCGCTCGCCGACGCGGTCCTCGCGAAGATGGCCCGCGGCCTGGGTCACCGCGCGGACGCCGAGCGCTACGCCGAGCGCGCCCGGAACTACCGCAACGTCCACGACCCCTCGACCGGCTTCTTCCGCGCCCGCGACGGGAAGGGCGCCTTCACCGGTCCCGCCGACCCGGCGAAGAGCGTCGGCTTCCACGAGGGCACGGCCTGGCAGTACCAGTGGCTGGTCCCCCAGGACCTGCCCGGGATGGTGCGGCTGATCGGCGGCGAGGACAAGGCGAACGCCCGGCTCGACTCCTTCTTCGCCTACGACAGGCTGCTGAAGGACCCGGCGCGCACGGCCCGCGAGGTGTGGGTCAACGGACCGTACGACTACTACAACGCCGACAAGTACAACCCGCAGAACGAGCCCGACCTCATCGCGCCGTACACCTATCTCTCCACCGGCATGCCGTGGAAGACCACGGACGTGGTGCACGCCGCGCTCACCCTCTTCACCGACACCCCGACGGGCATGACCGGCAACGACGACCTGGGCACGATGTCGGCGTGGATGGTCCTCTCCGCCATCGGCGTCTATCCGGTGCAGCCGGGCGCGGACACCTGGGGGCTGAGCACCCCGGTGTTCGAGCGGGTGGACCTGCGGCTGGACCGGCACTGGTATCCGCGCGGGCGGCTGACGGTGACCGCGCCGGGCACCTCGGACACCGACCGCTACATCCGGTCGGTCCGGCTCGACGGCTCCCCCCAGGACCGCACCTATCTGACGACCGCGCAGCTCAAGGAGAGCTCCCGGCTCGACTTCACCGTCGGGCGGGAGCCCTCGCGGTGGGGCACGGCGCCGTCGGCCGTGGCGCCCGCCATCGGCTGAACCCGGGGCCGGGTGCGGGGCGGCGCCTTCCGAAGCCGCCCCCGCTCGGCGATGATGTCCGACCCCGTCAGGGTCGACGAGAGGACACCACACATGGCCAGGCTCCGCGCGGGTCAGGGCGTACTGCGCCGCAAACCGATCGAGACCATCGAAGAGGCGGAGACCGTCGAGGGCGGCGGCCCGGCCCAGCGGCTGACCCGGTCCCTGGGGGTGTGGCAGCTGACGGCCATCGGTGTCGGCGGCATCATCGGCGCGGGCATCTTCAGCCTCGCCGGGACCATCGCCAACGGTGTCGCCGGCCCCGCGGTGCTCGTGTCCTTCCTCATCGCGGGCGTGGCGAGCGCCGCGGCGGCCTTCTCGTACGCGGAGTTCGCGGGCCTGATCCCCCGGGCCGGCTCGGCCTATACCTACGGCTACGCCGTGCTCGGGGAGATCGGCGGCTGGTTCATCGGCTGGGACCTGCTGCTCGAATACACGGCGATCGTCGCGGTGGTCGCCATCGGGATCTCCGGCTACATCAACTTCCTGCTCGGGGAGATGCACGCGAAGCTGCCGACCTGGATGCTGGGCGCGCCGGGCACCGGGACCGGGCACCGGGTCGACCTGTTCGCGGCGGTGCTGTGCCTGCTGATCGCCTGGCTGCTCACCATGGGGATGAAGAACGCGGCGCGCTTCGAGACGGTCGTCGTCGGCCTGAAGATCGTGGTGGTCCTGCTGGTGGTCGTCGTGGGCTTCTTCCATGTGAAGTCGTCCCACTACACGCCCTTCTTCCCGTTCGGGGTCAGCGGTGCCTTCACGGGCGCGGCCACGGTCTTCTTCGCCGTCTTCGGCTACGACGCGATGTCGACGGCCGCCGAGGAGTCCAAGGACGCGCAGCGCCACATGCCCAGGGCGATCCTCTACTCGCTGGGCATCTCGATGGTGCTGTACGTGCTGGCCTGCCTGGTGCTGACGGGCATGCAGAGCTACAAGGACATCGACAAGAAGAGCGGCTTCTCCACGGCCTTCAAGTCGGTGGGGCTGGACGGGATCGCGGACGTCATCGCGGTCGGCGCGATCATCGGCATCCTCACCGTCATGTTCACGTTCATGCTGGGTGTCACCCGCGTGTGGTTCGCGATGAGCAGGGACGGGCTGCTGCCCAAGTGGTTCGCCAAGACGCACCCGACGCGGCACGTGCCCACGCGCGTGACGTGGATCGTGGGCGTGGCCTCCGCGGCCATCGCCGGTCTCGTGCCGATCGGCGAGGCGGCCGAGCTGACCAACATCGGCATCCTGCTGGCGTTCGCGGTGGTGTGCACGGCGGTGATCGTGCTCCGCCACAAGCGCCCGGACCTGCCGCGCTCCTTCCGCTGTCCGTGGGTGCCGGTGGTGCCCGCGGTCGGGGTCGCCGCGTCGATCTGGCTGATCACCTATCTGGCATGGCAGACGTGGGTGCGGTTCGCGGTCTGGTTCGCGGTGGGGATGGTCGTGTACTTCGCGTACTCCTACAAGCACTCTGAGCTGGCCCACGCGGACGCGCGGGGCATCCCCCAGGAGTGAGCGGCTATTTGAGCAGGCGGGACAGCCTGCGGTCGGCGAGCGGTCTGCCGCCCGTCTGGCACGTGGGGCAGTACTGGAGCGAGGAGTCGCGGTAGGAGACCTCGCGGATCGTGTCCCCGCAGACCGGGCACGGCTCTCCCGTCCGCCCGTGCACCCGCAGCCCGCTCTTCTTCTCGGCCTTCAGCTCCGCGGCCGCGTGGCCGCGCGCCCGCTCGACGGCCGCGCGCAGCGTCGTGCCCAGCGCCTCGTGGAGCGCGGTGATCTCGTCCTCGGTCAGGCTCGCGGCGAGCTTGAAGGGGGACATCCTGGCGGCGTGCAGGATCTCGTCGGAGTAGGCGTTGCCGATGCCCGCGATCACGCTCTGGTCCCGCAGAACGCCCTTGAGCTGCCGCCGCTCGTCACGCAGCAGCGCTGCGAAGGCGTCGCGGGTGAACTCCGGCGCGAGGGGGTCCGGGCCGAGCCGGGCGATGCCGGGTACGTCGGACACCTCGCGGACGCAGTGGACGGCGAGCCGCTTCTGGGTGCCCGCCTCGGTGAGGTCGAAGCCCGCGCCGTCGGTGAGGCGGAGGCGCAGGGCGAGTGGGCCCTTGCCGGGGCGCGGCGGGGCGTCGGGGAGGCGGTCGTGCCAGCGCAGCCAGCCGGCGCGGGCGAGGTGGAAGGCCAGGTGCGGGCCGCCGTCGGTGGCCAGGTCCAGGAACTTGCCGTACCGCCGCACGGCGGTGACGGCCCGCCCCTCGGCCTCGCTCAGCGGCGGGTCGTAGGTCTTGAGTACGGACACGGCCACCGGGAGCACCCGCTCGACCGTCCGTCCGGCGAGGTGCTCGGCGAGGAACCCGGCCAGGGCTTCGACCTCGGGCAGCTCCGGCATGGCTCCAGTCTGCCGCAGCCCCCGGGCGCGGCAACCGGGCCGGGGCCGGTCACCGCCGCAGCGCCGCCTTGAGATAGGGCGCGGTCACGCTGCCCGCCGCTTCCGCCACCTCGTGCGGCGCGCCCGCCGCCACCACGCGCCCGCCCTGGTCCCCGCCGCCGGGCCCCAGGTCGATGACGTGGTCCGCGCCCGCCGCCACGGTCATGTCGTGTTCCACGACCACCACGGAGTTGCCCGCGTCGACCAGGCCGTGCAGCTGCCGCAGCAGCAGTTCGGTGTCGGCCGGGTGGAGGCCGGTGGTGGGCTCGTCGAGGACGTAGAGCGTGTGGCCCCGCCGGGTGCGCTGGAGTTCCGTGGCGAGTTTGATGCGCTGTGCCTCGCCGCCGGAGAGCTCGGTGGCGGGCTGGCCCAGGCGCAGATAGCCGAGGCCGACGTCCTGGAGGGTGCGCAGGCTGCGGGCCGCGGCGGGCACGTCGGCGAGGAAGCCGGCCGCGGCGTCGACGGTCAGGTCGAGGACCTCGGCGATGTTCGCGCCGCGATAGGTGATCTCCAGCGTCTCCGGGTTGTAGCGCGCCCCCTGGCACGCGGCGCACGGCGCGTACGTACCGGGCAGGAAGAGCAGTTCGACGGCGACGAAGCCCTCGCCCTGGCAGACCTCGCAGCGCCCGGCGGTGACGTTGAAGGAGAAGCGGCCCACGGTGTAGCCGCGGGCGCGGGCCTCGTCGGTGGCGGCGAAGACCTTGCGCACGGCGTCGAACAGGCCGGTGTAGGTGGCGAGGTTGGAGCGCGGCGTGCGGCCGATCGGCTTCTGGTCGACCGTGACGAGCCGGTCGACGGTCTCCAGCCCCTCCGTCCCGGTGACCGGCTCGCCCGCCAGGTGGGCGGTCACCCTCTCCGCGAGGACCTGTCCGACCAGCGTCGACTTGCCCGAGCCGGAGACGCCGGTGACGGCGGTGAAGACGCCGAGGGGGAAGTCCACGTCGAGGCCCCGGAGGTTGTGCCGGGTGACGTCGCGCAGGCGCAGCGCGCCGGAGGGCTCGCGGGGCGTACGGGCCGGGGGCGCCGCCCCGTCGGGGAAGACGAACCGGCGGGTCGCGGAGCCGGTCACGGCGGCCAGCCCGGCGACGGGCCCGCTGTAGAGGATCTCGCCGCCGTGCTCGCCGGCCCGTGGTCCGACGTCGACGATCCAGTCGGCGCGGCGCACGACGTCCAGGTGGTGCTCGACGACGAACAGCGAGTTCCCGGCGGCCTTCAGCCGGTCCAGGACGGTGAGCAGCGCGGCGCTGTCGGCGGGGTGGAGTCCGGCCGAGGGCTCGTCCAGGACGTAGACGACGCCGAAGAGGCCCGAGCGCAGCTGGGTCGCGAGGCGCAGCCGCTGGAGTTCGCCCGCGGAGAGGGTGGGGGTGGGCCGGTCCGTGGCGAGGTAGCCCAGGCCGAGTTCGGTGAGCACCTCGATGCGGGCGACGAGGTCGGTGGCGAGGGCGGCGGCCACACCGTCGCGCTCGCACGCAGGGCGCAGGGTCCGCGCGAGGTCCGCGAGCGGGAGGGCGGCGAGCGCGGCGATGTCCCGGCCCGCGAAGGTGACGGCCAGCGCCTCGGGCCGCAGCCGCCGTCCGCCGCACACCGGGCAGGGGCCGCTGACGAGGTGCCGCTCGGCGCGGGCGCGCAGGGAGGCGCTCTTGGAGTCGGCTGCGGTGTGCAGGACGTAGCGCTTGGCGCTCATGTAGGTGCCCTGGTAGGGGCGTTGGATGCGGTCGGCGTCGCGTACGGGGTGGACGGTGACGACGGGCTGTTCGTCGGTGAAGAGGATCCATTCGCGGTCGGCCCGCGGCAGGTCGCGCCAGGGCCGGTCGAGGTCGTGGCCGAGGGCGCCGAGGATGTCGCGGAGGTTCTTGCCCTGCCAGGCGCCCGGCCAGGCGGCGATCGCGCCGTCGCGGATCGACAGCGACGGGTCGGGGACCAGCGATTCCTCACTGACGTGGTGGACCTGGCCCAGGCCGTGGCACTCCGGGCAGGCACCGGCGGCCGTGTTGGGCGAGAAGGCGTCGGAGTCCAGCCGCTCGGCGCCCTCGGGGTAGGTGCCCGCGCGGGAGAAGAGCATGCGCAGGGAGTTGGAGAGGGTGGTGACGGTGCCGACGGAGGACCGGGAGGTGGGCGCGGACCTGCGCTGTTCGAGGGCGACGGCGGGTGGCAGCCCGCTGATCTCCTCGACCTTGGGCGCGCCCACCTGGTGGATGAGCCGGCGGGCGTAGGGGGCCACGGACTCGAAGTAGCGCCGCTGGGCCTCGGCGTAGAGGGTGCCGAAGGCGAGCGAGGACTTGCCGGAGCCGGAGACGCCGGTGAAGACGACGAGGGCATCGCGCGGGATGTCGACGTCGACGGCCCGCAGATTGTGCTCGCGCGCGCCGCGGACCCGCACGTAGGGGTCGTGCGCGCCGCCGTCGGGGGTCGTCATCGGGGTGCTCTCCGCGGGTAGGCGCTGTGCGTTTCGCCCGATTTTATGGGCGTGGGGGTTCCGGTTCGCGCCGGGGGGCCGTCCGCCGGAGCCGGCCGGGGCCCTGGGCCGCGGCCGGGTCGGCGCGTTTTTCCGCGCCCCGGCGCAGGGCCCACCCGCCCGTCACCGCGAGCGCGGCCACCGCGTAGGCCACCGTGCCGAGCAGGTCGGGATCCCCGACGGCCCGGCCGCCGATGTACTTCGCCGCCCCGGCCACGGCGACGCCGAGCCACTCCCACCGGCCGTCGAGGGCCACCAGACCGATGAGGAGCAGGGCGTACCAGGAGTAGCCGGGGGTCAGCAGCAGGAACGCCGTCCCCGTGACCAGCAGCGCGCCGCGCCACGGCCGCCGGGGGCCGCCGCGCCGGAGCACGTACGCCACCACCGCGGCCAGCACGACGAGCGTGGCGGGCAGGGCCCAGGAGTCGGGGAGCACCAGGCGCAGCAGGGCGTACCGGTTCTTCACGGTGGCGTCGTCGTAGCCCTCCTCCCGCGTATAGCCGCTCAGGTAGCCGAGGACGGAGCTGTCCGAGACGAGGATGTAGGGCAGATAGCCGAGGGCGACGACGGCCGCGGCGGGCAGCAGCACCGCGAGTGCCTGGCGGGCGCGGCCGCGTGCGGTGCCCCGTGCCGCGAGGCCGCTCAGTGCGCCCGGCAGGGTGACGGCGGGCAGGAGTTTGGTGGCGATGCCCGCGCCGAGCAGGGAGCCGCCGAGGGGGCGGCGGGCGGCGACGACGGTGAAGGCGGCGACGGTGAACAGCACGCTCAGCGCGTCGGCGTGGGCGTTGTTGACCGCTTCGACGGCGACGGCCGGGCACCACGCCCAGTAGACGGCGGCCCGGCCGTCGCCGCGCCTGCGCAGCGCGTACAGCAGCAGCCCCGAGGTGGCCACGGCGAGCAGCGCGCCGCCCACCTGGAACGGCTTGTGCCGGGTGCCGGGCGGGGAGAGTGCGTGGACGAGGAGGAAATAGCCCTCGGCGACGGGCGGGTAAATGGTGTGCACGTAGGGCCGGTTGATGCGCGTACAGGTGCCCTGCCCGGTGCCCGGCGCGATGCGGAAGCGCTCCGGCCGCTCGCACTGGGCGCCTTGGGGGAAGAGCCAGGGGTCGCGCAGGTGCGCCAGCCCGGGGTCGGCCGGTGCGTGGTCGTACGGCGAGATGCCCGCGGCCTGCACCCGTCCGTCCCAGACGTAGCGGAAGGCGTCCGAGCTGGTGCGGGGTTCGGCGAGCAGGCCGGTGGCGGCGACGGCGACCGAACCGGCCAGCACCAGGGGCACGACGTGCCGGGCGGACACCGCGCGCAGGGACCAGGCGGCCGCGGCGAAGAGCGCCCAGGCGGCCGCGTACCAGCCGGTGAGGGCGGCCGGGTCCGTGAAGTAGGCATCACTGCGGACGGCGGTGGCGAGGACCGTGACGAGGGCGGCGAGCAGCGCGGAGCTGAGGGTGACGGCGGTACGGGGCTTCACGCTCCCACCCTGGCACCACGAGCCCGCCCCGGCCTTCGGACCTGCACGGGCGTCCGCGTTTCGTAAGGTGTCGATCACGCCGTGGAGGGCGTCGCGCGCGGTCTGATGGAGGCATGAGACTCCCCCTGCCGTCCTTCCGGGGCCGCCTCCACGACGCCCGCACCGCGACCGCCGTCGGCCGCTGGCTGGGCGTGGCGGTCGCCGTGTGCTTCGTGACCGGGCTGATCAGCCACTACCTCCAGCAGCCGGGCATGCTGGCCGGCGTGTTGCCCAGCCGCCCCCGGTGGGGCTACCGGGTGAGCCAGGGGCTGCACGTGGCGAGCGGCATCGCCGCGGTGCCGCTGCTGCTGGCGAAGCTGTGGACGGTCTACCCGCGGCTGTTCGTGTGGCCCGCGGTGCGGTCGGTGCGGCACGCGCTGGAGCGGGTGTCGGTGGCGGTGCTGGTGGCGACGGCTCTGTTCGAGCTGATGTCGGGGCTGCTCAACACGGCGCAGTGGTATCCGTACGGGTTCTCCTTCGTGCCCGTGCACTTCGCGGTGGGCTGGGTGCTCATCGGCTCCGTCGTCCTGCACGTGGCGGTCAAGGCCCCGGAGATCAGGGCGCATTGGCGGCGCCGGTCGGCGGGCACCCTGGCGCTGCCGGCCGAGGACGCCGTCGACCGGCGGTCGCTGCTGACCGCCGTGGGCGTGGCGGCCGGTGCGGTCACGGTGACGACGGTGGGGCAGTCGTTCACCCCGCTGGGCGCGCTGGACCTGCTGGCGCCCCGGCACCCGGACCACGGCGCGCAGGGCCTGCCCGTCAACCGGACTGCCGCGCTGGCCAGGGTGACCACCGCGACCGTGCGCGACTGGCGGCTGCGGGTCGACGGCCCGCGCCCGTACGGGCTGACGCTGGACGAGCTGCGCGCCATGCCGCAGCGGGAGGTGACCCTGCCCATCGCGTGCGTGGAGGGGTGGAGCAAGTCGGCGCGCTGGACGGGCGTGCGGGTCCGCGACCTCCTGGACCGGGCGGGCGCGCCGCCCGGCGCCCTGATCCGGGTGACGTCGCTGGAGGCCCATGGCGGTTACCGCGTGATGATGATGCCGCACACCTACGCCCGCGACCCGCTCACCCTGCTCGCCCTGCGCCTCGACGGCCGGGTGCTCTCCCTCGACCACGGCTACCCCGCCCGGATCATCGCCCCGAACCGGCCGGGCGTGCTCCAGACCAAGTGGGTCGCGCGGATGGAGGCGCTGTGACACGGATCTTCGCAGGGGTGCTGGGGCTCGCGCTGATGGCCGCCGGGGTGTGGGCACTGCTGTTCGGTGCGCAGCCGCAGGATCCGTGGATCGTGGTGAAGTGGCTGATCGGCGTGCTCGTCGCGCATGACGGCGTGGTGGTGCCGGTCACCTTGGCGGTGGGCTTCGCGGTGTCCCGGCTCCCGGCAAGGGGCGTGGTGCGGGGCACGCTGCTGGTGGGTGCGGCGCTGACGGCGGTGGCCCTCCCCGTACTCCTCCGGCCGGGGCCGGTGCAGAACGCGTCGGTGCTGCCGCTGGATTATCCGCGCAACTGGGTGCTGTGCGTGGGGGTGACGGCGGGGGTGGGGCTCTTGGTGTGGGCGGCCGGGTGGTGCCGGCGCCGCCTGCGGCGGTAGCGGCTCACTACGGGATGGACGGTGCGGGTGCGCTGCTCCCCCAGCTACCGCTGGGAGGTGGGGGAGTTTGAGGACAACGCGGCGAAGCCGTGTTGCGGGGTCTGGGGCGAAGCCCCCACGCGGCGGAGCCGCACATCAGACGCAGCCGGGAAGGGGCGGGTAGGGGAAAAAGCCCGCCGCAGGCGCCAACCACCGGCACCCTAAACCGCAGCCGGCAGCACCACATCGAACCGGCAACCCCCCGGCACGTTGCGGACCGTCGCCCGCCCCGCATGCGCCTCCACGATCCCCCGTACGATCGCGAGCCCCAGCCCCGCCCCCGCCGGCGGCGTCCGCGCGGCCGATCCCCGCCAGCCCGTGTCGAAGACGCGGGGGAGGTCGGCCTCCGGGATGCCGCCGCAGCCGTCCGTCACGGAGAGCACCACCGTGTCCGCCTCCCGCCGCGCGGCCACCGCGACCGTGCCGTCCTCCGGGGTGCGGTGGATCGCGTTGACGAGGAGGTTGCCGAGGACGCGCGTCATCTCCTTGCCGTCGACCTCCACGGGCACCGCGTCGACCCGGTCGCCGACGAGGCGCACGCCGTGCTCGCGGGCGAGCGGGCCCGCCCCGGCGAGCGCGTCGCCCACCAGGTCGTACACCGACATCCGGCTCGGGCACAGCGGCAGGGCGCCCGCGTGGATGCGGGAGAGCTCGAAGAGGTCGCCGACCATGGAGTTGAGCCGGTCCACCTCGTGCCGGATCTGGCGGAAGTAGCGCTGGGGGTCCTCCGCCATGCCGTCCTCCAGCGCCTCGGACATGGCGCGCAGCCCGGCGAGCGGGGTGCGCAGGTCGTGCGAGATCCAGGCGACGAGTTCCCGGCGCGAGGTCTCCAGCGCCTTCTCCCGCTCCCGGGACCGGGCAAGGCGCTCGCTGGTGGCGGCCAGTTCGCGGCCGAGCTCGGCGAGTTCCGCGGTGGCGCCGCCGCCGGGGGCGGCGAAGCTGCCGTCGTCGCCGAACGAACGGGCCGCGCGGGTCAGGGCGTTGCTGCGGGCCACCACCCAGCGGCCCAGCAGCAGCGCGGTCGCGAGCGAGACGACGGCGGCCATCGCGCAGACCGTCGTGACGACGGTCAGGTCGTGCGAGGAGAGGAA
This sequence comes from Streptomyces sp. NPDC001407, assembly GCF_042895325.1. Classification (NCBI taxonomy): domain Bacteria; kingdom Bacillati; phylum Actinomycetota; class Actinomycetes; order Kitasatosporales; family Streptomycetaceae; genus Streptomyces; species Streptomyces sp. NPDC001407. Next base: position 159,654 of record NZ_JBIAWF010000003.1, read on the forward strand.
CATCGCCCAGGCCACGGCGAGCGTCCCGGCCAGCATCGCCGTGACCGACACGGCCGCCACGACCGTGAGCGAGACGGCGACGGAGCGGTGGCGCAGCGCGCGGAGTGCGACGGCGCCCAGCAGCCCGGCGGCCGCGGCGCCGAGGAAGGCGAAGAGGGCGATGAGCAGGACGTCACGCATGGCCGGGCTCACTCTCGGCGGGGACCTCGAAGCGGTAGCCGACGCCCCAGACGGTCTGGATGAGGCGGGGCCGCGCGGGGTCGTCCTCCACCTTGGCGCGCAGCCGCCGCACGTGCACGGTCACCGTCGACAGGTCGCCGAACTCCCAGCCCCACACCTCGCGCATCAGCTCCTCGCGCCCGCAGGCCCGCCCGGGGTGCCGCAGCAGGAACGCGAGCAGGTCGAATTCCCTTACGGTGAGGGCGAGTTCTGACCCGTCCTTGGCGGCCCGGCGGGCCACCGGGTCGAGGGTGAGCCCCGCCGCCCGCAGCGGGGGCGCCGTGGCGGGCCCGGCGGCGGCGCGCACCTGGGCGCGGCGCAGCACGGACCCGACGCGCAGCACCAGCTCGCGGGGGCTGAAGGGCTTGGTCACATAGTCGTCCGCGCCGAGCTCCAGCCCGAGGATGCGGTCGTCCTCGTCGCCGCGCGCCGTCAGCATGATCACCGCGACCGGTCCGGCGGCACGCAGCCGGCGGCACACCTCCAGGCCGTCCATGCCGGGCAGCATCAGGTCGAGCACGACCAGGTCGGGGCGGAAGGCCGCGGCCTTCTCCAGCGCGCCGGGGCCGTCGGCGGCCCGGTCCACGGCGAAGCCGGCCCGGTCGAGGTAGCCGGCCACGACCTCGGCGACGGTCGGGTCGTCGTCCACGACGAGCACGCGGGCGGGGGGTGTGGTCTGCATGCCGCAAGCGTCGCACGCCGGGCCGGGAGTGCCGGGCGGCGCCGGTAGCGGGCCGGGCGATGTCCGCGTTTCGTAAGAACGCAGAGTCCGAAATGCCGGAATTCTCTCCGTAGGGTGAACAGCGTGACAGACCAGACCACCACCTCGCGCACCGACCGCGTGGATGTCGTACTCCCCTGCCTCGACGAGGCCGCAGCGCTCCCCTGGGTCCTGGCCCGCGTCCCCGCCGGGTGGCGGGCCGTCGTGGTCGACAATGGCTCGACCGACGGCTCGGCGGACGTGGCCCGCTCGCTCGGGGCCACCGTCGTCCACGAGCCCAGGCGCGGCTTCGGCGCCGCCTGCCACGCCGGGCTGCGGGCCGCCGACGCGGAACTCGTGGCCTTCTGCGACTGCGACGCCTCCCTCGACCCCGGGCTGCTGCCCGCCATGGCGGCGGCCGTACGCTCCGGCACGGCCGATCTCGTGCTGGGCCGCCGCCGGCCCGAGGGCCGTGGCGCCTGGCCGCTGCACGCCCGCCTGGGCAACGCCGCGCTCGCCCGCCTGCTCCAGCGGCGTACGGGCCTGCGGCTGCGCGACCTCGGCCCCCTGCGCGTCGCACGCCGCGAGGCCCTGCTGGGCCTCGGCCTGACGGACCGCCGCAGCGGCTATCCGCTGGAGATGGTCGTCCGCGCCTGCGACGCGGGCTGGCGGGTCACCGAGACGGACGTCCCCTACCGCCCGCGCACGGGCGCGTCGAAGGTGACGGGCACCTGGCGCGGCACCTGGCGCGCGGTCCACGACATGCGGGGCGTCCTGCGGACGGCTCCCACGGGTGCGGAGGTCACGGCTCGATGAACGCTTCCCCTGAACGGCCGATGCCGGGCCGCCCTGCGGACAGCTCCCACGCGTGCGACCGCCACAGCCCTGTGAACGCGGCTCCCGAACAGCCGATGCCGGACTGCCCTGCGGACAACTCCCACACGCGCGAACCCCACAGCCCTGCGAACAGGCCCCCCGAACAGCCGATGCCGGGCTGTCCTGCGGACAGCTCCCACACGTGCGACCGCCACAGCCCTGCGGACACGCCTCCCGCACGGCCGGTACCGGGTCGCCCCGTCGACGGGAACCCGGCGGCAAGCCCGGGCGCTCCGTCGGGATCCACAGCCTCCGGGGCGCACGGCGGCCGGACGGACACCACGTCCGGGGTCGCGGCCACCGGCACACCGCCCCGGCACCGCGAAGACCGGGCGTGCGGTACGGACAGCCCGTACCGGCCCGCCGCCCCAGGCGCCCCGTGGCGTCACCACGCGCCCGGCCGGCCCGGGTCCCGGGCCGGCCGGCACTCGCCCGTCGGGCCCACCACGCTGCTCGTCATCGCCAAGGAGCCGCTGCCCGGGCGGGTCAAGACGCGGCTCACGCCGCCGTACAGCCCGGAGCGGGCCGCGCGGATCGCCGAGGCGGCTCTCGCCGACACCTTGCGGGCCGTGCTCGCCATGCCCGCGCGGCGGCGCGTGCTCGTCCTCGACGGGCGCCCCGGGCTCTGGCTGCCTCCCGGCTTCGACGTGGTGCCGCAGTGCGCGGGCGGGCTCGACGAGCGGCTCGCGTCCGCCTTCGCCGGGTGTACGGGGCCGACGTTGCTCATCGGCATGGACACCCCGCAGGTCACCGGCCATCTGCTGGCCCCCGCGCTGGCGGACGACGCGTGGCGCGGGTGCGACGCGTGGTTCGGTCCGGCCGCCGACGGCGGGTTCTGGGCGCTGGGCCTCGCGGAGCCCCGGCCCGGCCTGCTGCGCGGCGTCCCCATGTCCACGGCCCGCACCGGCGCCGTGCAGCGGCGCCGCCTCACGGAGGCCGGGCTCGTCGTGCGCGACCTGCCCGAACTCCGCGACGTGGACACCGCCGAGGACGCCGCCCAGGTGGCAGCCGCGGCACCGCACGGACTCTTCGCCGCGGCAGTCGCGGCCGGGGCCGCCCGGTGACCGTCGGCGAACTGACCCCACGCCGGAGCACCGGCGCCTGGAGCTCCGACCCCTACGCCGACGCCGTCCACGTCGGCCGCGGCCCGCTCTTCCTGCGCCGCGCGGACGGCTGGCTGCTGCCCCTCGAAGTGGAGCGCTGGTGCGGCGACGCGGACCCCGCCGACATGACCGTGCTCGACCGCTGCGAGGGCGAGGTCATCGACATCGGCTGCGGCCCCGGCCGCCTCGTCGCCGCCCTGGCCGCGCTCGGCCGCCCGGCCCTGGGCGTGGACGTGAGCCCGGCGGCCGTCGCCCGCACCCGCCGCGCGGGAGGCACGGCGCTGTGCCGGTCGGTCTTCAACCCCCTGCCGGGCGAGGGGCGTTGGGGCACGGCGCTGCTCGTCGACGGGAACATCGGGATCGGCGGCGACCCCCGCGCGCTCCTGGCGCGCGTCGCCGCCATCACCGCGCCACGCGGGCTCCTCCTCGTCGAGGCCGCGGCGGCGGACGTCGACGAGCGGGTGCGGGTGCGGGTGGACGACGGCCGGGGGCGGCTGGGGCCGGCGTTCCCCTGGGCGCGGGTGGGGACGACCGCGCTGCTGCGGCACGCGGACGCCGCGGGGTGGCGAGTGGCGGACCGCTGGGAGTCGGCGGGCCGGTGGTTCGCCGCGCTGCGGCTCTGACGCTGGGGCGAGGAGAGAAGGACGACGGGAAAGGGCGGGCGGGAAACCGCCCGCGTCAGCCGCCCTGGTGGTGGGCGATCACTTCTTCCAGGGACCCCTGGGGGACCTCGCCGGTGGGCGTCAGCTTGTCGACCGCCTGCGGAATCACCCGCGCCAGCTCGTCCGCCGCTTCCTCCGGTGTGACGCCCGCCTTCTGCGCGACGTGGTCGAGCGCCTGGTAGGGCAGGGCCTGCGCCACTTCCGGGCCGCTGACCGGCTCGTTGGGCCCGGTGCCCACCCAGGAGCCGGTCTTCGCGCCGAGCCCGCCCTCCTGGAGCTGCTGCAACAGGCCGGAGAGCGACTCCCCTCCCCCGCTGCCGAGCGCACCGAGCAAAGAGCCCAGCAGAGAGCCTTCCTTGCTGCCGCCGAGCAGCCCGCCGAGCAGGGTTCCCAGGTCGTTGTCCGCCATGTCTGCCGCCTTTCCTGGAAGCGCACCGATATGCCATCCATCTATCCCGGGACGGCGGATCCGGCCCGGGATGGCGGGATGTTCACCCGTACGCAGCCATGGTCACACGCGCTGCGGCGCCCGCGCGAACTCCGTCATCCCCTCCGCGAAACCCACCGCCGCGCGCCAGCCCAGCTCCTCGCGCAGGCGCCGCGAGGACGCGGTGATGTGACGGACGTCGCCGAGCCGGTACTCGCCCGTGACGACGGGAGCCGGTCCGCCGTGCGCGGAAGCCAGGGCGGCGGCCATCTCCCCGATGGTGTGCGGGGTGTCGCTGCCGCAGTTGTACGCGCGCAGGGTGCCCGCCGGGCGGCCGGCGAGGTGTTCCAGGGCCAGGACGTTCGCCGCGGCCACGTCGCGTACGTGCACGAAGTCCCGGCGCTGGCGGCCGTCCTCGAAGACGCGGGGGCCCTCGCCGCGGGCGAGCGAGGAGCGGAAGAAGGAGGCGACGCCCGCGTACGGGGTGTCGCGGGGCATCCCCGGGCCGTAGACGTTGTGGTAGCGCAGGGAGACGGCCGTGCCGCCGGTGGCGCGGGCCCAGGCGGCGGCCAGGTGTTCCTGGGCGAGCTTGGTCGTCGCGTAGACGTTGCGGGGGTCGACGGGGGCGTCCTCGTCGACCAGGCCCGGCGTCAGTTCCCGCTCGCAGCGCGGGCAGCGCGGTTCGTAGCGCCCGGCGTCGAGGTCCGCGGCCGCCCGCGGGCCGGGGCGCACCACGCCGTGCCGGGGGCAGGCGTAGCGTCCCTCGCCGTAGACGACCATGGAGCCGGCGAGGACCAGGCGGCGCACGCCCGCTGCGGCCATCTCCGCGAGGAGGACGGCCGTGCCGAGGTCGTTGCAGCCCACATAGGCGGGAGCGTCGGCGAAGTCCTTGCCGAGGCCGACCATCGCGGCCTGGTGGCAGACGGCGTCGATGCCGCGCAGGGCACCGGCCACGGCCGCGCGGTCGCGGAGGTCGGCATCGGTCCACTCGACGCCGGCGGGCCGGGGCGGTGTCTCGGGGTGGGCCGCGGGCAGCAGCGCGTCGAGGACGACGGGCCGGTGGCCGCGGGCGGTGAGTGCGGTGACGATGTGCGAGCCGATGAAGCCCGCGCCTCCGGTGACGAGTACGCGCATGGACCCGACGTTAGAGGCGCGGGCGGCGGGGCGCCCGTACCGGCGCCGCCCCGTCACCGGTCCGTAAGAACCTCGCCGGCCGTCAGGCCGCCTCGCTGGAGGCCGTCGCCGCGCGCGCCGCCCAGCGCTGCTCGACCTTGCCGAACCGCCAGTAGGCGAGCGCCGCCGCCCAGACCACCACGAAGAGGCCGACGATGACGAAGCCGACGTTGTCGAGGTTGAGGCCGGAGATCCAGCCGGTGACCGCGTCGTTCATGTCGAGCTTGTCGTGCAGCACGGTGACCAGCTCGATGGTGCCGATGAGGAAGGCGACGGCGATCGAGAGGCCGGTGATGGTGAGGTTGTAGTAGACCTTGCGGACGGGGTTGGAGAACGCCCACTGGTAGGCGAAGTTCATGAACGTGCCGTCGAGGGTGTCGAAGAGGCTCATCCCGGCGGCGAACAGCAGCGGCAGGCACAGGATCGCGTACCAGGGCAGCCCGGCGGCCGCGCCGCTGCCCGCCATCACCATGAGGGTGACCTCGGTGGCGGTGTCGAAGCCGAGGCCGAAGAGGAAGCCCAGGGGGTACATCTGGCCGGGGCGGGTGATGGAGCGGGTGAAGCGGCCGAGGATGCGGTTCATGAAGCCGCGCGAGTCCAGGTGCTGCTCCAGCTCGGCCTCGTCGTAGCGGCCCTCGCGCATGGCGCGGAAGATGCGCAGGATGCCCGCGAGGGCGACGAGGTTGAGGGCGGCGATGAGGTAGAGGAAGCCGCCGGAGACCGACGTGCCGACGACACCGAGGGTCTGGTGGGTGGTGGAGTCCTCGTCCATCAGCTTCCCGGCGATCTGGGTGCCGCCCGCCACCAGCGCGGCCATGACGACGACCACGCTGGAGTGGCCGAGGGCGAACCAGAAGCCGACCGAGACCGGGCGCTTGCCGTCGGCCATCAGCTTGCGGGTGGTGTTGTCGATGGCGGCGATGTGGTCGGCGTCGAAGGCGTGCCGCATGCCGAGGGTGTAGGCGGTGACGCCGAGTCCGACGCCGTAGACCTTGGAGTCCACGGTGTAGTGGTCGGGGACGACGAGCAGATAGAGCACGCCGAAGGCGACGACGTGCAGGGCGGCTATGACGCCCAGGAGTCCGGCGGTGCGCACGGTGTCCTGGCGGCGCCAGCGGAATGCGGACGGGCCGCCGGTGGCGGGCGCGGCGGGGGTTTCGGTGGGCAGGGTCATCTTGCGGGTCACGCTCCAGCACCTCGTGGATCTTCTCGTGAGATGCCGTGGCCGGTCTCCTGGCTTACGGGTTCGCTCGCGCCCGTCCCTGCCTTCCCGGCAGCAGGCTGCGGCCAGTGGCTCCGCGCACCCCGAGGGCGCGCGGAACGGGACGGTAACTCCCCGATCACAGTGGCGAGGGCCGCTCCGGAGTGGGACCACGAGGGTCCGTCACCGGTCTTCCCGAACACCACGGCCGGGCCACTTTAGCGCTCTGACCGGCGCGAGTGGCAAAGAAGTGGCAGTTGCCATAGTCGGGCAGGAGCGCTCTCCGGGCATGCGCGGGCGCCCGCCGTTCCGGAGCGCCGATGCTGGACGCGCCCCGCGAGCCGGTGCTACTACCAGTGCAGTTGACGGGTCACCCCATCCGGCACGAGAGAGGGCACGCCCATGGCGGACACCGGGCAGGAACCGGAGCGACGGGTCGGATTCGTACGCCGGATCGGGCTGTTCCAGGCCACCACCATCAACATGAGCCAGATGTGCGGCATCGGGCCCTTCGTCACCATCCCCCTGATGGTGACGGCGTTCGGCGGCCCGCAGGCGGTGATCGGGTTCGTCGCGGGCGCGCTGCTGGCGCTCGCCGACGGGCTGATCTGGGCGGAGCTGGGTGCCTCGCTGCCGGGGGCGGGCGGCAGTTACGTCTATCTGCGGCAGGCGTTCCAGTACCGCAGCGGCAAGCTGATGCCGTTCCTTTTCGTGTGGACGGCCATGCTGTTCATCCCGCTGGGCATGTCGACGGGGATCATCGGCTTCGTGCAGTACCTCGGCTATCTGTGGCCGGGCATGGGGCAGACGGCCGGGGACCTCGTGGGGCTCGCGGTCATCGCGCTCATCGTCGTGGCGCTGTGGCGGCGGGTGGAGAACATCGCGCGGCTCACCGTGGTGCTGTGGGCGGTGATGATCGCCTCGGTCGTCCTCGTCATCCTCGCGGCGTTCACCCACTTCAGCCCCCACCGGGCCTTCACCTATCCCGCCCACGCCTTCGAGCTGACGACCAATCACTTCTGGATCGGCTTCGCGGCGGGCCTGACCATCGGCATCTACGACTACCTCGGCTACAACACCGCCGCCTACATGGGCGCCGAGATCAAGAACCCGGGACGGACGCTGCCGCGCGCGATCGTCTACTCCATCCTCGGCATCATGGCGATCTATCTGCTGCTCCAGATCGGCACACTGGGGGTCGTCGACTGGAAGCAGATGCTCGACGAGAACTCCACGGCACACTCCTCCGTGGCCTCCGCCGTCCTGGAGACGGCCTGGGGCAAGGGCCCGGCCCGGACGGTCACGGTGCTGATCCTGATCACGGCCGTCGCCTCCGTCCTCACCGGTCTCCTCGGCGGCTCCCGCGTGCCCTACGACGCAGCGCGGGACAAGGTCTTCTTCCGCTCCTTCGGCAGCCTGCACCCCCGCCACCACTTCCCGGTGCTGGGCCTGGCGTCGATGGGCGTCATCACCTGCGTCGGCTTCCTGATCGGCCGTCATACGGACCTGACCACGCTGATCCAGCTGCTGACCACCGTGATGGTGATCGTCCAGGCGCTGGCCCAGGTGGTGGCGGTGTCGGTGCTGCGCCGCCGGCAGCCGGGGCTGCGCCGCCCGTACCGCATGTGGCTCTATCCGCTGCCGAGCCTGGTGGCGCTCGTGGGCTGGCTGGTGATCTACGGCTACGCGGACAAGAACTCCCCCGGCCGGCACCCCATCGAGTGGTCGCTCGCCTGGGTCGCCGCGGGCTGTGTGGCGTTCGCGCTCTGGGCGCGCGTCGAGAAGGTGTGGCCGTTCGGCCCGCGCGAGATCTCGGAGGAGTACCTGCACGCCCCCGACCCCGACGCGGGCGCCGATCCCGACGGCTCCACGGGCCCGGAACCGGGCCCCGACGCGGGCCCGGGACCGGACGCGGGGCCCGGCGCCGACACCGATCCCAGGGCACCCGAACCGGTCTGACGTCGCCTCATGCGCGAGGAGCCGAGCGGCCCGGCCACCGGTGGCCGGGCCGCTCGGTGATAGAAATTGCATCCATGCCCGTGACCCCCTCACCCTCCGCGCCCGCGTCCTCCTCACCGCACGCCCCGGCCGCGGCACCGCGCAGACTGCTCTGGCACCGCCTCATATTCGGGCTGTGGTTCCGGCCGGTCGAAGTGCTCGACGAGGCCCGGGACCGCAGCGTCTGGGGAGCGGCGACGTTCCTGTGCCTGCTCGCCGGGCTGCTGGGGACGCTGGGCAGGGGCGACTTCCAGGCGCAGTGGCGGGTCAGTCCCACGCTCGCGATGGAGGCGGTGGCCATCGCCGACGGCGTGCTGCTCCTCGCCAGCCTGCTGCTGGGCGTCGTCACGCACGCGATCGCCCGCAGGCTCGGCGGCAACGGCAGGTTCGGCCCGACGGTCACCCTGTTCGTGGTGATCTTCTGGGCGACGGACCTGCCCCGGCTCGCCCTCCACGCCTGGCTGCCGGGCGGGTCGTATCCCGTACGGGCGGCGGCCTGGATCACCGCGGGCTTCGGCTACGCCTTCTCCGCGCTGCTGATCCGGGGCCAGCACCACCTGCCGACGCACAAGGCGGCCGCGGCGGTGAGCATCCAGATGCTGGCGGCGGTCGCGCTGCTGAAGTTCCCGGCCGGCGGCTGAGGTCCGGCCCCGTGACGGCCGTCGCGCACGGAGCGGATCCGCGGTGGAAGTCGACGGCCCGCCCGGTGCGACGGGGGATGCACACCGGGCGGGCTCACGCACAGTTCTACCTCATCAAGGATGGGTCATGCATCAAAAACCTGTTCGGCTTTTTCTATGACCATTGCACGGGGAGCGAAATCAAGCCACGCGCCCGCACCGAGGGCCGCCACCTGAGCTCCGCACGCGGAACGCCGAGCTCCAGGGAGGGGAACCGCTCCAGCAGCGCTGCCAGCGCCGTTTCCGTCTCCATCCTGGCCAGCGGCGCTCCCAGGCAGTAGTGGATGCCGTGCCCCAGCGCCAGGTGCCCGGAACGATCACGGTTCGGATCCAGCCGTTCCGGATCTGTGAAGTGACGAGGATCACGATTGGCGGCGGCGACGGCGAGCAGCACGGTCTCGCCCGCGGGCACCGTGACCCCGCCGATCTCGATGTCTTCCAGCGGGAATCGCCGGATGGACAGCGGCGCGGGCCCGTCCCAGCGGCTGAACTCCTCGACCGCCGCGCCGAGTCCGGCCGGATCCGATCGCAAGGATTCCATCAAGGCCGGGTGGTCCAGCAGGGCGAGGACGGAGTTGGCGATGAGGTGAACGGTGTTCTCATAGCCGGCGAAGAGGATGAGGAAGGCGAGCGAGGTGAGCTCGTCCTCGGAGAGCCGGTCGCCCCCGTCCTCGTCGTCCCGGACCGCGATCAGGTCCGAGAGCAGGTCGTCGCCGGGTTCGGCGCGCTTGCTCGCGATCAGTGCGGTGAAGAAGCGCACGAGGTTCCCGACGGCCTCCTTCATCAGGTGCGGCCGCGCGGGGTCCGGCGCGATCATCGCGTCGGTCCAGGCACGGAAGTCCAGCCGGTCCTCCTTGCGCACACCCAGCAGGTCGCAGATGACGATGATGGGCAGCGGTCCGGCGTAGGCGGCGAGCAGGTCGGCGCGCCCGTCGGCCTCGACGGCGCCCAGGAGTTCGTCGGCGACCCGGCGCACCGGCTCGCGGAGCTTTTCCACGCGGCCGGGGGTGAACGCCTTCACCACCAGGCGGCGCACGCGGGTGTGGTCGGGCGGGTCCATGTTCAGCAGGTTCGCGTCCAGCGCCGGAGGCAGCGAGAAGCCGCTGTAGTTGCCGGGCTTGGCATTGCGCCTGTCCAGCGACAGCCGGGGGTCCGCGAGGCACTGGCGCACGTCGTCGTAGCGGGTCACCAGCCAGGCGGGCCGGCCGTCGGAGCCGGTGATCCGGTGAACGGGCCCGGCCTCACGCAGCTTGGCGTAGGTGCCGTACGGATCGGTGGTCAACGAGTTGACGTCGAAGGAGCCGGTGTTCTGCATGAGAGACGACTCTAGACGGGGCCTCTCGGCACTCCACATCAGCACATCCAGCCCGCCCGCTTGAACACCCCCACCAACCCCAACCAGCCCGTCCGGCGAGCTTGAGGACACCCCACCACACCAGCCACAACCAGCCCGTCCGGCGATTGAGGACACCGCCGCGCAGCGGTGGTGCGGAACAACACAACCCGCAGAGAACAGACGAACCGCAGCCGAGACCACGAGCAACCGCAAACAGCGGAAAGCGCACGGGCGACGCCGGATCCGTATCGCTACGGACCCGGCGCCGGCCTGTGGCGCAGGCGGCCTTGACCCCCGTCCAGGGCCGCCTCGTCTGTGGGCCGCGCGCCGTCAGGGACGGCGTGCCGCGCAAATCTCCCGTAGTTCACTGAGCACGGAGTCCACCAGCGGGTCGTGGTAGACGTCCGCGACGCGTGCCAAGTGCTCGTGTTCCTCGGCCGGATCGGAGCTGACAGTGATCACCACACTGTCCGCGTGCGGCGCCGGCACATGGCCGGTGACCTGGTTGGCCAGGCCCCGGCGCAGGGCCGCCGCCTCCACCACCGCGGCCAGACCGCGCTCGTCCAGGGCGGCGGCGCTCGCCTTCTCCCGGGCGATGTCCAAGGTCGCCGCCTCGACATGGCGCCGGATGCCGCGCTGGATGTCGCGGATCTCGGCCATCTGCCGGTTGGCCCGCCACTCCAGGTCCGCCAGCGGCCAGCGGCCGGTCCAGCGGCGCTCCGCGAGGGTGACCTCCGGGGCGTGGGCGGTGACATCCTGCCACAGCGGCTGGAGCCGGCGCAGCCGCCGCCAGGCGGCCACCCGCGGACCCGCCGCGGGCAGCGAGAAGCCGACGAGGACGAGCAGCGCGGCGACCGAAGCGCTCATCGGGGCCACGCCGTTGGACAGCCAGTACGCCTCGTGGCCGCCCCAGCTCAGCACGAAGCCGACCAGCTTGCACAGGCAGTACAGCAGGCCCAGCCAGCAGCCCGCGGCGAGCGTGCGCAGGCCCTTGGAGAGCCAGGAGCGGCCCAGTTGGGCGGCGTAGCGCGGGCAGAGCGCGCCGAGCCCGGCGAGGCTGACGCCGAAAATGGCCAGATACAGCACCAGGAAGGCGACCACTCCGGGCGCGTCGGCGTAGGCGGTGCTGAAGTCGCGGGGATGCTCCACGGAGTCGGGCCGGCCGACGGCGAAGCAGACGATGGCCGCCGCCCACGCCACGGCCACGGCGGTGACCGCGAACCGTGCGCGAGCCGCCCCCCGGGCCCTGGCCGCCTCCTCGCCCCGGCTGGTCCAGCGCAGCAGCAGCACCGTGGCGCCCGAGGCGAACAGCACGACGGCCGAGTAGAGGAAGACCATGGCCAGGTTGGCCACGCCGGTCAGCCGGTCGAAGGCGCGGTAGACGCTGGGCGCGGAGAAGAGGAAGACGACGGGCACGCCCGAGGTCATCAGGGCGGTCAGCCCGAGGTCCACGTTGCCCCGGTCGCGGAGCCAGGCGCGGGTCTTGTAGCCGACCATGACCCAGGCGACGGCGCTGAAGGTCAGATAGAGAACGTCAAACACCGGTGACGCCCCCTTCCCTGAGCTGTTGGCGCACGTGCTGGAGCGCCGGGCCGAGCGAGGCCGCGAGCTCGGCGGCCTCCCCCTCCAGCGGCACGTCCTGGCCCGGCGGCGGCGGCACGATCTTCTCCATGAGGAGGGTGCCGAGGATCTCGGTCTCGCGCTCGGTGAGGTTGTCGTAGCAGTGGTGCCGGGCGAGGCCCATGGTCAGGCCCATCCGGCGCATGGCGGTGGCCACGTCGACCGACGGTGTCCACACCTTGAGGGCGTCCTCGGTGACGGCCGGGTCCTGGTCGTGGCCCAGCAGCAGGTGGCCGACCTCGTGCAGCACGATGTGGACCTGGTGCCAGGGCGAGGTCTTCTGTTCGTAGATGACCCAGAACGCGTCGTCCGTGGTGGCCGTCATGCCCGAGACGACACCGTCGAGGCTCATGGGGATCAGGCGGATGGGCCGGCCCACGCGGCGCGAGACGACCTGGCACAGGCCGTGCAGGTCGGTCGACGCGGGCAGCGCGAGCTCCTGGATGAGCTGCTTGCAGCGGCGTCGTATGCGCCCCACTCGCATGCCTGCACCGTCCTCGTCCTCGGTACGCCGCCAGTAGGTGAAGAGCTGGTCGTCCGCCGTGACGGTCACGGTCGCTCCTCACCACCCGCGTCGGGCGGGTCGGCCGGAAGATTCATCTGCTGCCGGAACTGGGCAATGATCGTGTTGAGGCTGTCCTGCACCTCGGGCGGCAGCCCCACGGAGCGCAGGGCTATCGCACGGACGCGCTGATCCCTCATGGCGACGAGGAAGCGGACCTCTTCCTCCACCCGCTCGGCCTGCGAGGCCGAGAGGTCGCCCATCAGATAACCCACGGGCACGGCGAAGAATTTCGCGAGCGCGCGCAGCACGTCCGGACTGGGGTTGGCACGCCTGCCGTTGCGCAGCATCGACAGGTACTGCTCGGTGAGCCTCACCCCGCCGTACTCCTCGGTCCCGCGGCTGATCTCGTCGGCCACGTGACCATTGGTGTACGGCGCCCCCGGCGGATGCATGTTCGCGAACAGGTAATTGAGCCGCTCCGCGAGCGGGCTGCCCATCTCACCTGCCGACCTGTCGCCCCCGACTGCCATCTGCTCCGTCCTCACGAGCTGTCCCCATGTCACCTCACGGCCAGTTAAGCCCGAGGTGGCTACGGGGAGCATCCTGTCACGGGAGAACGCCTGACACTAGTCCGCCCGGTGTTCTCCCTGCGTGAACGACTTAACCACGAGTTGATATCGGCTCTTCACCCGGAATCCCCGGAGCGTTCCGCTCCCCGTGTCCGGCCCGTCTTCGGACACCGCGCCGATGCCCGAACACACGTGTCCGGTTCCGGTCGTCCCGGTGAATCCCGGCGCGCCGGGCTCTCGTTCCCTCCGGCTGTCCGTAGGACGATGACACGCTCGTCCCGCACGTGCCCCGGGCCCCAGGTCCCTCATGCGGGACAACGGCGAGCCGAACGAGAGGAATCCGTTCATGAACAGATTTCTGAGACATCTCGCCCTTCGGGGCGCCGCCGCCCTGCTCCTCGGGCTGCCGGCGGCCGTGGTGCCCGGCACCCTCGCGGCCGCCGCGGGGCCGCCGCCCGGCGCGGCGGCGGCCGACGCGTACTGGACGCCCCAGCGGATGGCGTCCGCGCTGCCGGTGGTGACCGGCAAGCAGGCGCCGCCGCCCCCGGCGGTGGAGGAGGAGCGGGCCGAGGGGGGTGGCGTGCCGCCCAGCCACCCCTTCGACGGCCTGCCGCAGGTCGGGACTTTCTTCTGGACCGACGGCAAGAACACCGGCCGCTTCTGCGGCGGCACGGTCGTCCAAAGCCCCGATCACGACCTGGTGATCAGCGCGGCCCACTGCCTGCGCTCACCCGATCCCAAGCGGCACCTGTCCTTCGTGCCGCAGTACCACGACGGACTCAAGCCGCACGGCGTCTTCCCCGTCGAGAGCATCTACATCGACCAGCGCTACTACGACCGGGGCACGGACGGCGGTGCGCGCTGGGACTACACGGTGGTGCGGCTCGGCCCGCGCTCGGACGGCACCGAGGTGCAGAGCGCCGTGGGCGGCTTCGACTTCGCGATCGGCACCGGCTACACCCACCACGACGTGCGCCTGATCGGCTATCCGGGCAGCAGCGACGCGAAGTACCCCAAGCCGATCGACTGTTCCTCGTCCACGCACCGGTACACCAGCACCGACCCCAAGGCCCCCGGCGACTTCCTGGAGATCGCCTGTGCGGGCTATGTGGGCGGCACGTCGGGCGGGCCCTTCCTGGTACCGGGCCTGACGGACTATCTGCTGATCGGTGTCATCGGCGGCTACCACACGGGCGGGGACACCCCCGACATCTCCTACAGCTCGTACTTCGACGACGACCTGCTGGACCTGTACCTGCACGCGGTCGAGGGTGACCCGCCCGCGGGCCGGTGAGACGCCGACGGCGCCCGCGGCCTTCCCGGCCACGGGCGCCGTCGTACGAGGAGCGCCTGCTACTGCCCGACGGGCGGGCGGTGGTGGCGGTGGGGGTGGCGGGTCAGGGTGTAGCCGCCGATGGCCGCGAGGGCGCCGAGCACGGCGCCGCCCACGGTCCACGCCCAGCGGTCGGACCACCAGCTGCCGTTCCAGCCGCTCTCCGGCTCCTTCAGGGCGGCCGCGTGCAGCGGGGCGCCGAGTTCGCCGCCCTCGGCGCTGGAGCCGCCCATGTCCTTCACGTCGGCCTGGATCTCCGCCTTCACGGGCAGGCCGAGGTCCTGGTCGGGGCCGTCGGAGACCGTCAGGCGGGCGTAATAGGCGCCGGGGAGCGGGTCGTTCGCCCAGCGCTCGGACCACGGGCGGACGGTGCGCAGCGTGCAGGTCAGGGTGACCGAGGCGGCGTCCCCCGCCGCCCGCTGCGTGGGCTCGCCGGAGGCGCACGCCTGACGGCGGCGCAGACCGTCGAAGACGTCGAGCTGCCAGGTGGCCGCGCCGTGCCGGCGCGACGCCTCGGGCAGCTGCACGGTGGTCTTCACGGTCGCCCGCTGACCCGCGCCGGCGGGGAACTGCCAGTAGAGGTAGTCACCGGTCGACGCGGTCGCGGTGGCCTTCTGCCCCTGCTCGACGGCGGTGGCGGTACGGAAGGTGGTGCCGGCCTCCGTCGGGGCGTCGCCGTCCTTCGCGGAGGCGCTCGGGCTCGGGCTGTCGGCGACGGCACCGCCGGCCGAGGCGAACAGGGCGGCGCCGGCCAGCAGCGCGGCGGCCATCACACGGGTTCCACGCATCAGTTCGCCCTCCACACAGCGACGCGCCAGCGGGACAGCCAGCCCCACACCAGCCCGGCGAGCAGTCCGGTCACGGCCAGCACGGCCAGCAGCACCCAGCCCCGGCCCAGGCCGAAGGCGGCCAGGTCGGAGGGGTTGTCGGGGGCCTTCACCAGGTCGACGGCCAGTTCGAGGGGCAGGCCCGGGTCACGCTTGACGGACGGTGGCGCGGAGAAGGAGTTGGCGACCTCCAGGCAGACCGTCCGGGCCTCCTTGTCGTTCTTGCTCTTCCCCACGGGATAGCGCAGTCCGGAGGACATCACGTCCGTACGCCCGCTGCCCGCGTCGGAGCCTCTGACGAGTTCCTGGCCGTTCTCCCCGACCGCGCGCACGAGCACGCCGTAGTCGCGGTCGACGGCGCGGTCCGCGCCCACGCTCACCGAGGTGCGCAGTTCCTGACCCGGCTTCACCTGCACGCGGTACCAGCGGTGCTCGGCGAAGGTCTCCCGGTCCGTCCAGATCCCGGCACCGAGCTCGGGCGCCTTGGCGCACTCGGCCGCGCCCTGCACGGGCTTCGGGGTCTCGACGGGGGTGTCGGCCCGGCGGACGATCTGCTTGATCTTGCCCGACAGCTCGTCGGTGTGCTGGACGGAGGTGAACGTGCCGCCGGTGGCCTCGGCGATGCAGGTGAGCTGCTCGCGCGTCTTGTCGTCGTGGGCGAGGCCGAGCGTGTCGACCGTCAAGTGCGTGCCCTTGGCCGCGAGTTCGCGGGCCACGTCGCACGGGTCGGGCTGGCCGCAGGAGTCCTCGCCGTCGGTGATGAGGACGACCCGGCGGGTTCCGCCGTCGGTGCCGAGGTCCTGGTCGGCGCCGCGCAGCGCGTAGCCGATCGGCGTCCAGCCGGTGGGCCGCAGGGTGGCGACGGCCGCCTTGGCCTCCGTGCGGTCCACCGGGCCGACGGGGTAGAGCTGCTTGCTGTCGCGGCAGCCGATCTCCTTGTCGTCACCGGGGTAGGTGGCGCCGAGGGTGCGGATGCCGAGCCGCACGCCGCCGGGAACGGCGTCGATCACTTCGTTGAACGCCTGCTGAGCGGCCGCCATGCGCGACTGGCCGTCCACGTCCCGGGCCCGCATCGAGCCACTGACATCCAGTACGAGCTCGACCTTCGGGGAGTTCTTCGAAGGCCCGTCGGCGGCGCTCGCCGGGGCGGTTCCTGCGGCGAGCGCGGCGAGCAGAGCGCATGCGCTCGCCGCGAGCCGTCTTGTGATGATCATCCGAAGATCCTAGTGAGGGACGTGGGCAGCCCCAAACCGGCTGCCCACCCCCCTCCGGGCCTCTGGAGGGGTGCGCTACTCCTCGCCCTCCAGCCGGCCTTCCGTCTCCAGGAAGGCCCGCTTCAGCGCGTCCAGCGTGGCCGCGTCCGGCTTCGCCCACATGCCCCGGCTCTCCGCCTCCAGCAGGCGTTCCGCGATGCCGTGCAGGGCCCAGGGGTTGGCTTCCTGGAGGAAGGCGCGGTTCTCCGGGTCGAGGACGTACGTCTGGGTGAGCTTGTCGTACATCCAGTCGGGCACGACGCCGGTGGTGGCGTCGTATCCGAACAAGTAGTCCACCGTGGCGGCGAGTTCGAAGGCGCCCTTGTAGCCGTGGCGGCGCATCGCCTCGATCCAGCGGGGGTTGACCACGCGGGCGCGGAAGACGCGGGACGTCTCCTCCACCAGGGTGCGGGTGCGGACCGTCTCCGGGCGGGTGGAGTCGCCGATGTACGCCTCGGGGGCCTTGCCCTTGAGTGCCTTCACCGTCGCGACCATGCCGCCGTGGTACTGGAAGTAGTCGTCGGAGTCGGCGATGTCGTGCTCGCGGGTGTCGGTGTTCTTGGCCGCGACCGCGATCCGCTTGTAGGCGGTCTCCATCTCCTCGCGGGCCGGGCGGCCTTCGAGCTCCCGGCCGTAGGCGTAGCCGCCCCAGACGGTGTAGACCTCGGCGAGGTCGGCGTCGGTGCGCCAGTCGCGGCTGTCGATGAGCTGGAGCAGCCCGGCGCCGTAGGTGCCGGGGCGGGAGCCGAAGATGCGGGTGGTGGCGCGGCGTTCGTCGCCGTGTGCGGCGAGGTCGGCCTGCGTGTGGGCCCGTACGAAGTTCTGCTCCGCCGGCTCCTCCAGCGCGGCGGCCAGCCGTACGGCGTCGTCCAGCAGGCCGATGACGTGCGGGAAGGCGTCGCGGAAGAAGCCGCTGATGCGCAGGGTGACGTCGACGCGGGGGCGGCCGAGCTCCTCCAGGGGGATCGGCTCCAGGCCGCCCACGCGGCGGGAGGCGTCGTCCCACAGCGGGCGGATGCCCAGCAGGGCGAGGGCTTCCGCGACGTCGTCGCCGGCGGTGCGCATGGCGCTGGTGCCCCACAGGGACAGGCCCACCGACGTCGGCCAGTCGCCGTGGTCGGTGCGGTAGCGCTCCAGGAGGGAGTCGGCGAGGGCCTGGCCGGTCTCCCAGGCCAGGCGGCTGGGCACGGCCTTGGGGTCGACGGAGTAGAAGTTGCGGCCCGTCGGCAGGACGTTGACCAGGCCGCGGAGCGGCGAGCCGGACGGCCCGGCGGGCACGGACCCGCCCGCGAGGGCGTGCACGGCGTGGTCGAGCTCGTCGGTGGTGGCGGCCAGGCGCGGGACGACCTCGCGGGCGGCGAAGTCGAGGATGTCCGCGACCGCTTGGGGCTGCCCCTGGGCGACGCGGGAGACGGCGGCCGGGTCCCACTCCGCGTCCTCCATCGCCTGCACGAGGGCGCGCGCCTTCTCCTCCGCCTCGTCGGCGGTGGTGCGGGTGGCGGCGGACTCGTCCAGGCCGAGGGCCTCGCGCAGGCCGGGCAGGGCGGCGGTGCCGCCCCAGATCTGCCGGGCGCGGAGGATCGACAGGACGAGGTTGACGCGCTCGGGGCCGGTGGGCGCGCCGCCCAGGACGTGCAGGCCGTCGCGGATCTGGGCGTCCTTGACCTCGCACAGCCAGCCGTCGACGTGCAGCAGGAAGTCGTCGAAGCCGTCGTCGTCGGGCCGGTCCTCCAGGCCGAGGTCGTGGTCGAGCTTGGCGGCCTGGATGAGGGTCCAGATCTGGGCGCGGATGGCGGGCAGCTTGGCCGGGTCCATCGCGGAGATCGAGGCGTATTCGTCGAGGAGTTGCTCCAGGCGCGCGATGTCGCCGTAGGACTCCGCGCGGGCCATCGGCGGCACGAGGTGGTCGACGAGGGTGGCGTGGGCGCGGCGCTTGGCCTGGGTGCCCTCGCCGGGGTCGTTGACGAGGAAGGGGTAGACCAGCGGCAGGTCACCGAGGGCGGCGTCGGGGCCGCAGGCGGCGGACAGGCCCGCGTTCTTGCCGGGCAGCCACTCCAGATTGCCGTGCTTGCCGAGGTGGACCATGGCGTCCGCGCCGAAGCCGCCGTCCTCGCGCGTGGCCGCGATCCAGCGGTAGGCGGCGAGGTAGTGGTGCGAGGGCGGCAGGTCGGGGTCGTGGTAGATGGCGATGGGGTTCTCGCCGAAGCCGCGCGGCGGCTGGATGAGGATCAGCAGATTGCCGCGGCGCAGGGCCGCCAGCACGATGTCGCCCTCGGGGTTGCGGCTGCGGTCCAGGAACATCTCGCCGGGCGGCGGGCCCCAGTGCTCCTCGACGGACTCGCGCAGTTCGCTCGGCAGCAGGGCGTACCAGCGCTTGTAGTCGGCGGCGGGGATGCGGACGGGGTTGCGGGCGAGCTGCTCCTCGGTGAGCCACTCCTGGTCGTGGCCGCCCGCCTCGATGAGGGCGTAGATCAGCTCGTCGCCGTCGCCCGACGCGAGGCCGGGGACGGGCTCGGTGCCGAAGTCGTAGCCCTCCTCGCGCAGTCGGCGCAGCAGGGCGACGGCGCTGGCGGGGGTGTCGAGGCCGACGGCGTTGCCGATGCGGGAGTGCTTGGTGGGGTAGGCGGAGAGCACGAGGGCGAGGCGCTTCTCGGCCGCCGGGATGTGCCGCAGCCTGGCGTGGCGCACGGCGATGCCCGCGACGCGCGCGGCTCGCTCGGGGTCGGCGACGTACATCGGCAGGCCGTCCTCGTCCACCTCCTTGAAGGAGAAGGGGACGGTGATCAGGCGGCCGTCGAACTCGGGGACGGCGACCTGGGTGGCCGCGTCGAGCGGCGAGAGGCCCTCGTCGTTCTCCTCCCAGGCGCTGCGCGGCCCGGTCAGGCACAGGGCCTGGAGCACGGGCACGTCGAGGGCGGCCAGCGCGCCGGCGTCCCAGGACTCGTCGTCACCGCCCGCGGAGGCGGCGGCGGGCTTGGTGCCGCCGGCGGCGAGCACGGTGGTGACGACGGCGTCGGCGGTGCGCAGGGCGTCGACGAGCTCGGGCTCGGGGGCGCGCAGGGAGGCGACGTAGAGCGGCACCGCGACGCCGCCCGCGTCCTCGACGGCACCGCAGAGGGTGTCCACGAAGCCGGTGTTGCCGCTCATGTGGTGGGCGCGGTAGTAGAGCACCGCGATGCGGGGGCCGCCCGTGTTCTCCACGCGGGGGGTGCGCTCCAGCGGGCCCCAGGTGGGGGCGGGCGCGGGTGCCTCGAAGCCGTGGCCGGTGAGGAGCACGGTGTCGGAGAGGAAGCGGGCGAGCTGTCCGAGGTTGGCGGGCCCGCCGTGCGCGAGATAGGCGTGGGCCTCGGCGGCGATGCCGATGGGCACGGTGGAGTGCTCCATCAGCTGGGCGTCGGGCGCCTGTTCGCCGGTGAGCACCACGACGGGGCGGTCCCCGGCGAGGAGCGCGTCGAGCCCCTCCTGCCAGGCGCGGACCCCGCCGAGGAGGCGGACGACCACGAGGTCGGTGCCCTCCAGGAGGCCGGGGAGTTCATCGAGCGCGAGCCGGGCCGGGTTGGCGAGCCGGTACGGGACCGGGCCCCCCTGGGCGGCCGCCGCGCGGGCGCTGAGCAGGTCGGTGTCGGACGTCGACAGGAGAAGGATCACGCGGCGCTCCCCAGGGCATCGTGGGTCGCCCGGGGCGTGCTGAACCGGAATGTGCGCATGCGGCGGCAGCCTTCCTCGGGGTCCGCGCCCCGGGCGGTTGGAGGACGGCGGGAGTTCCTGACTCGCCCGGCATCGCTGCCGGGCTCACAGTGGCGGGACCGTGCCGGAGTTCCACCGGCTTCCTCCCCTGGCGCCGTCGCTGGCGTTCGGTCCGGGCCGGCCCACCTGGGCCGACCCTTCCGTGAGCATAGTAAGCGCTGGCGGGCGGCGTGGGGGCCGGTGCGCGGGGCTCGCGTTCCCACGGTCGTCGGTATGCTCGCCGCCATGTCCGTCACCCCCACATCCGCCTCGGACCGGGATAACTCCGGCGGCGGCGCCGCACGTCCGAAGGGCTCCGTCCGCGCGGGCGGTGACGCCTGTCCCGGCGCGCTGCGCCTGCACTCGGCGGACGACGGCGCGCTGGCCCGCGTCCGGCTGCCCGCCGGCCTGCTGACGGTGCGTCAGGCCGAGGTGCTGGCAGGGATTTCCGAGGAGCTGGGCGACGGCGGTCTCGACATCACCTCGCGCGGCAACGTCCAGCTGCGCGGCCTCGCCGACGGCTGCGGGGGCGAGCTCGGCGAGCGGCTGCGCGCGGCCGGAATGCTGCCGTCCGACCGGCACGAGCGGGTGCGCAACACCGTGGCGTCCCCGCTGTGCGGCCTGGACGGCACCGGCCACGGTGACGTGCGGGCCTGGGCGCGGGAACTGGACCGGCTGCTGTGCGCGAACCCGGACGTGACGGGCCTTTCAGGACGCTTCCTCTTCGGACTGGACGACGGCCGGGGCGACATCGCGGCGCTCGGCCCCGATGTGACATTGATCGCAACCGAGGGCGGCCAGGCCCTGCTCGGCTACGGAACCTCCGCTTCCGGCCTGCGGGTCGCCGCCGCGCACGGGCCGCGGGCGGCGGTCCTCGCGGCGGAGGTCTTCCTGGAGGCGGCACGCGCGAGCGGCGCCACCGCCTGGCGCGTCAAGGACCTCGCGGAGGAACACCGGCCGCACGCCGGTGCGTTGGCGCACCGCCTCGCCACCGCGGGCATCGTCTCCGCACCCGCCGCGCTCGCGCCGCCGCCGGGCACTCCGGTGGAACCGGGCCTGGTCACCGGCCCGTACGGGCGCACCGCGCTCTCCGTGGCCGCGCCGCTGGGCCGGCTGACCGCCGCTCAGTGGCGGCTCGTCGTCCGCACCGCCGCCGAGGACGGGGCCGGTGAGCTGCGTGTGACACCCTGGCGCGGCATCGTCGTACCGGGCCTGCCGTCGGATACGGCCCCGGACCGGCTGGCCGCCCTCGCGGACGCCGGGCTCGTCACCTCCGCCGCCTCCCCCTGGCACCGTGCGGGCGCCTGCGCGGGCCGCCCCGGCTGCGCGAAGTCCCGCGCGGACGTACGGGCGGACGCGGCGGACTGCCTCACCGGCGGGCGGACCCGCGGCCTGCCGGTGTACTGGTCCGGGTGCGAACGAAGGTGCGGTCACCCCTCGGGGGTCTGGGTGGACGTCCTGGCGACCGGCGAGGGGTATGAAATCGCCGTACGGGGCGGCACGACGGACGGCACGGCGCACACGGTGACGGCGGCGGAATCGGCGGCGGCGGTGACGGCGGCCCGCGAGACGACCTGACCCGACCGACGATCCGCACACCACAGACCCACAGAGCGAACCAGCAAGCGAGGCGAAGTGTTCGAGTACGAGAAGGACGGCGCGGCCATCTACCGCCAGTCCTTTGCCACCATCCGCGCCGAGGCCGACCTCGGCGCGCTGCCGCCGGACGTCAGTCAGGTCGCGGTGCGCATGATCCACGCCTGCGGGATGGTCGATCTCGTACGGGACATCGCCTACAGCCCGCGGGTCGTGGCCCGCGCGCGCGAGGCGCTGCGCGCCGGTGCGCCGATCCTGTGCGACGCGAACATGGTCGCGAGCGGCGTCACCCGCAAGCGGCTGCCCGCGGACAACGAGGTGCTCTGCACGCTCGCCGACCCGGCCGTGCCGGAGCTCGCCCGCACCATGGGCACCACGCGCAGCGCCGCCGCGCTGGAGCTGTGGCGGGACAGGCTCGACGGGGCGGTGGTGGCGGTGGGCAACGCGCCGACCGCGCTGTTCCGGCTGCTGGAGATGGTGCGCGACGGCGCCCCGCGCCCGGCGGCCGTCATCGGCATCCCGGTGGGCTTCATAGGCGCCGCCGAGTCCAAGGACGCGCTGGCCGACAGCCCGTTGGGGCTGGACTATCTGGTGGTGCGGGGCAGGCGGGGCGGCAGTGCGATGGCCGCCGCCGCGATCAACGCGATAGCGAGCGAGGAAGAGTGAGCGAGCAGCAGACGAAGGGCCGGCTGTACGGGGTCGGCCTCGGCCCCGGCGACCCGTCCCTGATGACCGTGCGGGCCGTCGAGGTCATCGCCTCGGCCGACGTCGTCGCCTACCACAGCGCCCGGCACGGGCGTTCCATCGCGCGCTCCATCGCCGAACGCCACCTGCGTCCCGGCCACATCGAGGAGCGGCTGGTCTACCCCGTCACCGTGGAGACCACCGACCACCCCGGCGGTTACCGCGGCGCGATGGAGGAGTTCTACGAGGAGGCCGCGGCCCGGCTCGCGGCCCATCTGGACGCCGGGCGCAGCGTCGCGGTGCTCGCCGAGGGCGACCCGCTCTTCTACAGCTCGTACATGCACATGCACAAGCGGCTCGCCGACCGCTATCCCACCGAGGTGGTGCCCGGCGTCACGTCGGTCAGCGCGGCCGCCGCCGCGCTCGGCAGCCCGCTGGTGGAGGGCGAGGAGGTGCTGACGATCCTGCCGGGCACGCTGCCCGAGGAGGAACTGACGGCCCGTCTGGCCTCCACGGACTCGGCCGTGGTGATGAAGCTCGGCCGCACGTTCCCCGCGGTGCGGGGCGCGCTGGAGCGCGCGGGGCGGCTGGCGGACGCGCGCTATGTGGAGCGCGCCACGATGGCCGGGCAGCGCACGGAACCGCTGGCGGAGGTGGATCCGGAGTCGGTGCCGTACTTCTCGGTGGCGGTGCTGCCGAGCCGCGTCGACGCGCCTTTGGCGCCCGGCGGGCGGGGCGAGGTCGTGGTGGTCGGGCTCGGCCCGGCGGGCCCGCTGTGGCTGACGCCGGAGGCCCGCGGCGAACTGGCGGCCGCGGACGACCTGGTGGGCTACAGCACCTACGTCGACCGGGTGCCCGTGCGGCCAGGGCAGCGCCGCCACCCCTCCGACAACAAGGTGGAGTCCGAGCGCGCCGAGTTCGCCCTCGACCTCGCCCGGCAGGGCCGCCGGGTCGCGGTGGTCTCCTCCGGCGACCCGGGCGTCTTCGCGATGGCGACGGCCGTGCTGGAGGTCGCCTCCGAGGACCCCTACCGCGAGGTGCCGGTGCGGGTGCTGCCCGGCATGACCGCCGCCCACGCCGCGGCCTCCCGGGCGGGCGCGCCGCTCGGCCACGACTACGCGGTGATCTCGCTCTCCGACCGGCTGAAGCCGTGGGAGGTCATCGCGGAGCGGCTGCGCTCGGCAGCGGCGGCGGACCTGGTCCTGGCCCTCTACAACCCCGGCTCCCGCAGCCGGCTGTGGCAGGTCGGCAAGGCACGCGAACTCCTGCTGGAACACCGCACGCCGGACACTCCCGTGGTGCTGGGCCGCGACGTGGGCGGACCGGAAGAGAGCGTACGCATCGTGCGCCTGGGCGACCTCGACCCGGCGGAGGTCGACATGCGCACGATCCTCCTCGTGGGCTCGACGCAGACCCGAGCGGTGCGGCGGGGCGAGGGCGGTGAGGAGGTCGTCTGGACCCCGCGGCGGTATCCGGAGGCGTAGCCGGTCTCACAGCCCGACGAACGTGACTTGGCGGATGTAGACCCGCTGGTGACGTGGGATGACCTGGTACAGGAACATGCCCGACGCGTCGATGGTCTCTGCCTGCATACGGGGCGAGGTGCCTGTGTGCTTCGCCCCGTCGAGGTAGAGAGCCGCAGCGGCGCGGACCAGTTCGTCGGCCCGCTCTTCCACCTTCGCGATGAAGGCAAGGTTATCGATGCCGCCGATGACGTACCCGGCGTCGGGGTCGTACTCCCAGGCCCAGGACTCAGTCACCGGCCACCGCGGCGCGAGCTTCGTTGTACACGGACATGCACTCGTCCATCGCTTCACGCCATCTCGGGTCGTCACGGCCGAGGGTGTTCGCAGTCTCCAGAGCCGCGCGATAGCGGGCGGCCAGGCCGGGGCGGCGTTCGATCTCGATCTCGGTCGCCCATTTGATCTGAAAGATCCGGATCGGGTTGAACGAGGCATGCTGAGTGGCTGCGGTGAACGCCGAATCACGGTCCGCTTGGAATTCCGCGAGGCGGGAGGGCGCGATGCGCGCGAGCGCGGCCCGTAGCGCGGGAAACGTCATCTCGGGCTGCGGGATCAGCTCCGCGGGCTCTTCGGCATGCTGTGCGCTCATTGGTCCTCCGTCCATCCGGCGTGCTCCGAACCGTACCGGCTGACCGTCCGGTACCGGAGCGGAACCAACCGATCACCGTCACTCAAGGACATCCCTCGCCCATCCCACGGCCGCCGCCAGGTCCTCCGCGACCGGGACACCCGCCGGCACCGGGGGCCGCCGCACCACCACCACCGGCACCCCCGCCTCGCGGGCAGCGACCAGCTTCGCCGACGTCGCCGACGCTCCGCTGTCCTTCGTCACCAGGACATCGATGGCATACCGCCGCAAAAGCTCCCGTTCCCCGTCGAGCGTGAACGGCCCCCGATCCAGCAGCACTTCCATCCGCGGCGGCACCGGCGGCTCGGGGGCGTCCACGGAGCGCATGAGGAACCACATATCCTCGAGGTGCGCGAAGGCGGCCAGCCCCATCCGGCCCGTGGTCAGGAACACCCGTTCACCCAGCGCGGGCAGTGCCCGCGCCGCCTCGTCCAGCGACGCGACGGAAGTCCAGCGGTCCCCCGGGCCCGCGGCCCACCCGGGGCGGCGCAGGGCGAGCAGGGGAACACGGGCGACCTCGGCCGCTTGCGCCGCGTTGAAACTGATCGTGCCGGCGAAAGGATGGGTGGCGTCGATGAGCGCGTCCACCTGCTGCTCGCGCAGCCAGCGGGCCAGGCCGTCGGGCCCCCCGAACCCCCCGATACGCACCTCCCCCACGGGCAGCCGCGGCTGGGCGACGCGGCCCGCCAGCGAGCTGGTGACGCGCAGGGCCGGGTCCGCGGCCAGCTCGGCGGCGAGGCGGCGGGCCTCGGTCGTGCCGCCCAGGATCAGGACGTGGCGCTCGGCGCTCACCGCGGGCCCTTCCGTTCGCTGTGCCCGTGCTGCCGCCGGGCGTTCATGGTCCGGGGCCCACTCTACGGCCGGAGGCCACCGTGACTGAGACCGAGGCCGCGCGGCCGGCGGGCGGGCGTACGGCGCAGCTCGCGCACACCGGGCTGCGGCACGGCTGGACGACGGGTGCCTGCGCGACGGCCGCGACGACCGCCGCCTACACCGCGCTGCTCACCGGCGACTTCCCCGACCCGGTGACGATCACGCTGCCCAAGGGGCAGACGCCCGCGTTCGCGCTGGCCGCCGAGGAGCTGGGCGGGGGCCGGGCGATGGCCGCGGTCGTCAAGGACGCGGGGGACGATCCGGACGTGACGCACGGCGCGCTGATCCGCTCGACGGTGCGGGTGCTGCCGCCCGGTTCCGGGGTGGTCTTCCGCGCCGGGCCGGGCGTGGGGACCGTGACCCGCCCCGGACTGCCCCTGCCCGTCGGCGAGCCCGCCGTCAATCCCGTGCCCCGGCAGCTGATGCGCGACCACGTCGCCGGGGTCGCCGCCCGGCACGGCGGCACGGGCGACGTCGAGATCGAGATCTCGGTGGACCACGGCGAGGAGATCGCCCGCTCCACCTGGAACCCCCGCCTCGGCATCCTGGGCGGGCTGTCGATCCTGGGCACCACGGGCGTCGTCGTGCCGTATTCCTGCTCCGCGTGGATCGACAGCATCCGGCGCGGTGTGGACGTGGCGCGGGCGGCGGGCCGTACGCACGTGGCGGGGTGTACGGGCTCCACGTCGGAGAAGGTCGCGGTGGCCGTGCACGGGCTGCCGGAGGACGCCCTGCTGGACATGGGCGACTTCGCGGGCGCGGTGCTGAAGTACATCCGCAGGCACCCGGTGGACCGGCTGACGGTGGCGGGCGGTTTCGCCAAGCTGTCCAAGCTCGCGGCGGGGCACCTGGATCTGCATTCGGCGCGCTCGCAGGTGGACAAGGGGTTCCTGGCCGAGCTGGCCCGGCGGGGCGGCGCGGACGCCGCTCTCGTGGCGTCGGTGGCCGCCGCCAACACGGGCCTGGACGCGCTCCAGCAGTGCGCCGCGCGTGGCGTCCCGCTGGGCGACCTGGTCGCGGCGACGGCGCGCGACGAGGCTCTCGCGGTGCTGCGGGGCGCGCCGGTCGCGGTCGACGTCATCTGCATCGACCGCGCGGGCACGATCGTCGGGCGCGCGGAACCCCGTGGCCCCGGGGCCCGTTGACGGCACCGGCCCGTACGCTAGGACTTCACCAGGCCCAACTGCCGGGCCAGCCGCATCAGGTCGTACGTCCACCACCCTTCCTGGATCCGGCCGTCGCTGAAGGCGAAGACGGTGACGCCCGTCATCTCGACGTCCCGGCCGGTGGGCGCGAGGCCCATGAACTCGCCGGTGTGCGTGCCCCGCCACGTCCACGACGTGGCCACCTGGTCGCCTTCCGCCAGCTGGCCGTGGAGCGCGAAGTGGAAGTCGAACGCCGCACGCCAGTTGGTGACGTCGTCCTTCATGACGTCGGAGCCGATCGTGGTGTCCGTCTCCTTGCCGATGTCGTGGTCGCGGTAGTCGGCGGCGAAGAGCTCGTCGATGAGACCGAGGTCGCCCCCGACAGCGATGTCCTCGAAGAAGCGGCGGGCGGTGGCCTTGTTGAGCTGCTCGTCGCGGACGACCTCGAGGTCGGTGAAGACGGGCTCCCCCTCGCAGAGGGCGACCATCTCCTCGAAGATGCGGTTGGTCTCCGGAAGACCGGAGTTCTTCATCGCTTCTTCGTAGGAGGGGAACTCTATGATCTCCACATAGTGATCGCTGTCGGAGCGGTCCCGGCCGACGACGGCGTGGGTGGCGGTGCGCTTGCCCTCGGTCGCCTCGACCCACTGGTCCATGAGCCGGTTCATGTCGTCATAGCTACGGGTCTTGCAGTCCACTATTTGCATAAATGCCATAGCGGCCTCACCTCCCGGGTGATATGTCCAGGTTAGACCTGGCGCACCTGCCCGGGAGGCGCGGAGGGGCTACGCGGGGGTAGCCGCGCCTCAGCGGGCGCGGGTCGTGGAGTAGAGGTGGCTGTCCGGGAACTGCTCGGCCGCCAGCGCCCGCCCGACGATGATGACCGCGGTCCGCACCACGCCCGCCTCCTTCACCTGTCCGGCGATGTCGGCCAGCGTGCCGCGCAGGACGAGTTCGTCGGGGCGGCTGGCCATGGCGACGACGGCCGCGGGGCATTCGGGGCCGTAGTGCGGCAGGAGTTCGGCGACGACGCGGTCGGCGTAGCGGGCCGCGAGGTGCAGGACGAGCAGGGCGCCGCTGCGGCCGAGCGTGGCCAGGTCCTCGCCCTCGGGCATGGGGGTGGCCTGCTGGGCGACGCGCGTGAGGATCACGGTCTGGCCGACGGTGGGCACGGTCAGTTCACGGCCGAGGGCGGCGGCCGCCGCGGCGTAGGAGGGCACGCCGGGCACGATCTCGTACGCGATGCCCGCCGCGTCCAGGCGGCGCATCTGCTCGGCGACGGCGCTGAAGACGGCGGGGTCGCCGGAGTGCAGCCGGGCCACGTCGTGCCCGGCCTTGTCCGCCCGCACGAACTCGGCCGTGATCTGGTCCAGGTCCAGCCGCGCCGTGTCGACGAGGCGGGCGTCGGGCGGGCACTCGGCGAGGAGTTCGCGCGGGACGAGGCTGCCCGCGTAGAGGCAGACGCCGCAGCGGGCGAGCGTCCGCGCGCCGCGCACCGTGATCAGGTCGGCGGCACCGGGGCCGGCGCCGATGAAGTACACGGTCATGGCTGGAGGTC
Organism: Streptomyces sp. NPDC001407; assembly: GCF_042895325.1. Lineage (NCBI taxonomy): Bacteria > Bacillati > Actinomycetota > Actinomycetes > Kitasatosporales > Streptomycetaceae > Streptomyces > Streptomyces sp. NPDC001407. The sequence goes on from NZ_JBIAWF010000003.1 coordinate 187,869, forward strand.
TCCTAAGCGGTCTTGGGGAAGTTCCGGTGCGGTACCACGCCCGTCGGGGCGCGGGGCTGTGGCGTTGTACGAGCGCGACGGCTCCCAGTGGACCGCACTTCCAGCGGAGCGCTCGGGCGGGGTTGCCGCCCGAGCTGGTTCAGGGGAGCACCGGTCCGGCGCCACCGACCCCGGGCGACCGCTTGACCGCCGCCCACTGCGTCACCGGCATCGCCTGCCGCCAGCCGGTGAAGCCGCCGACGGGGACGGCGCGGGCGACGGCCAGGCGCGTCAGCTCACCGCCGTGGCGCCGGTGCCACTCGCCGAGCAGCGCCTCGGACTCCAGGGTGACGGTGTTGGCGACGATGCGCCCGCCCTCGGGAAGCGCGTCCCAGCAGGCGGTGAGCAGGCCGGGCGCGGTGAGCCCGCCGCCGATGAACACGGCGGCGGGCACGGGCAGTCCGGCGAGCGCGGCGGGGGCCGCGCCGGTGACGACGCGCAGCGCGGGCACGCCCAGGGCTTCGGCGTTGCGGGCTATCCGCCCGGCCCGTACGGCGTCGCGCTCGACGGTGACGGCCCGGCAGGAGCGGTGGGCGCGCATCCACTCGATGCCGATGGAGCCGGAGCCGCCGCCCACGTCCCACAGCAGCTCGCCGGGGGCCGGGGCGAGGGCGGCCAGCGTCACGGCGCGCACATGACGCTTCGTCAACTGTCCGTCGTGCTCGAAGGATTCGTCCGGCAGGCCGGGGGTGAGCGGCAGGCGGGGCGCGCCGGGGGCGCGGAGGCACTCGACGGCGATCACGTTGAGGGCGTCGCCGGGGGGCTGCCGCCAGCCGTCCGCCGTGCCCTCGACGTGGCGCTCGCGCGCGCCACCGAGCTGTTCGAGCACGGTCATCCGGCTCGGCCCGTAGCCCCGGTCGGCCAGCAGGGCCGCGACCTCGGCGGGGGTGTCCGCCCCGGAGCTGAGGAGGAGCAGCCGGCGCCCGTGGTGCAGGGCGGCGGTGAGCGCGGCGAGGGGGCGGCCCACGAGGCTGAGCACCTCGGTGTCGTCCAGCGGCCAGCCGAGCCGGGCGCAGGCGTAGGACGCGGAGGAGGGGTGCGGCAGGACGCGCAGCCCGGTGGCGTCGCCGAGGACGTCCACGAGCGTGCGGCCGATGCCGAAGAACATGGGGTCACCGCTGGCGAGCACGCAGACCCGGCGTCCGGTGTGCGCGGCGAGGAGTCCCGGCACCGCCGGGCGCAGCGGCGAGGGCCAGGCGACGCGCTCCCCCGCGCACTCGGCGGGCAGCAGGTCCAGCTGCCGGGGTCCGCCGATCAGCACCTCGGCGTCGCGCAGCGCCTCCCGGGAGACCGGGGCGAGGCCGGGCCAGCCGTCGGCGCCGATGCCTACGACGGTGACGGGGGCGTGGCTCACGGGGGCGCACCTCGGTATCTGTGGTGGTCAGGGGCACCGGAACTCTACTGACCTGGGGAGATGGCGGAACAGCCGGGCCCTTAATGCATAGGATGTGCATTTACTTATAAGTGGCAGGAGGCGTGACGTGGTGCGTTCACCGGTGGTGCTGGGGATCGAGTCGTCCTGCGACGAGACCGGTGCGGGGCTCGTCCGGGACGGGGAGCTGCTGGGGCACACGGTGGCCTCCAGCATGGACGAGCACGCGCGCTTCGGCGGCGTCGTGCCGGAGATCGCCGCCCGCGCGCACGTGCACGCGGCGGCGCCCGTGGTGCGGGCCGCGCTCGACGACGCGGGGCTGTCGATGAGCGACATCGGCGCGGTGGCGGTGACCACGGGACCGGGGCTGTCCGGAGCGCTCCAGGTCGGCGTCGCGGCCGCGAAGGGCTTCGCGTACGCGCTGGGGGTGCCGCTCTACGGCGTGCACCACCTCGCCGGGCACGTGGCCGTGGACGCGCTGGAGCACGGTCCGCTGCCCGACCCCTGCGTGGTGCTGATCGTCTCCGGCGGCCATACGTCCCTGCTGCTCGTGCGGGACCTGGCGCGGGATCCGATCACGCACCTCGGGGACACGCTCGACGACGCGGCGGGCGAGTGCTTCGACAAGGTCGCCCGGGCCTTCGGCCTCCCCTACCCCGGCGGGCCCGCCGTCGACCGGGCGGCCCGCGAGGGGGACCCGCGGGCGGTGCCGTTCCCGAGGCCGCTCACGGGGCCGCGGGACGACCGCTACGCGTTCTCCTTCTCCGGCCTCAAGACGGCCGCCGCGCGCTGGGCGGAGCAGCACCGGGCGGCGGGGCTGCCGCTGCCCGTCGCGGACGGCGCGGCCTCGCTCCAGGAGGCGGTGGCGGACGTCCTGACGCGCAAGGCGGTCGCCGCGTGCGTCGAGCACGGCGTGGGCACGCTGGTGGTGGTCGGCGGGGTGGCGGCGAACTCGCGTGTGCGGGCGCTCGCGCAGTCGCGCTGCGCTGCGGCCGGGATCGAGCTGCGCGTGCCGCCCCTGCGGCTGTGCACGGACAACGGCGCGATGGTCGCCGCGGTCGGCGACCTGCTGGTCCGCGCGGGCGCGGAGCCGGCGCCGCTGGACCTGTCGATCGACCCCTCGGCGCCCCTGGAGTACGCGGCGCTCACGCCACGGGCGGTCGTGCGGGCCGCCTGACCGGCACAAAAGGGTGCCGCAGGTGAGAGATCACCTGCGGCACCCTTTTGTGTGGGGAGGGGGCGGACGGCCCCCTCCCGCCTACCAGTTCGCGCGCTCGTAGTCCTTGAGGAAGCAGCCGTAGAGGTCCTCACCGGCCTCGCCCCGGACGATCGGGTCGTAGACGCGGGCCGCACCGTCGACCAGGTCGAGCGGCGCGTGGAAGCCCTCCTCCGCGAGGCGCACCTTGTCGGGGTGCGGCCGCTCGTCGGTGATCCAGCCGGTGTCGACGGCGGTCATGAGGATGCCGTCGGTCTCCAGCATCTCCTGCGCGCTGGTGCGGGTGAGCATGTTGAGCGCGGCCTTGGCCATGTTGGTGTGCGGGTGGCCCGCGCCCTTGTAGCCGCGGCTGAAGACGCCCTCCATGGCGGAGACGTTCACCACGTACTTCCGGCGGGCCGTGGAGGCGGCCATCGCCGGGCGCAGTCGGCTGACCAGCACGAACGGCGCGGTCACATTGCACAGCTGCACTTCGAGGAGCTCGACGGGGTCGACCTCCTCCACCGTCTGGATCCAGGTGTTCGTGGCGTCCAGGTCGGGCACCAGGCCGCCCGCGTCGATCGCCGTGCCGGCCTCGACCCGCGCGAGCGAGGCGGAGCCGGTGGTCAGGGCGAGCTCGGTGAGCGCCTGCGGGGTGAGCTCGTCGTGCTTGGCCCCGGCGGGGGCGGGCAGCGCGGCCTGGGCGCCACTGCCGAAGGCGCCGAAGACGACCGAGGCGGGCAGCTCACCGGCGGGCAGCGGGGCCGCCTCGGCGGCGACGAGCTCGCGGTAGGCGGCCGGGGAGCGGCGGACCGTCTGGGCCGCGTTGTTGATCAGGATGTCGAGCGGACCCTCGGCGCTGACCGAGTCGGCCAGGGCGACGACCTGGGCCGGGTCGCGCAGGTCGATGCCGACGATCTTCAGCCGGTGCAGCCACTCCGCGCTGTCCGGCATGGCCTTGAAGCGGCGGATCGCGTCGTTGGGGAAGCGCGTGGTGATCGTGGTGTGCGCGCCGTCCCGCAGCAGCCGCAGGGCGATGTACATGCCGATCTTCGCCCGGCCGCCGGTGAGCAGCGCGCGCTTGCCGGTGAGGTCCGTGCGGGCGTCCCGGCGGGCGCGGTTCTCCGCGGCGCAGGACTGGCAGAGCTGGTGGTAGAAGGCGTCGACCTCGACGTACCGCGTCTTGCAGATGTAGCAGGAGCGGGGGCGCTCCAGGATGCCGACGATCTGGGCGGTGGAGGTGGCCGCGAGGGGGATGCCGCGCGTCTCGTCGTCGATGCGGTCCGCGGCGCCGGTGGCGGTGGCCTCGGTGACGGCCTTGTCGTTGGCGGTCTTGGCGGCCCGGCGCTCCTGGCGGCGGCGCTGCTTGACCGTGCGGTAGATCCCGGCGGTGGCACGGCGGATCTCGATCGCGTGCGGGTGGTCGACCGGCAGCCGGTCGAGCTCCTCGAGCACGCTCAGGCAGACCGCCATCCGCTCGGGATCGATGCCCGACTGGTGGACCGCACCGTCGCGGCTTTCTTCTGTGACCGTCATCGGCGCTGTCGTTTCCCAGTTCTTCTGATCTATTGAAGCTTCGAAGAACTGTACGTAGGCGGAGCCTGCCACGACAAACCCGAGCGCCGAACATCACACGATCCAGGCGCGCCCGCCGCGGCACCGGTGACCGACCCCTCACCGTGGGTCACGACCGGCACGGCGGCCCGGCCCGCCGGGGGGCGACGCGGGCACCGGGACGCGAAAGCATCCGGCGCACCACGGAAAACACCTTTCCGTAAAGGGAGTTGGGCATTTCCGGAGCGAACTCCCTTACCGGCCAAGCCCGCTCACGCCCCTTCCCAGGAATGCCTCACCGCCCCCATCAACCCCGAATGCATTCCATATGACTTATTGAGCTTTCCGGGTTAATTATGGTGTTCGGCGCCGATATTGGGCGAATCCCTTTGGATTCTCCGGCAACAATTGCCGCTCAACACCCATGAGAAAGGTTTAGCCATGTCGCGTATCGCCAAGGCCGCCGCCCTGACCCTCGCCGCCGGCGCCGCCGTTTCCGGCGCCGCGGGAATCGCTTCCGCAAACGCTGGAGCAGAGGGCGCGGCCGTCGGCTCCCCCGGCATCATCTCGGGCAACGCCATCCAGGTGCCGATTCAGATCCCGCTCAACCTCTGCGGCAACACGATCGACATCGTCGGTCTGCTGAACCCCACCTTCGGCAACACCTGCGCCAACGTCGACGAGGAAGAGCACTTCCACAGCCACCACGGCGGTCACGGCCACGGCGACCACGACCGCTGGTAACCCGCCTGCGCGGAGCGTGCTTCCAGCCGGCCGCATCCGCGCACCCCGCGCCGGGGAGGGGTCACAGTCAGCCGCCGGAGTCCTCACCTGCGCGTTCGTGGCGCCCATCATGGTCATCATGGTGGGCGCCACCGCCATGTGCGGCTTCCTCGCCACCGGGGTCGGCGGGTTTCCGTCTGGGGTGCTGGGCACCGGGCAGATCGGGGATCTCGACGATCGGCGGCAGATCGGGGGTCAGGTGGGTGTGGCCGGACGTCATGGTGATGCGCCTCCTGCCGTGCGGGAACTGCCAGGGAAAGCAGGTGTACGGAAAGCCGCCGCAGCGGAGTACGTACGGCGAGCCCGCCGTACTCACCCCGGGGCGGGGCTGCGGCCCGGTGGGGCGGCGGCCTGGCCGAGCAGTTCCCGGCGCAGCCGGGCGCAGGTGCGGCTGAGGATGCGGGAGATCTGCATCTGGGAGACGCCGAGGCGGGCCCCTATCTGTTTCTGGGTGAGATTTCCGAAGAAACGCCAGTACAGGACGCATTTCTCCCGCTCGGGCAGCGCGCTCAGCAGCGGTTTGAGGGACTGCCGGTCGACGACCAGGTCCAGCGCGCGGTCCGCCCAGCCCAGGGTCTCGGCGAGCGGGAGGTCGTCGGCACCGAGGACCGGGTGGTCCAGCGACAGCGTGTTGTGCACGCCCTCGGCCGCGAGCCCGCGGAGCACCTCCTCCATGGTCAGCCCGGTCTCCGCGGCCAGCTCAGCCGGGGTCGTCCGGGCCCGCGCGTCCCGGTGCGCCAAGGCCGTCTGCGCGGTGCGGACCGCGGTGCGCAGCTCCTGGTCGCGGCGGGGTATGTGCACCGACCAGGCGTGGTCGCGGATGTGGCGCTTGAGTTCGCCGTTGATGGTGGGAACGGCGAAGGTCTCGAAGGCGTGGCCGAGCCCGGGGTCGTAGCGGTCGACGGCGTTGACCAGCCCGAGGGCGGCCACCTGGCGCAGGTCGGCGGGGCTCTCGCCGCTGCTGCGGAAGCGCAGGCTGATGCGCTCGGCCATGGGCAGCCAGGCGGCGATCACTTCCTGGCGGAGGCGGTCGCGCTCCGGGCCGGGGGGCAGGGCCGCGAGGAGCACGAAGTCGCCGGCCGTGTCGGGGGCGTCGCGGGTGCGCCGCCGCTGGGTCGTCTCGGCCATGATCACGCTGCTCCCCTCGCTCACGCGCACACTCCCGACGTGTGCGGGCGGCACCGGAGGAGCCGGCGCCACCGTTCCTTGAGGCTCGGGCGGCCGTTGCCGGCCACGATCACACCAGCATCACGCGCGCCTGGGGTTTACGCGACTCGGAGCAGTCCCGCGCGCACTCACGGTGACCGTGCCGCCGGTGTCGTTTCCTTCCGCCGGGCATCGGGTACCCGCCCAGCCGCGACGCGCGTCCGCCACCGCACGGGAGGCTCCATGACCACGCACCGCCACATCGCCGCGCCGGGTACGAGCGGGCTCACCGATGCCGAGGTGGCGGCCCTGGACGCCCACTGGCGCGCGGCCAACTACCTCTCCGCCGGGCAGATCTACCTGCTGAGCAACCCCTTGCTGACCGTCCCGCTGGAACCCGAGCACATCAAGCCGCGGCTGCTGGGCCACTGGGGCACCACCCCCGGCCTCAATCTGATCCACACCCACCTCAACCGCGTGATCACCGCACGGGACCTGGAGGCGATCTGTGTCTGGGGCCCGGGCCACGGCGGGCCGGCCGTGCTCGCCAACTCCTGGCTGGAGGGCAGCTACGAGGAGGTCTATCCGGACGTGAGCCGGGACGCGGAGGGCATGGAGCGGCTGTTCCGGCAGTTCTCCTTCCCCGGCGGGGTGCCCAGCCACGTCGCCCCGGAGACGCCCGGTTCGATCCACGAGGGCGGCGAGCTCGGCTACTCCCTCGCCCACGCCTACGGCGCCGCCCTGGACAACCCCGGCCTGCTGGTCGCCTGCGTCATCGGGGACGGCGAGGCGGAGACAGGGCCGCTCGCCACGTCCTGGCACGCGAACAAGTTCCTCGACCCCGTGCACGACGGGGCGGTCCTGCCCGTGCTCCACCTCAACGGCTACAAGATCGCCAACCCCTCCGTCCTCGCCCGCCTCCCCGAGGAGGAGCTGGACCGGCTGCTGCGCGGCTACGGCCACGAGCCGCTGTACGTCTCCGGTGACGACCCGGCCCATGTGCACCGGGCGCTGGCGGCCGCCCTCGACCACGCCCTGGACCACATCGCCACCGCGCAGCGCGTGGCCCGCGAGGAGGGTGTGCCCGACCGCCCGCACTGGCCGATGATCGTGCTCCGCACGCCCAAGGGCTGGACCGGCCCGGCCGAGGTCGACGGCCTGCCCGTCGAGGACACCTGGCGCGCCCACCAGGTCCCCCTCTCCGGGGTCCGGGACAACCCCGAGCACCTGCGCATGCTGGAGAGCTGGCTGCGCTCCTACCGTCCGGAGGAGCTCTTCGACGCGCGGGGGCGGCCGCTGCCGCGGGTGCTGGAGTACGTACCGCGCGGCACCCGGCGGCTCGGTGCCACCCCGCACGCCAACGGCGGCCTGCTCACCCGCTCGCTGCCGCTGCCGCCGCTGGAGCACTACGCCGTGCCCGTGGACAAGCCCGGCACCGCCCTGCACGAGCCGACCCGGGTGCTCGGCGGCCTGCTCGCGCAGGTGATGGCCGACACCGCGGAGCGCCGGAACTTCCGGCTCGTCGGCCCGGACGAGACCGCCTCCAACCGGCTGGACGCCGTCTACGCCGCGAGCGGCAAGGCGTGGCAGGAGCGGACCCTGCCCACCGACGAACACCTCGCCCACGACGGCCGGGTGATGGAGGTGCTCTCCGAACACCTCTGCCAGGGCTGGCTGGAGGGCTACACCCTCACCGGCCGGCACGGCCTCTTCTCCTGCTACGAAGCCTTCGTGCACATCGTGGACTCCATGGTCAACCAGCACATCAAGTGGCTCAAGACCTCCCGGGCCCTGCCCTGGCGCCGGCCCGTCCCCTCCCTCAACTACCTGCTCACCTCGCACGTCTGGCGCCAGGACCACAACGGCTTCTCCCACCAGGACCCCGGCTTCGTCGACCACGTGCTCAACAAGTCGCCCGACGTCGTCCGCGTCTACCTCCCGCCGGACGCCAACACCCTCCTGTGCGTGGCCGACCACGTGCTGCGCAGCCGCGACCGCGTCAACGTGGTCGTCGCGGGCAAGCAGCCCTGCTTCGACTGGCTCACCCTGGACGAGGCCCGCGCCCACTGCGCGCGCGGCGCCGGGGTGTGGACCTGGGCCGGCACGGAGACCGGCGAGCGGCCGCCCGACATCGTGCTCGCCTGCGCGGGCGACGTCCCCACCCAGGAGGTGCTGGCCGCCGCCGACCTGCTCCGCCGCCACCTGCCCGGCCTGGCCGTACGGATCGTCAACGTCGTCGACATGACGCGCCTGCTGCCGAAGGAGGAGCACCCGCACGGGATGTCCGACGCGGAGTACGACGCGCTGTTCACCCGCGACCGACCGGTCATCTTCGCCTACCACGGCTACCCATGGCTCATCCACCGGCTGACCTACCGCCGCACCGGCCACGTCGGCATGCACGTGCGCGGCTACAAGGAGATGGGCACGACGACCACGCCCTTCGACATGGTCGTCAGCAACGACCTGGACCGCTACCGCCTGGTCATGGACGTCATCGACCGGGTCCCCGGCCTGGGCGTGCGCTCGGCGCCGGTCCGGCAGGCGATGGCGGACGCCCGTACGCGGCACCACGCCTGGATCCGGGAGCACGGCACGGACATGCCGGAGGTGCGGGACTGGACGTGGTCCGGCGCGTCCGCCCTGTCGTGAACCGCCCTGTCGTGAACCGGGCCTGAAGTCACAGGAGTCGGCGAGCAGGGATATGACGCGCGTCACACCGACGGCATCTTGACGGTGCGTGTGTGTAATCGATTACCTGAGCCGCACGAAATCGATTACATCCCCGCGGCCGACGGAGCGTCATGGCGAACATCAAGGACGTGGCCGAGCGGGCGGGCGTGTCCGTCGCCACCGTCTCCCGGGTGCTCAACGGCCGCTCCGCCGTGGCCGCCACCCGCGACCGCGTCCTCGCGGCCGTGGCGGAGCTCGGCTACCGGCCCAACGTGGTCGCCCGCGCGCTGCGCACCGCACGCACCCGCACGCTGGGCCTGGTCATCAGCGACCTCCGCAACCCCTTCTTCACCGAACTCGCCGACGCTGTCGAGCAGGAGGCCCGGCGGCTCGGCTACACCCTGATCATCGGCAACGCCGGGGAGAGCCCGCACCAGCAGGACGACTACATCCGCACCCTCCTGGACCGGCGCATCGACGGCCTGATGGTCAGCTCCGCGGGCACCGGCTCCGCGATGCTCGGCGAGGTCGTCTCCTCCGGCACCCCGCTCGTCCTCCTCGACCGGGCGGTGCCCGGCGTCGCCGCCCCCTGCGTACGGGCCGAGGGCCGCCAGGCGCTCACCGAACTCGCCGCGCACCTGGCGGCGCTGGGGCGGCGCAGGCCCGCCGTCATCGTGGCCCCCGCCGGGACGCCCATCGGCGAGGAGCGCCTGGAGCTCTTCCGGACGGCCCTGGCCGCACACCGGATCGCCCTGCCCGCGCAGCGGATCGTCTCCTCGCCCGACCTCTCCCCCGTCGGCGGGCAGCGGATGATGCGGGCGCTGCTGGACCTGCCGGAGCCGCCGGACGCCGTGCTGGCCACGGACAACCTGATGGCCCTGGGCGCGCTCGACGAGGTGCGGGCACGGGGCCTGCGCATCCCCGCCGACGTGGCTCTGGTGGCGTTCGACGACGTGGCGTGGTTCGCGCACACGGACCCGCCGCTCACCGCGATCGCCCAGCCGACGCGGGAGTTGGGACGCGCCGCCGTGCACACGCTCCTGGAACGGATCGAGGGCCGCGAGGCCCCGTCGGTGCTGCTGCCGGCGCGGTTCGTGGCCCGCCGTTCCTGCGGCGAATGAACGAGAGAGGAGGACCGCATGACCGGCGTCGAAGACGACTCCCCGGCCGGTGGCCGGGAGCTGCTGCGGGTCGAAGGGGTCACCAAGTCCTTCCCCGGCGTACGGGCGCTGGACGGGGTGGACCTGAGCCTGCGCGCCGGTGAGGTGCACGTCCTGCTGGGGGAGAACGGGGCGGGCAAGAGCACCCTCATCAAGATGCTCTCCGGCGCCCACCGCCCCGACGGGGGCCGCATCCTGGTCGACGGGCGGGAGGCCGCCATCCGCTCCGCGCAGGACGCCGAGCGCCTCGGTATCGCCACCATCCACCAGGAGTTCAACCTCGTCCCCCGGCTCACCGTCGCGGAGAACATCTTCCTCGGGCGGCAGCCGCGCACCGCGCTCGGCCTCGTGGACCGGCGCACCATGCGCGCCCGCGCCGCCGAGCTGCTGCGCCTGGTGCGCCTCGACGTCTCCCCCGCCACCCCGGTCTCCGAACTGGGCATCGCCCGGCTCCAGATGGTGGAGATAGCCAAGGCGCTCAGCCTGGACGCCCGCGTACTGATCATGGACGAGCCGACCGCCGTCCTCACCTCCGAGGAGGTCGCGACCCTCTTCGGCATCGTCCGCGAACTGCGGGAGAGCGGCGTCGGCGTCATCTTCATCACCCACCACCTGGACGAGATCGCCGCGCTCGGGGACCGGGTGACGGTGCTGCGCGACGGGCGCTCGGTGGCGGAGGTGCCCGCCTCGACGGACGAGGACGAGCTCATCCGGCTGATGGTCGGCCGCGACATCGCCGAGCAGTATCCGCGGCAGCGCCCCGGGGAGCCGGGCGCGCCCCTGCTGAGGGTGCGGGGGCTGACCCGCACCGGCGGCCGGGGCCCGGGCTTCGCCGACGTCGCCTTCGAGGTGCGGGCCGGTGAGGTCGTGGGGCTGGCCGGGCTGGTGGGCGCGGGCCGCACCGAGGTCGCGCGGGCGCTGTTCGGCGTGGACCGCTACGACGCCGGCACGGTCGAGGTGGACGGCAGGGTGCTGGCCCGCGGTGACGTACGGGCCGCCATGCGGGCCGGGCTCGGGCTCGTCCCCGAGGACCGCAAGGGCCAGGGCCTGCTCCTGGACGCCTCGTTGCGCGACAACCTCACCCTGGCGCGGCTCGACCGCGACACCCGCGGCGGGTTCGTGGACCGGCGGGCGCAGCGCCACGAGGCGGCGGCGGTGGCCGAGCGGCTGAAGGTGCGGATGAGCGGTCTCGAGCAGTCTGCGCGCACGCTGTCGGGCGGCAACCAGCAGAAGATCGTCATCGGCAAGTGGCTGCTGGCGGGCACCCGGCTGCTGATCCTCGACGAGCCGACGCGCGGCATCGACGTCGGCGCGAAGGTCGAGATCTACCGGCTCGTCAACGAGCTGACGGCCACGGGCCGCGCGGTCCTGATGATCTCCAGTGACCTGCCGGAGGTGCTCGGGATGAGCGACCGGGTGCTGGTGATGGCCCAGGGCCGGATAGTCGGTGAGCTCGCGGGCGAGGAGGCCACGCAGGACGCGGTGATGGAACTCGCGGTCGGGGTGCCGCACTTGGACAGGACAATGGATCAGAGCGCGATGGAGGGCTCCGATGTCGGCTGAGGTGCTTCGGGCGCCCGGGGTCACCCCCGGGCAGTGGTTCACGAGGGCGGTGCTCCGCAACGGCCCGCTGGGCGGGCTGGTCGCCCTGGTCGTGGTGATGGCGGCGCTGTCCCGGGACTTCCTGGGCGGGCAGAACCTCCTCAACGTCGGTGTCCAGGCGTCGGTGACGGCGATCCTCGCGTTCGGCGTGACGTTCGTGATCGTGTCGGCGGGCATCGACCTGTCCGTCGGCTCGGTGGCCGCGCTCTCGGCGACGGTGGTCGCGTGGGCCGCCACGTCCCAGGGGCTGCCGGTGGTGGTGGCGGTGCCGCTGGGTCTTGCGGTGGGCGTGGTGGCCGGGCTGGTGTCCGGCGCGCTCGTCGCCTACGGGCGGCTCCCCGCCTTCATCGCCACGCTGGCGATGCTGTCCGTCGGCCGCGGCCTCGCGCTCGTCATCTCGGGCGGCTCCCCGATCGCCTTCCCCTCCTCGCTCGGCCGGCTCGGCGACACCCTCGGCGGCTGGCTGCCGGTGCCCGTGCTCGTGATGGTCGCGATGGGGGCCGTCGCGGCGCTGGTCCTGGCACGGACGTACACGGGGCGGGCGATGTTCGCGATCGGCGGCAACGAGGAGGCGGCCCGGCTCTCGGGCATCGACGTCCGGCGCCGCAAGCTCGTCGTCTACGCGCTCTCCGGGCTGTTCGCCGCGGTGGCGGGCATCGTGCTGGCCTCCCGGCTGACCTCGGCGCAGCCGCAGGCGGCCGTGGGCTACGAACTGGACGCCATCGCCGCCGTGGTCATCGGCGGGGCGAGCCTGTCCGGCGGCTCGGGCAAGGCGTCGGGCACGCTGATCGGCGCGCTGATCCTCGCGGTGCTGCGCAACGGCCTCAACCTGCTGTCGGTGTCGGCCTTCTGGCAGCAGGTCGCGACGGGCCTGGTCATCGCGCTGGCCGTGCTGCTGGACACGCTGCGCCGCCGGAGCGCGCGATGAGGGGGCGTACGGGAGCGGTGGCCGCGGCGGCGGCGCTGGCCGGTGCCCTCGCGCTGAGCGGCTGCGACCGCGGCGGCCACACGGATCTGGGGCTCGCGCTGTCCACGATGAACAACCCGTTCTTCGTGGGCATCAAGAAGGGCGCGCAGGAGGAGGCGAAGGCCCGCGGCCTGAAGATCAACATCACGGACGCGCAGAACGACCCGGTGCAACAGGTCAACCAGATGGAGACGTTCACCAGTCAGAACGTCAAGGCGGCGGTCATCAATCCCGTCGACTCGGACGCCGCGGTGCCTGCGGTGGGGGTCGCCAACCGCGCGGACGTACCGGTGATATCCATCGACCGCGGGGTCAACGGCGGCAAGGTCGGTTCGACGATCGCCTCCGACAACGCCGCGGGCGGGCGGCTGGCGGCGAAGACGCTCGCGGAAGCGGTCGGCGGCAAGGGGAAGGTGGCGTTCCTGGAGGGCCTGCCGGGCACGTCGGCCGCCCGGGAGCGCGGCAAGGGCTTCGAGGAGGGCATCCGGGCCTATCCGGGCATCGAGGTCGTCGCCCGGCAGCCCGCCGACTTCGACCGCACCAAGGGCATGGACGTCATGGCGAACATGCTCCAGGCGCACGGTGACCTCGCCGGTGTCTTCGCCGCCAACGACGAGATGGCGCTCGGCGCGTCCAAGGCGCTGGGTGCCCGCTCCGGCAAGGCCGTGAAGGTGGTCGCCTTCGACGGCACGCCGGACGGCATCGCGGCCGTACGGGACGGGGCCCTGACCGCGACCGTCGCCCAGCAGCCCAGGCTGCTCGGCAGGCAGGCGGTGGACTGGGCGGTCCGGGCCGCGGAGCACAAGTCGCTGCCGCGCGAGGTGAAGGTTCCCGTGGTGCTGGTGACCCGGGAGAACGCCGGCGGCTTCGCGGGCTGAGAGGGTTGAGGACGTGAACGAGAAGAAGATGTACGACGTACTGGTCGTGGGCTCGGCCAACGCCGATCTGACGGTCCGGGTCGGCCGTCGGCCTGACGCGGGCGAGACGGTGCTGGGGTCGGACCTGGTGGAGTCGCCCGGTGGCAAGGGCGCCAATCAGGCCGCCGCTGCCGCCCGGCTCGGGACCCGCACGGCCCTGCTGGCGAAGGTCGGTGACGACGCCTACGGCGAGCTGGTGCTGGCCGGTCAGCGCGCGTCCGGCGCCGAGGTGCGGCACGTCGTGGTGGAGAAGGGCGCCCGGACCGGCACCGCGATGATCATCGTCGGCGCGGACGGCGACAACAGCATCGTCGTCTCCCCCGGCGCCAACGCACACCTCTCCCCCGCCGACGTGCGGGCGTCGCGGGAGGTGATCGCCGGTTCCGCGGTGGTCTCGCTGCAACTGGAGATCCCCGAGGAGACCGTACGGGAGGCGGTCCGCGTCGCCCGGGAGACCGCCACCCGCGTCGTGCTCAACCCCTCGCCCCCGCCGGCGGGCGACCTGGATCCCGAACTCTTCGAGGCGGCCGATCCATTGGTCGTCAACGAGCACGAGGCGCGGCGGATCTCCAAGCTCCACTGCGCGGGAGCGCGCGAGTGGATCACCGGACTGCGGAGGATGGGCGCGCGTTCGGTCGTGGTCACCCTCGGCGGGCGCGGCGCGCTGGTCCTGGACGCCACGGACGACGAGCCGGCCGTCGTGCCGGGAGTACCCGCCGAGGTCGTCGACACCACCGGGGCCGGGGACGCCTTCACGGGGGCGCTGGCCGGTCAACTGGCCACGGGGGCCTCGCTGCTGGAGGCGGCGCGGTTCGCCGTGCGGGTGGGGGCGGCGGCGGTGTCGAAGAGCGGTGCGCAGCCGTCGTACCCGACCCGCGCCGAACTCCCCGGGTAGCGGACCCGGTCCGCATATCGTCAACCGCGTTCAACTATCGAACATTTGGCTGTATCTCGTGGGTGACGATGTGTCGCCACGCGGTCGCTCCGCGATACCGTCGGCGTCGAGGTGAACGCGGTGCCGGACGGGGCGGATGGGATCGCCGGGGCCGGGCCGCTCCGACTCGATCTGGAGGACCGACATGTTCCGTGACCGTCCCCGCCGCGCCCTGAGCATCGCCGCCGCCGCGGTGGCCGCCGCCGGCGCCGTGACGATCAGCGTGCTGTCCCTGCAACCCGCCGCCGCCGACGGGGACAAGGATCTCCGCCTGGTCACGGTGCAGAAGGTCGGCACCGAGCCGGAGCACCCACGGACCGGGGACCGCTGGGTGACCTACTTCGACCTGCACACCGCGGCGACCGGCAAGGACGGCAAGGAGACCGCGGGCAAGCGCGTGGGCGACGCCAGCGACCGCTGCGACGTGGTGCTGGCGCGCTACGAGGGCATCGTGACCCAGTGCGAGCGCGTCCTGCGCACCGATCGGGGCACGCTGGTCCTGACCTCCCTGACGAACCGCTTCGGCCGCGGCCCCTATCCGACGACCGCGGCGGTGACGGGCGGCACGGGCAGCTACGCGGGCGCGAAGGGCGAGGCCCACATCACGCTGAAGGACGACGGGGCGGCGTACCGCATCCAGCTCCGCTGAGGCCGTGCGGGAGCCGTCCGTCACCGGGCGTCCGGGGCGGGCTCCGTTTTGACCCGGGCGATCAGCAGCGCCACGTCGTCCTGGTCGTTGCCGTCGCGCAGTGAGCTCAGCAGCAGGTCGCAGGTGGCCTCCAGGTCCTGGGGAGCGCCGGCCAGGACGGAGAGCAGGGCTTCGAGGCGGGTGTCGATGTCCTCGTCCCGGGTCTCCACCAGGCCGTCGGTGTACAGCACGAGCCGGTCACCGGGGGACAGCGGCAGGCTGACGCTCTCGAAGGGGACACCGCCGACGCCCAGCGGCGCTCCGGCGGGCAGTTCGAGCAGTTCGGGGCGGTGACCCGGGCGTACGAGGACGGGCGGCAGGTGGCCGGCGGTGGCGACGTGGCAGCGGGCCTCGTGGGGGTCGTACACGGCGTAGACACAGGTGGCGATCATCTGGTCCAGACCGGTGGCGGTGTGGTCGAGGTGGTGCAGCACCCTGTCGGGGGCGATCCCCAGCTGGGAGAGCGTCCGGGCGGCGGTGCGCAACTGGCCCATGGCCGCGGCCGCGTTGATGCCGCTGCCCATGACGTCCCCGACGACCAGGGCGCTCTTCTCACCTGCCTGCGGGATGACGTCGAACCAGTCGCCCCCGACGTTGCTGGCGGCGCCCGCGGGCTGGTAGCGGTAGGCGATCTCCAGGCCGACCAGGTGCGCGGGCCGCTGCGGGAGCAGATTGCGCTGGAGGGTGAGGACGGTGCTGCGCTCGCGCTGGTACCAGCGCGCGTTGTCGATGCTGACGGCGGCCCGCGCGGCCAGTTCCCCGGCGAGCGCGATGTCGTCCTCGCCGAAGGGCCGGGGGTTGCCGATGCGCTTGAGGTCCAGCGCGCCGAGCACCTCGCCCCGGGCGATCAGGGGAACCGCGAGGTAGGAGCGCAGTCCGGCGCGGGCCAGCAGCTCGGCCGCCGCCCCGTCGCGGGCGATGCGGGGCAGGTCGCGGTCGTGGACCCGGGCGACGCACACGGGCCGCCCGGTGGTCACGCAGCGGGTGACCAGCCGGTCGGCC
Source organism: Streptomyces sp. NPDC001407 (assembly GCF_042895325.1). NCBI lineage: Bacteria > Bacillati > Actinomycetota > Actinomycetes > Kitasatosporales > Streptomycetaceae > Streptomyces > Streptomyces sp. NPDC001407. The sequence goes on from NZ_JBIAWF010000003.1 coordinate 203,901, forward strand.
GCGTACTTCGCGATCTGCCCCGGCGGGTCGGCGGCGCGGACGGCGTCGGTGGCCCCGGCGGAGTCGGTGGAGGCCACGGCGAGGGCGCGGAAGACGGCGGCGTCCCCGTCCGGCGGGACGGCGCGCTCACCGGCCAGCACCGTGTCGAGGACGTCGACGGCCGCGACGTCGCCCAGGCCCGGCACCACGGCCTGGGCGAGCTCCTGGGCGGTGCGGTCCAGGTCGAGGGTGGTGCCGATCAGCACGGAGGCGTCGGCGATCAGGGCCGTGCGCCGCCTGGCCTCGTTGTTCGCCCGGTGCCGGTCGGTGACGTCGACGACGGAGGTGGCGAGGCCGAGGGTGCGCCCGGCGGGGTCCTCCAGGCGGTAGTACGAGACCAGCTGGGCCTGGTCCTCGGTGACGCCGCCACCGGCGCGGCCCACGGCGAAGCGGTCCAGCAGCGGGATGCCGGTGGCCAGCACCTCGCGCATGGCGGACTCGATCTCGGCCACGTCCGCGAGCGGCAGGGCCTCGCCGACGTGCCGGCCGAGATGCTCCTCGGCGGACAGTCCGTGGATGCGCTCCAGCGCGGGATTGACCATGACGAACCGCAGGTCGGTGTCGAGGACGGCGAGGCCGATGGGCGACTGGGCGACCAGCCGGAGCGAGAGGGCGAGGTCCCGCTCGATGTGGCGGAGGACTTCCTGGTCGGTGGCCATCCCGAGGGCGTAGAAGTCGCCGCTGCGGTCCTCCAGCCGCATGTTGCGGAACTCCACCAGCCGGGCGGTGCCGTCCTTGTGCCGGGCGGGGAAGACGCCGGCCCAGGACTCGCCGCCCATCACCTTGGCGAACAGCTCCAGCACCGGCCCCAGGTGCTCGTCGATGACCAGCAGCTCGGCGGCGTACTGCCCGAGGGCCTCCGAGGCGCTCCAGCCGAAGAGGGCCTCCGCCTGCGGGCTCCACAGGACGATCCGCCCCTTGCCGTCCAGGACGACGGCGGCCACGTTGAGCACGTCCAGCAGGCCGCCCGGCTCGTAGGGCGCGCCCGCGGCAGGGCCGGGTTCCGACCGGTACGCGTCGGTCGTCCCCATCGAGGACCTCCTTCCGCCCCAGAGGGTGGTGCGGCGGCCTCGCGCCGGTCGGGCCGGACCGGCAGGTCACTCCGGGTCTCCCCCGGCCGCTCCACCATGTCGCCGCAGCGACTTCCATGGTCTCTCCGAACCCGCTCGGTGCGCAGCCTGTGCGCGTTCGCCCATGGTCCGGGGCGCGGAGGTCAGCGGGCGGGGGCGGGGGCGGGGAGGGCCAGCGTGAACCAGACGGTCTTGCCCTTGGCGGACGGCCGGTGGCCCCACCGGGTGGCGATCTGCTCGACGAGCCACATCCCGCGCCCGTTCTCGCTGTCCGGGCCCGCCTCGCCGCAGCGCGGCAGGTGTCCGCCGGTGTCGGAGACCTGGGCGACGAGGTGTCCCCGTGCCCGGGTCAGCACGAGCTCGATGTCGCCGGCGGCCTCGCTCACGTGGACCACGGCGTTGGTGACCAGCTCGGAGAGCAGGAGGGCGGTGTCGCCGACGAGCTCGTGCAGGCCCCATTCGGCCAGCAGCCCTTCCGCGAACCGGCGGGCGGCGGCCACGGAGCGCACGGTCGCGGGCAGCGAGATCGTGCGGGAGGGGTGCGGCGGGGGGTAGTGCGGGTGCCGCCGCGCGGGCGGGCTGTGCATGCACAGGGGGAGCCCGGCGGTGGCCCAGGAGGACCGGAGGCCGTGCCGTGGCGCGGCGGCCCGGCCGGTGACCGGGTCGGGGTCGCTGGTGACGGCATCGCCCGTGTGCGGGGGACTCACGGTGTCACGGCTGGTTGCAGGCATCTGACTCAAGGGCAATCGAGGTAGCGCGAAGGGCGCCGGCCGGGAACGTGTCTCCGACGCCGGGACGGTCCTGCGGGAGCGGATTTCGGGCCGCTGGTCTTCGCGGTGGTTCCCCCCACATTCGCGCGCTTTCCGCCAGAGGTCTATACCCATTATGTGACCAAGGCCGTGCGGAGTGCTATCGCCGCAGGTGACGTCGGCTGTGGACGGCATAAAGTCCCGGCCGGCGCCGGGGGTGACGGGCCCGCCGGCCCGCCACCCCTCACAGGTGTCGTGCCTACTTCGGGCACTCCTTCCAGGCCAGGTGGTAGATGGTGTTGAGGTTGCCGTCGGTCGAGTCCATGGTCATGTAGCTCGTGGACTTGGTCGGGTCCGAGGTCCCGGCGTTGACGCGCAGCTCGGTGTTGATGTTGAAGTTGCGCTGCTCGCCGCACGGCGCCCAGACCAGGGACGCGATGTCGACCTGGTCGGTCGCCTGCCAGTTGTCGGCGTAGGCGCCCTTGAAGTTATGGATGCTGGGGACGGTCTGGGACTGCCCCTGGAAGTAGTACGACGCCTTCTCGGCGCCGGTCGCGCCGTTCTCCAGCTGGGCGTAGCCGCGGTAGTCCGCGCTGGCGATGGCGTAGGTGAAGCCCTGGGGCACATGGACGATCAGGTTGAGCTGGCAGTTCTTTCTCGCGTCGGTCGGCTTGGACCCCAGGCCCACCTGGGCGAGGTAGTCGCTGTAGGTCACCGTGAAGGCGGTGTTGTCCGGCGAGACGGCCACCGCGGCGGTCCCCTGCGGGCAGCCCGAGCCGTTCACGGTCGCTATCTCGATCACGATCTTGTCCGGCGGCGGGTTGACGATGACCGAGGGACCGTACGTGGAGAACGGCGCGCTGAACAGCGCCGCGATAGTGGCCCCTGCGAAAAGACCGGCGGGCATGGCTCTCTCCAATCGTTGTCCTGGACTGAGCGGTCGCATTCCGGCCGGACGCCGGGGGACGGATTCCGGAAACGGAATGAGTGAGAACTGAACGATTTCAGGGCATGATCATGACAAGTCATGCCCGGGGGTGACCCGTGGGGACGGGAGCGTTCGAATGGTAGGAGGCGGCACACCGGTCCGCCAGAGTCGGCGTCGGCCATGCGGCCTCTTGGCCGGTATTGGCCGACGCCCGACTCCGTTCATTTGGCCGAGAGTTCGGGGAACGCGTGGCTCAAGTGAACACAGAGGAAGGAGATGAGGACCGCCGCCGTGATCACACCGAGGCACCCGAAGACATCACGCAAGGTGCTCGCCAGGGGACCCAGCGGCGGCCGGGCGGGCGGAGCCGACGGTTCGGGCACGACCGCGGGCGGAGCCGGTGGTTCGGGAGCGGGCGGAGCCGGCTGAACGGAAGCGGACAGCCGAACAGGCGGGGGCGACTGCTCCGAGGGGGACCTGGGATGCGGCAGGGACGGAGCGGAGGGCGAAGGCCGGGACGAGGACGGGGCGTCGGTGCGGCCGTCAGGCCTGGGCGGGCTGTGCATGCGGGGAACCATTGCGCCTGACGGGGTCGGGGACGGATCGCGGAGCGGGCTCGATGCCGTACTGGGCGGCCTGGAGCTCGTACATCGAGCGGTACAGCCCGCCCTCGACGGCCATCAGCTCCTCGTGGGTGCCTGCGCCCACGAGGTGGCCACGGTCGAGCACATAGATGAGGTCGGCGGTCGCGGTCGCGGCCAGCCGGTGGGTGATCAGCAGGACGGTCGTGCCCTCGTCGGTCAGCGTCCGCAGCGAACGGAACGCCTCGGCCTCGGCCTTGGGGTCCAGCGCGGAGGTGGGTTCGTCCACGATGAGCAGGGGCGCGCGGCGGTAGCGGGCGCGCGCGCTGCCCAGCCGCTGCCACTGGCCGCCGGAGATCTGGGTGCCGCGCTCGAAGCCCTTGATGACCAGGCTGTCCCACTGATGCGGAAGGGAGTTGACGACATCGGTCGCGCCTGCGTCGGCGGCCGCTCGGTCGATGAGCTCCTGGTCGAGCCGCCGACCCGGCCGGCCGATGTGGACGTTGGCGCGGGCGGTCATGGGCCAGCGGGGGAAGTCCTGGGACAGGACGGCGACCTGGTCGAAGAGCTGGTCGCGGTCCGCCTCCCGGACGTCGACGCCGTTCCAGGACAGACGGCCCGAGGTCGGCAGATAGAGCCCGGCGATCAGCTTGGCCAGGGTGGTCTTGCCGGAGCCGTTCGCCCCGACCAGGGCCACGACCTTGCCGGGCGGAACGGCCAGGCTGACCTCGCGGAGCGCGGGGACGGTGGTGTCGGGGTAGACGAACGAGACCTTCTCCAGCCGGATCTCGCGCACCCCCGCCGCCAGCGGCGTCCCACCGGAGGGGATGGCGTTGCGCTCGGCGGTGCGGCAGGCGTCCTCCAGATCGCCCAGATACATCGCTTCCTCGTAGAGGCGGTTGACCTGGATCACCAGGGAGGTGAGCCCGGCGCCGCCGGTGCGTACGGCGATCACGGCAGTGCCGGCGACCGCCAGGGGCACCCCGCCGGAGGCCAGCAGCAGCCACAGCACGCCGTACGCGGCGACGGCCGCCAGCCCGGACAGCGCCGAGGACGCGCTCTGGGTGACCGCCTGGGCGCGGGACAGGCGCTGTTGCTCCTTCTCCATGGTCGCCGCCATGTCGTCGTAGGCGTCGACGAGCATCCGGCCCGCGCCGTGGACGCGGATCTCGGCGGCCGAGTCCTGGCTGGTCAGCCTGGAGGTGATGACGGAGATCGCGCGCCGGTGCTCGATCCAGGCGTGCCGCGAGGCGTACTGGCGGCGGGCGGAGACGACCGCGCCCCAGCCCTTGGGTGCCGCGATCAGCAGCAGCATGAGCACCAGCGACGGGTGCAGCAGGGCCAGCACACCGGCCGCGGAGACCAGCCCGATCAGGGCGTTGACCACGAGCACCGAGGAGCCGAGCATCCTCCGCACCGCGTCGGTGCCGAAGCGGCCCGCGTCGAGCTTGCGGTGGAAGTCCTTGTCCTCCAGCATCGCGAGCTCCACCCGGACCGCGGTGCGGTAGAAGCGGGCGGTGCACACCCGCTCCACCTTGGGCTCCAACTGTCCGGCGGCGGCCACGGAGACCGAGGCGAGCAGGGCGGAGGCCGCGCTGACCGCGGTGACGGCCAGGAGGGCGGGCAGCCCCCGGTGGATCCGCTCGGGGGTGGGCCCGGAGGCGAAGAGGGCCACGAGCACCTGATTGGTGGCCACCAGCCCGAAGGCGCGGGCCGCGCCCTGCCCCAGCTCGGCGCCCAGCAGGGTGAGCAGTGCGGCGGGGTCCTCGCGCCAGGCGGCCTTCGCCACCGTGCCGGCCATGGCCGGGAACTGCCGCGCCATCGACCGGAAGGTGAGCCTCAGGAGGGGCTTCCCGTGGTTCACGAACGCCGCGTCGCACCGCAAGGCGCCGCCGAACAGCAGCAGTTCGCTCGCCGAGACGGGGATCGTCCGTGGTGCCCGCCCCTTGAGGACGGTCATCGTGCCCCCGCCGCGGCGGGCTGTGGGCGGCGGGCTCGCGGGGCGTTCCGCGGGTCGGTCCGGGCGGACATGGCGCCTCCAGGGTTCGGTGGACGAAGCGGTGGGGGTGTGCTCCCGTTCTTGGGCAGGGCCCATGGGCATGCGAAGGCCGCGGGGGTGGGCGGCGACGTGCCGAGGAGTCGGAGTGGGGGCGGCGGGCCCCGGCGGACGGCGGTGCGGTCCGGTACAACCGTCGGCGAACGCGGGGATCCGATGTCCGTTTCCGGACAGGAAGGACTCTATCTCCGCCTGCGTGCCGGGAAGTTCGGCATCCGGCACTTCCCGGCTGCCGGTTCACTCGTTCAGGTACAAAACAGTGCCGTTTCCTGGGAAGTGACGGACACTCACACAGGCATGCCCGCACACGCGGAGCCCGGACCTCCGGTCGGGGTCCGGGCTCTCGGGGATCGTCGGCGGGGGCGGGCGGCTTCAGTCCTCGCGGGCCAGCGGGGGGAGCTTGCGGAGCTTCAGCTCGGTGTGCTTGCCGTAGGCGTAGTCGAGCATCCTGGCGGCGTCGGGATAGCGGGCGGTGGCGTCGTCGAGGATCACGCCGACCACGGCGCGGCCCCGGCGCTGCGCGGCGAAGACCAGGCAGGGACCGGCGGCCGTGGTGGTGCCGGTCTTGATGCCGATGACGTCCTTGTAGGAGCCGAGCAGCTTGTTGGTGTTGTACCAGGTGTAGAGGCGGTTGACGTTGGCCGCCTTCTGCTGGGTGTTCAGAGAGCCCATGACCTGGCGGAAGGTGTGGTTCCCGAGCGCGTGCCGGGAGAGCTTCGCCAGGTCGCGCGGGGTGGTGAGGTTGCCGCCCCGGGAGGAGATGCCGTCGAAGGAGTCGTAGGTGGTGCGGCTCAGCCCGAGTTCGGACGCCTTCTTGTTCATCATGGCGATGAACGAACGGGTGCGCGCCCCTTCGTCGTCGCCGCTGCCGAAGGTGTCGGCGAGCGCGTAGGCGGCGTCACAGCCGGACGGCAGCATCAGCGCGTAGAGCAGCTGCCTGACCGTCAGCTTGTCGCCGGTACGGAGGTCGGCGGTGCTCGCTCCGGTGCGTGCGACGTAGTCGCGGTAGGCCTGCTTGACCTCGATCTGCCGGTCGAGGTCCGCCCCGTGGCCGTCGAGCACCACGACCGCCGTCATGATCTTGGTGGTGCTGGCCATCTGCCGCCTGGTGTCGGCCTCCTTGGCCCACAGCTGCTTGTCGGCACCGCTGTCGAGCAGATACGCGCCCTTCGCGGCGACCTTCGGCGGGCCGCTCGCGCCGGCGGCCTCCGCCATGGGCGCCGGGAGCGCGAGGACGACGGCCGTGGCCGACGCGATCACCGCCGCTCCCCAGCGGCCGGCCGATGCTCCCCCACATCGCTGCATACAGGCTCCAGTTACTCGGATAGTCGGTTCGGGCGAGCGCATCGTTGCACCGGTCGCCGCAGGTGACGAAATCCGCCTCACCAAAGGGTGATTGGGGCCTCGCATGCTGACGGAAGGAGGGTGTGGGCATGTGATAGAGGGACGCCTTGCGCGCGTCCCGCCCGGGAAGCGTCAACTCCCGCTGACGGGATGCCCGACGGACAGGCCGGACGCGAGCTTGCGCTTCGCGTGGCCGATGTGGGAGTGCACCAGGGCCTCGTCGGCGCCGAGCAGGCTCGCGACCTGGACCACGCTGTATCCGATCACGTGGTTGAGGACGAGGGCGTCGCACTGCCGCTCGGGCAGCCGGGCGATCGCCGCGTACAGCGCCATCCGGTTCTCCAGCAGCTCGAACCGCTGCCGGCACTCGGTGGGCAGGCGGGTCACGCAGCCGAACGCGGCCGTCACCAGCGCCGAGTCACGGCCGCGCACCGCGAGCCAGGCCGCCAGGTGCTCCTTGAGCGACGTCCAGGCGTACGAGTCGGCGGACGGCCGGCGCAGCACGTGCGGCCACTGCCGGCCCAGCTGCCCGAAGACCGCCGCCACGATCTCCTCCGCCGCCTCACCGTCCCCGGTGTGCACATGGACATACGCGCACCAGCGGCTCGCGTGCATCTCGCGGAAGGCGGCGAAGGTGATCGCCAGTCGACGGCTGCGCATGCGGAGCGGCGGGAGCCGGTCCGTCTCTCCAGTCACAGATCCCTCGATCCGTCGTGCGGTGCGTCCAATGAACCGGAAGGCGGAGCTGGTTGTGCGGCAACACGTCAAAAATTTTAACTCTCCGCAGCGGCATGATTACTCGCGCGCGACAGTGAGGTGCCTTACCTCCCCGCCCCGGGCGTTCAGATCGCGTAGCGCCAGATCGTCAGCATGTACGCGCCGTACCAGCAGCCGAACGCGGTCGCCGCCGTCAGGGCGACCACCGCCGTGCGCGGACGCGCCCGGGCCAGTGCTCTCGCCGCGGGCACCAGGAAGAGCAGGCCCGGCACCAGCAGACGCAGCTTCGAGTGGGAGTAGTTGCTCTGGCAGAGCGTGAGGACGAGGATGCCCGTGCCGTGGACGAGCAGCGGCGGCCACGCGTCGCGCCGCCAGGCCACGACCGTCGCGCAGACCAGCCCGAGCAGAAGCACGGCCGTGCTCACCGGCACCCAGCCCTCGCTGTGGCCGAGCGAGTCGCGGAGGAAGCCGAGGAACGCCGCCCCGTTGTCCCAGTGCGTGCCCCACCCGGCCTCCTGGATGGAGAACCACGCGTCCAGGTCACCGATGCGCGCCCCCACCCACCACAGGTACAGGGGCGTGCCCGCGCAGGCCAGGGCGAGGGCCGCCAAGGGGCGGGCCCGCGGGCGGCGTTCGCGGAGCAGTTCCAGGGCGACTGCCACGGCCAGGGCCGCCACCACGGCCGCGGCTGCGGGCCGGGTCAGCCCGGTGAGCAGCGCGAGCGTGCCCGCGGTGAGCCAGGCGCGGCGGTGCGCGGCCAGCAGCGTCCCGGCGGCCAGCGCGAGGAACAGCGACTCGCTGTACGACATGAGGAACGCGACGGCCATCGGCTGCGCCCCGGCGAGCAGGACGGTCCCGATGACGGCGGTCCGCCGCCCGTACAGCCGGGTGAGGAGGGCCTGCACGACGATCAGCGCGGCGATCAGCGCGAGGTGGGCGGTGACGATGCCCGCCGTCTCGTGACTGAGGCCCGTGCAGGTGTGCACCACGCGGATCAGCAGCGGATACAGCGGGAAGAACGCGAGGTTGTTGCCGGTGAGCCTGCCGTCGGCGGCGTAGGTGTAGTCGTCGGGATAGCCGTTGGCGGCTATGTCGACGTACAGCTTGCCGTCCCAGGAGAGCAGCGACTCCCGCAGCCCGGGGCCTTCGGGGCCGGCCATCGCGGCGAGCAGCACGAGGTGCAGCACGGTGGTGGCGGCGTAGACCGCGAGGGCCGGCCACACCCACGGGAAGATACGTTTCGCCAGGCGCCGGGCCGGCGACGCGGGCAGCGCCGGCCCGGCGGCCGGCTCCGTCGCCGGGCCGGGGTCTCCTGTGCGGGAACCGGGTATCGGGACCGGATTCATGGTGTCGTCATGCCATTCGTCGATCGGCGGTCGGTGGATTCGGTGCGCTGTGGGTGCGGGGCGGTGCCGCGGTCCCGGCAGCCTCGGCCCCGCTCATCCGGCGGGGAAATGGTCCGCGCGTGCCGCCGTGATGAGGGCCGAGACGTCTCCCCAGTCCAGGCCCGCCGCGCGTGCCCGGCGCATCCATTCCGACAGTTCGCCGAGGAGCGGGGAGTCGGCGAGGGGGCTCCGCTGTGCCGGGACCGCGCTGACGAAGGTGCCCACGCCGGGGCGGGGTTCGACGAGCCCGAGGTGTTCGAGCTCCCGGTACGCCTTCAGCGTCGTGTTCGGGTTGAGCTTGGTGTCCCGCGCGACCCGCGCCGCGGTGGGCAGTTGGTCGCCCTCGACGAGGATGCCCATCCGCAGCGCTTCCTGGACCTGCTGGACGATCTGGAGGTAGGCGGCCATGCCGCTGTGCCGGTCGATCCTGAACTCGACCATGTCGCCCGCCCCTCATCCCGTCCGTCTGCGTGTGGACCGGACGGCTTCGCGGATCACAGCGGCCGCCGGCGGATCCACCACACGGTGAAGCCCGCGATCACGAGGGCCGCCGCCAGCAGGATTCCGGCCCACGTCCACTGCATGCCGCTCATCTGGTCGTGGGCGAAGTATTCCAGGCGCTCGGCGACGATGCCCTTGTCCGCCCTGCACTGGGCGGGCGTGTGCTCGTTGGCGCAGGCGCCGAAGCCGTGGAGCTTGCCCTGGGCGTCGACGGTCCAGTTGTCGAAGCGGGCGCCGCCCGCGGGGACGGCGGGCTGGCCCTGCTCCACGGGGTTGGTGATCTGCCGGGGTGTGAAGGGCAGCAGCCGGATCCGGTCCCACACGAGGTTCATCGCGAAGCCGAAGCCGAACGCCAGCACCATGGCGGGCACCACCCGGCGGACGGCCACCCCGAGCGCGATGCCGACGGCGAGGTAGAGCAGCGACAGGGCCACCGGCGTGGGGCCGGTGGTGTCGAAGTCGCCGCTCTCGGTCCAGTCGGCGAAGGTGACGCCGTGCACCGCGCGCCACCAGTAGCTGAACGCGGCGGAGAGCACGACCGAGCACACCAGCGTGACGAGCACCGCCACGCCGGTCTTGGTGGCCAGCCAGCGGCGGCGGGTCATCGACTGGGTCGTCACCAGCTTCAGGGTGCCGCGCTCCAGGTCACCGGCGATCAGCGGGGCGCCGAGGAAGACGCCCGCGACCACGGGCAGCATCGACATCATCCAGGAGCCGTTCTGGAAGGCCGACGCGTACGCCGTGTTCTGGAAGGCCATCCTGAACTCGCCGTCCGTGGCGCCCGCCCGGCCACCGGCCAGATAGTCCACGGCCGCCGCCCGCTCCCACAGCATGTAGACGCAGGCCGACGCCGCGAGGACCAGGCAGGCCACCAGCGCCGTGCGGTGCTGGCGCCAGACCAGCCACGGCATGCCGCGCAGCAGACGCGGCGGCCGCTTCCCGGCTTCCGTCTCCTTCGGTGTCCCTACGGCCGGGCTCATGGCGCCGTCCCCTCTTCCCCGCGCTCGGCGCGGTCCTCGTTCTCGATGCCGGCGTCCGCGGTCAGCAGGGCGGGGGCGCCGGGCGACCGCAGATAACCCAGCAGCACCTCCTCCAGGCCGGCCGCGGTGACCTTCCACTCGCCCTCGACCGGGCCGCGGGCGCGGATCAGCGCGGTGAACTGACGTCCTGTGGTGCGCGACTCGACGACGGTGTGCCGCGCGATCTCCTCCGGCACTCCCTCCACGAGGTGCGCCCCGGTGACCATCCGGTGGGCTCCCAGCAGCTCGTCGACCCCGCCCGCCAGCCGTACGCGGCCGTCGGCGACGGCGAGCAGGTGGTCGCACATGGTGGCCACGTCGGACAGCTGATGGGAGGACATCACGACGGTCGTGCCCTGCTCGGTGGCCTCGGCCATCAGCAGCCCGGCGAGCTCGTGCTGGGAGAGCGGGTCGAGCGCGGCCAGCGGCTCGTCGAGCAGCAGCAGTTCGGGCCGCTTGCCGAAGGCCAGGGCGAGCGCCAGCCGGGCGCGGTGGCCGCCGGAGAGCGTGTCCACGCGCGCGCCGAGCGGGATCCTGCCGGACCGCACGATCCGCTCGGCGGTCGCCTGGTCCCAGCGGGGGTTGAGCTCCGCGCCCAGGCGCAGGGTGTCCTCCACGGTGAACCGCGGGAAGAGCGGCTTGTCCTGGGCCACGAAGGCGCAGCCCGCGAGGACCCCGGGGTCCGTCACGTCCCGGCCGAGGAGCCGCAGGCTGCCGGTCGTCGGCCGGACGAGCCGGGCCGCGATGCCGAGCAGGGTGCTCTTGCCCGCGCCGTTGGAGCCGACGAGCCCGCAGATCGATCCGGCGGGCAGCCGGAAGGAACAGTCGCGCAGCGCCCAGTTCTTCCGGTAGCGCTTGCCCAGCCCCCGCGCCTCCACCGCCCAGCGGCTCGCGCCGTCGGCTGGTCTCATCCCACCCATCGCCCACCTTGCTAATTAACTAGTCAGCTAGTGGAATGAGCATTATGGATCACGGGACCGCATGTCAACACGACGGAGCAGGACGGCCGAAAGGGGCGCAATCCCGCCGCATCACGGCGAACTTGCACCCCTTTTGCGCGTTTTGACCTATTTCACGGAGCTGTTCGCGCCCGGCCGTGCGCACAGGGCGTTGTCGACGAGCCCGCGCGCGGCGGGGCCCAGCCGCGCGGGGTCGGGGCGGTCCCCCGCGCTGGTGATCGACACGGCGACGGACCGCTTCCCGTCCGGGGTCACGCCGGTGCGGGTGTACGAGCCGAATCCGTCGCCCTCGTGCGTCCAGTAGCCGCTGCCGCAGGAGAGCGGGACCCAGCGCAGCCCGAGCCCGTACTCGCCCTGCGGCCACTCGGCCAGGTCGTCGGGGTCGTCGGTGCGGGCCACGGTCCGCCGCATCTCGGCCAGTTGGGCCTCGGACAGGAGCTTGCCGGTGACGAGGGCGCGGAAGAAGGTGTTGAGGTCGCCGGTGGTGCTGATGACCGCCGAGTCCGCGGTGTGCTGGAGGCTCTGCTCGGTGACGTCCAGCCGGCCGCCGCCGGGCAGGTCGAAGTACACCCGGGCGTGTGGGCCGGGCATGAAGGGGTTGGCGCCCGCGACGCCGGTGCCGCGCAGGCCGAGCGGGGCGATGACGCGGTGCTCGACCTGCTCGCGCCAGCTCAGGCCGCCCGCCTTCTCGGCGATCAGGCCGGCGAGGAGGTAGTTGGTGTTGGAGTACGCCCAGCGGGGGTGCTCGTGGTCGGGTGTGAACAGCGGCCGGTGGCGCATCGCCACGGCCACCCACTGCCCGGCGGGCGTCGCGTCGTAGCGGTGCTTCTCGAAGTCCTCCAAGAGCGCGCCGGAGAGCTCCGGGTCGTCCACGTAGTCGAAGAGGCCGCTGGTCTGCTGGAGAAGGTCGCGGACCGTGATCCTCGACCCGTCGTTGCCGTTGCCCGCGACGACGCCGGGCAGCCACTTCTCGACCGTGTCGTCCAGCGACAGCCTCTTCTCGGCGGCCAGTTGGAGCACGACGGTGGCGGTGAACGTCTTCGTCGTGCTCGCCGTGCGGAACCGCGCGTCCCACGGCACCTGCTCCCCCGTCGCCGACCTGGCACGGAGGGTGCCCTCGCCGGTGGCGACCTCGGCGAGGACGCTCACCTTGCCGCCCGCGGCCCGCACCGCGCGCACGTCCGACTCCAGGGTGCGGGTGCCGTAGTGCCCCGCGGCCGGGCCGGAGGCGCTCGCCTGCGGCACCACCGCGATCCCCGCGGCGACGGCCGCGGCCACGCTCACCGCCGCCCCCAGCCGGCCTGCCTTCGACCAGCGGCTCTTCCGCCCGTGCGCGCGCATCGTCCTCGTCCCCCTGGGTGTCCCGTGCCGGTGGAGGGCCGTTCCCTCCCCGCGCACCCAGCAAATCAGCGGCGGCAGGGGCGGGCCAGGGACGTGGGCCCCCGGCGGGGGTGGGGAAAACCCCCCTTTCCGGCGGCGGGCACGGAAGGGCCGGGCGGCCCGGCGCGGTGGGGTCACCGCGCACACGGGCCGCCCGGCCTGGTGTACGTCGTGCCGACGGCCGTCAGGCCGGGGCCGCGCCAGGGGAGCGCGTGAGCCCGGAGGGTTCGGGGGCTTTCGTGCCTCCGGGCTCCACCGTTACGTACACCGTCAGGCCGCTTCCTTCGGCCGCGCGCGGGGGATGAAGAGGCACACGACCGCGGCGGCAGCGGCCGACGCGAGAATGAACTCCCAGCCGTGGTCGAACGAGGTGACGAGGTCACCGCCGTGCGGCGCGGCGAGGAAGGCGACGAGGAGGGCGACGCCCAGCACCGAGCCGACCTGCCGGGCCATCGTCACCACGGCCGAGCCGGTGGAGAAGCTCTGCGGCGGCAGGGCGGTGACCGCGGCGCCGACGAGCGTGGGCACGACCAGGCCGACCCCGATCCCGGTGAGCAGCATGCCGGGGAGCAGGCCCGCGGCGTAGTCGTGGCCGGTGTCGAGGCGGTAGATCCACCAGGCGATGCCCGCGGCGAAGAGAACGCAGCCGATCGCGGAGACCGCGGCCGAGCCGAGCCGCCGGATCACGGGCCCGATGCCCATGGCGAAGCCGGGGACCATGAGCGGCCCGGGGGCGATGGCGAGGCCGGTGCGCAGCGGGGACCAGTGCCACACCTGCTGGCACCAGAGCACGGCGGACAGCAGCATCGCGCCGAAGGCCACCGCGAAGAGGAGGTTGGCGAAGGTGGAGGGTCCGACGGCGGGCACGCGCAGCAGGTGCAGCGGCAGGATCGGCGAGGGGTGGCGGGAGGAGCCGTAGAGGAAGAGCGCCAGCAGGACAACGCCCGCCACCAGCGAGCCGATCGTGCGGCCGGAGGTCCAGCCCCAGTCCTCGCTCTTGACCAGGCCGAGGGCGAGGACGGCGATGCCGAGGGTGAGGAGGGCCGCGCCCACGAGGTCGAGCCGGGCGGTGGCGGGGCGGGCGGGCGTACGGGGCAGCACCCGCACGCCGAGGACCAGCGCGAAGACGCCGATGGGCAGGTTGACCAGGAAGACCCAGCGCCAGTCGAGCTGGGTGAGCAGGCCGCCTGCGACCGGTCCGAGCGCCGCGGCCACACCGCTGATGGCCGTCCAGCCGCGGACGGCGGCGACCCGCTTCTCGGGCGGGGCCGCGGCGAGCAGGATGCCGAGGGAGGCGGGGATCAGCATGGCCGCGCCGACGGCCTGGACGACGCGGGCCGCGACGAGGACCCACACCCCCGGCGCCACCGCGCAGGCCGCGGAGGCGGCGGTGAAGACGGCGATGCCCAGCAGGTACGCCTGGCGGGGGCTGGTGCGGTCCGCGAGGCTGCCCGCCGGGACGAGCAGCGCGGCGAAGACGACGGCGTAGGCGTTGAGGATCCACGACAGGGACGCCAGCGAGGAGCCGGAGAACTGGTCGCCGATGTCGGGCAGGGCGACGTTCACGATGAACATGTCGAGGTTGGACATCGCAACCCCGGCTACAACGACGGCGAACACTGGACCGAAGCGGGGCTTCGTCGCACTGCCCGCCTGAGCGGCGGCAGTCTGAGTCATCGCTCTCCTCGTTCGTGGGTTGGCTTTTCCAACTCACTGGAGCATACAGCGTCACTCAGCGCTGACGGAATGTGATGTGGGCCGCTCACCCACACTTCACGGGGAGTTGGCCGAAGCCGCGCTGAACGAGCTGGTCGCGGAAGGTGGGTTCACCCGCGGGCGCGAGGCCGGGGAAGCGGCGCAGCACGGCGGGCAGCGCGAGCTCCGCCTGCATCCGGGCCAGGCCCGCGCCGAGGCAGTAGTGCGCTCCCCCGCTGAGGGTGAGCGCGTGGTTGCCCTGCCGCCCGGGGTCGAAGACGCCGGGGTCGGCGTACTGGCGCGGGTCGCGGTTGCCCGCGGCGATCAGCAGCGTGACCTTCGTGCCGGCGGCCACCGGCACCCCGAAGAAGTCGAAGTCCTCGGCGGCCATGCGGTTCAGGGCCTGCGCGGCGGGGTCGAAGCGCAGGGTCTCCTCGACGAAGCCGGGGGCGAGCGAGGGGTCCTCGCGCAGCCTGGCGGCGTGTCCGGGGTGCTCGAGGGCGAGGCGCAGCGCGTTGCCGATGAGGTCCATGGGGGCCTCGGTGCCGGCGACCAGGAGCAGCATGAAGTTGGCGACCAGCTCCTCCTCGCTGAGTTCGCCCGTGGCGTCCCGGAGCCGGACCATCTCGCTCACCAGGTCGGTGCCCGGCCGGGCACGCCGGCGCGCGGCCAGGTCGGTGAAGTAGACGGCCAGTTGATCCATCGCGGCGTCACCGGGGGCGAGCTGGGCGAGGTCCTGAACCGGCTCCAGGGCAGTGGTGATCGCGCCGATGGCACCGCGGAAGCCCGGCTGTTCCTCCTCGGGTATGCCGAGCAGCTCCCCCATCACGGCCATGGGCACCCGGAACGCGAACTCCGCCATGATGTCGACCGGGGCCCCGCCCGCGCCGAGGTCCGCAAGCCGGTCCACGAGCCCGCCGATCAGGCCCTCCAGGGCGGGCCGCAGGGCCGCGATGCGGCGGGGCGTGAAGGCGACGCCGAAGAAGCGGCGGTAGCGGTCGTGGTCGGGGTTGTTGCTGAAGAGCATGTTCCTGGTGAGCCAGCGCCAGGAGGAGTGGTCGCGCCAGCCGGGCAGCAGCGCGTCCTGCACGGCGGCGTCCGTGGACAGCAGGGCCGTCTCGCGCAGGGCTCTGGAGCATTCGGCGTGCCCGGTGACGACGAGCTGGCCCGGCCCCAGCGGCAGGATCGGGCCGTAGGCGCGCAGGGCTTCGTAGAGGGGATAGGGGTCGCGCTTCCCCCGGGGGGAGAGGAGGGTCGTCATGGCGGTGCGCGGGTCCGTGGCGGTGGTCATGGGTCTCCTTCGTCGCGCGGAACGGGGGCTCTGCACGCCGGCCCGGTCGTGCCGCGGGTCCGGCGACCTGTGGCCGTGGTGCTACAGCGGGGCCATCACGAAGTCTTCCTTCGTCGTGCCGCAGTCGGGGCACTTCCAGTCCGCCGGGACGTCCTCCCAGCGGGTCCCGGGGGCGATGCCCTCCTCGGGCAGGCCGAGGGCTTCGTAGTAGACCCAGCCGCACACCAGGCACATCCACGCCCTGTCGCCGGTTCGCGTTTCCTCGCTCACGGGATGGTCTCTCCAGTCCTCGTGCCGTGTTCCGCGACGAACGCGGAGACGGCGCTCTTCACTTCGGGTGACATCAAGATGCCCATGTGGCCGCGGCCGGGCGCTCTTTCGAGCCGTACGTCCGGCAGTCCGGCCGCGATGGCCTCGGCCTCGCGGAAGGGGACGACCGGGTCGTCGGGGTCGTGGAGGGCGAGGATGGGGCAGTCGAGGCCGCGGCCGAGGCCGACGACGTCCCAGTGGGTGACGGGCACGCCGTTGCGGCGGTGCAGTTCGGTGCGGATCCGGTCGACGATCGCGTGCGACAGCCGCAGTTCGTCCCGCGCCCAGCCCTCCAGCACGGAGGTGAGCGTGCAGGTCGGGGCGAGGAGGGCGAGGCAGTCGGTGCTCCGCCGTGGCCGCGCGGCCACGGCCCCGACCGCGGCGATCGAGCCCAGCGAGTGCGCGATCACCACCCGCGCGCCGCCGAGCGAGTCCAGGACGGCGCCCACGGCGGTGGTGAACTGCGTCATCGTCGCCTGGGTGCCCTCGTGCACGCCGTGCGCGGGGGCGTCGAACGCGGCTACGCGGTAGCCGAGTTGCCGCAGCGGTGCGATCAGGGAGTACATGCTGCTGCTGTCGGAGCCCCAGCCGTGGACGAGCAGCGCGGTCGGCCCGCCGTCGTCACCCCACAGATAGCCCCCGCGCACATCGGGGTTCCCCCGGACGGCGAACCTCCGGGCGCCCAGCGGCAGGACGTTGTCCGGCCGGCCGCCCAGCGGGCGGGTCCGGCTGAACACATCGGTCGCCCAGCGCCCGCCGACGCCCGGCAGCACGGCGCCCACCGCCGCGTGGGCGAACCTCCTCAGGACCGGCGGTGTCATGACGGCGCCTTCACCGCCGGCGGGGCGTCCACCGGCGCGATCTTCGTACGCGAGAAGTCGGTGTAGAAGCCCGACTCGGTGTCGTAGAAGTGCAGCCGCCGGACGATGCGCGCCAGCTGGCCCACCCGCACCCGCTCCTCGCGGACCATGCCGGGGTACGCCTCCTTCAGCGCCGCCTGGGCCTTGCGGAGGTTGTAGTACGGGACGACGGGGGCCACGTGGTGCGCCGTGTGGATGGAGATGTTGTGGGTGAGGAAGAGCAGCCACTTCGGATAGACGTAGTCGGTCGTCACCAGCAGCCGGCTGGCGTTGCGCGTCCAGTGCTCGTTGGTCAGGTAGGGCACGTCGCTGGAGCTGTGGTGCATCAGCGTCGTCGCGCTGAACCACGCGTGGGTGGCGAGCCAGGGTGCCACGAAGTAGAGGAAGAGGCCCTCCACGCCCGTGAAGTAGACGAGCGGGGTGAAGTACAGGACGCACACGGCGAGGACGAAGACGATCGACCGGCGGACGTCGCGGCGCGCCTCCCGCTTGGGGAAGAAGGAGGGCCGGAAGCCCGACTCCCGCCAGTAGTTGATGGTGCCGCCCCAGAAGGCCCAGGTCCTCGTCCCGTGGTAGATCACCTTCTCGCGGAACGGCATCCGGTCGTACAGCGCGGCCGGGACCGGCCGCCAGTCCGTGTCCAGCTCCAGGTTGTTGGTGTGGCTGTGGTGGAGGTTGTGTACGTGACGCCAGGCGTGGAAGGGGTAGATCAGGGGCAGCAGGGACACATGGCCGACGGCGAAGTTGAACCTGCGCGACCGGGAGAACGAGCCGTGCCCGCAGTCGTGGGCGATGCAGTGCAGCCCCCAGCCGCCGAGGCCCGCCACCACCCACAGCGGGATGTACAGCAGCCAGTGGGGCGCGTAGGCGACGCCCACGAGGGCCCCGATGTAGAGCGCCCAGCTGACGGCGAAGCCGAGCAGCCCGCGGGCGACGCGGGGCTCGAAGTAGTCCCTAGGGATCGCCGACGCGAGCCGCTCGCCCTGAAGTTGCTCCGACTTGCGCAGGAAGTCCTTGAAGGGTTCACCGGGGTCCGAGGGGAAGTTGTACGCGGCCATCGTCCCGCTTCCCTTCAGCCGGTCCGGTCGGACAGCCTGAGCTCCCGCGCCAGATAGCCGCTCAGGTCGTCGATGGTCTGGTGCTCGTAGAGCAGCCCCGGGGACAGCCGCCGCTCGACGACCTTCTCCAGCGCGCCCGACACCTGGACGGCGACGCGGGAGTCGAGCCCGTACGCCTCGAAGGACTTGCCCGTGTCGATGTCGGCGGGCGGCACCTCGATCCGCTTGGCCAGGTGGTCGATCAGCCACTGCCGGAGGGACTCCTGTGTCAGCGGTCCCGTTGTCCGCGCTTCCTTCTTGCGTCCGAACATCTCGTGCTCACGCTCCCGTGGGGTGTGTGGTGGTGAAGTGGTCGCTGATGGTCCGGGATGGGGCGGGGTCAGGCGGCGGACTTCACGGCCCGCTTCCGTGCGATGGTGGCCGCGTCGGGCTCCCTGAGGTCCCAGACGACGCCCGCCTTGCCCAGGCCGAAGAGCAGCCAGCCGCTGAGGTCCGGCTCCCACCAGGTCACCCCGTGGCGGTAGGAGCCCGGGAACGCGTGGTGGTTGTTCTGGAGCCCCTCGCCGAACGTGAAGGCGGCGACGGGCCAGTTGTTGGCGCTGCGGTCGGCGTTGTGGAAGGGCCGGCTGCCGATGGCGTGGCAGACCGAACCGACGCACCAGGCGGCCTGGTTGGCGACGAAGATCCGCGCCAGCCCGCCGAAGACCAGGCCCGTCAGCGCGGCCATCGGTGTCCGCTCGACGGCGAGACCGGCCACGGCCGGGATCAGCACGCCGACGACCACCCAGGTGGGATAGGTGCGGTGATACCACATCAGCCTGCGGTCGCGCAGGACGTCCGGCGCGAACACCGTCCACTTGGAGGTCTCGTCGCTCAGCATCCACGGCATGTGCGCGTACCACAGTCCGCGCAGCCGGGCCCGCAGGCTGCGGCCGTGCAGGTTGGGCGAGTGCGGGTCGCCCTCGCGGTCGCTGAAGCGGTGGTGCCTGCGGTGCGTGGTGACCCAGAACATCAACGGGCCCTGGGCGCCCATGGATCCGGTGATCATCATGACGCCCTCGAAGAAGGGCGACGTCTTGAACGCCTTGTGCGAGAGATAGCGGTGGAAGCCGATGGTGATCCCGCCCATGTGCACGAAATACATCACGCCGAACAGGACCAGGTCCGTGGTCGTGAAGTTTCCGCTCCACAGGAAATACCCGGCCGCCACGGTGCCGAGCAGCGGCAGGGTCATCGTGGTCAGCGCGGAGAACCGTTTGATGCGGCGGCTGGCGGGGTCCAGCTTGACGATCGCCGCCGCGAGCGGGTCGGTGGGTGTTGCCGTGGTCATCGGGGCTCCTTTCTGCGGTTGGCTGCGCCGGGGCGGGTGTTGTTCCCCAGCCCCGCCCCTTCCCGAACTGAGGCACGCGCCCCGGACCCAAACGCGCTCCGCGCGGTGTCCTCAATCGCCGGACGGGCTGGATTTGGCTGATGTGGGTACGCGATTCAGCCCGTTGGGGGCACCTCTGGGGGGCACCACCGGACGGAGTCTGGGGGAGGTAGCTGGGGGAGTTTGTCGACACTCCCCCAGACTTGGTCCGGGGGCCCCGAGGGCGCTCTCCGCCGCAGGCGGCAACGGAGCCGCGGCCGGGGGTCTGGGGCACGAGCCCCAGTTCGGGAAGGGGCGGGACTGGGGAAATGACACGCCACCTAATCCGGTCGCGCGCGCTTCGGGTAGCGGACGTCGGACACCAGACCCAGCAGATCCAGCAGCCGGATGAAGCCTCCCGCGATGTCGATCTGCCAGAACGCGTGCCGGTTGTGCGCCAGGCCGGGCTGCGCGTGGTGGTTGTTGTGCCAGGAACCGCCCACCGAGAAGGGCGCGAGCGAGGCGACATTGCGGCTGTTGTCACGCGTGCGGTGCGGCCTGCTCCCCAGCGTGTGACCGATCGAGTTGACGCTCCACGTCACGTGGTCGAGGAGGAAGATCCGGGCGAGACCGCCCCAGAGCAGGCCGCCCACGGCACCCCGGCCGCTGCCCCCGGTGAGCGCCCAGCCCAGCAGGGCGGGCAGCGCGAGACCGAGCAGGACCCAGCCGAAGTAGTAGCGGTCGATCCTCATGACCAGCCGGTTGCGCAGCAGGTCGGGGACGCGCTTGCTCCAGTTCTGCCGGCGGACGGTGAACAGCCAGCCGACGTGGCCGTGCCAGAGCCCGCGCAGCCGGGGGAAGCGCCGCCCGTCCTCGACGGGCCGGGGCGAGTGCGGGTCGCCGTCGCGGTCGGTGTACGCGTGGTGCTGCCGGTGGGTCGCCACCCAGAAGACGATCGGGCCCTGTGCCGCCATCGACCCGGCGATGCCCCAGAAGGCGGTGACACCGGGCCGGGCGGCGAAGGACAGGTGCGAGAAGAAGCGGTGGAATCCGCCCTCCACGCCCAGGGAGGTCAGCAGATACATCCCTACGAGCAGGCCGAGGTCGACGGCGGTGAATCCGTAGGCCACGGAGAACGCCACCGCGCCGAAAAAGCCCGCGGTGGGCAGTCCCACGGTGACGTAGGCGAGCCGGCGGGCGGAGGCGTCGGTGTCGGCGGCCGCCTCGGCCGGCGGGAGACCGGCGGAGATCTCGGGCAGAGAGGTCATGGGGACTCCCGTCACCGCACGGACAGCGGCAGGGCGTCCGCGGCCGGGGTCAGCTTCTTCAGCGTTCCTTGGACATATGCCTTGCGGGTGGCGTCCCGGCGGACCTTTCCGCTGGTCGTCATCGAAATCGCGCCGACGGGAGCGAAGTGCACATCGGCCGGTGCCACGCCGTGCCCCGCCGTCACCGCGGCGGTCACCGCGTCCCGAACCGCGTCGATTTCCTCGGCCAATTGCCGGGCCGTACCCCGGAATTCGGTGACGACGACGAGTTCCTCGCCGCTCTCCCCCGGCACGGAGAACACGGCCGCGCCGCGCAGCTTCTCGTGGGCGCTCCGCACGGAATGCTCGATGTCCTGGGGATAGAGATTGCGGCCCGCGATGACGACGAGGTCCTTCAGGCGTCCGGTGACGCAGAGCTCCCCTTCGTGCAGGAAGCCGAGGTCGCCGGTGCGCAGATAGGTGAGTTCGTCTCCCGGATCCGCGAGGCGCGCGGTGAAGGTCGCGGCGGTGAGCTCCGGCTTGCCCAGGTAGCCCGTGGCGACGTTCGGGCCGCGCACCCAGATCTCGCCGACGCGGCCGGGCTCCGCCTGGCGCCGCTCGCCGGGATCGACGACGATCACTTCATGGCCCTCGGCGACCTCGCCGCAGCTGACGATCCGGGCGGCCCGGCCGGCGTCCGCCGCTTCGGCGTCCTCCGCGTCCTCCGCGGTGAGGTGGCGGACGCGGCCGTTCTCCAGGGCCGCCTTGTCCAGCCATACGGTCTTCACGGCGCTGCCGGTGCGCTTGCCCGACACATAGAGGGTGGCCTCGGCGAGCCCGTAGCACGGGATGAGTGACGTCTCGTCGTAGCCGCGCGGTCCGAAGCGGTCCCGGAAGGCGTCCAGCGTGGCCCGCGAGACGGGCTCGGAGCCGCAGAAGACCTGGCGCAGGCTGCTGAGATCGAGGGTCGCGAGTTCCTCGTCGGTGATGCTCGACGTGCAGATGTCGAACGCGAAGTTCGGGCCGACCGAAATGGTCACCTTGTGGTCGGTGACGGCCTTGAGCCAGCGGTAGGGGCGCTGCACGAAATACGCCGGGGGCATCAGCACCAGGGGCCAGCCGCCGTGCACCGCGAGCATGATCGTGCCCATCAGGCCCATGTCGTGGTAGGGCGGCAGCCAGGTGCAGCCGACGCGGTCGGGCTCGTATCCCATGTTCGCCTCGAGGGCGCGGCAGTTGCTGACGAGGTTGTCGTGCGTGAGCACGATCCCCTTGGGGTCGCCGGTCGAGCCGGAGGTGTACTGGAGCAGCGCCGGTACGTCGGTCCGCACGGTCGCGCGGGTGTCACCGTCCGGGCGCCGGGCGCCCGCGGCCCGCCGGAACCAGTCGTCGTCGACGAACATCCAGTGCGGGCGGGCCGCGGACGCGGGCAGTTCCGCCTCGAACTGCGCGACGCGGTCCGCCAGCCGGGTGTCCGCGATGATCACGTCCGGGGCGCAGTCCTCGACGATGGAGAGGAAGCGTGCCAGGGCCCGCTTGCCGGTCGGCGGGAAGGACGGCACGGCGGTGGCACCGGCCTGGAAGATCCCGAAGAGGGCGGCGATGTAGTGCAGGCCCGGGTCGAGGGCCAGGACGACGCGGTGGCCGGTGAGTTCGCGCCGCAGCAGGCCGGTGGCGACGGCGGCCGCGTGCTCGGCGAGGTCGTGGTACGTCCATTCCACGGCGGCGTCGTCCGTGCCGTCGGGCAGGAAGCGGAAGGCGAGCTGCCGGGGCAGGCTCGCGCGATGCCCGAGTATCCCGGGCAAGGTCGCGGGCCGTGGCGGGCCCGCCCACCCTGATATGTGATCCACAGCGCCCCCGTGCTTCTCTTTTTCGACTACGTGGGTCTCGTGACCGGGGCCGTCATCGCGCCGGTGCCGGACCCCTGGATTCCTGTGCTCTTGCTGCCGTGCACGGTGGAGCTCTCAGTCGGTGTGTCTCAGTCGGTGCGGATGATGCGGAGCTGCTGTGCCGAACCCAGGTGGGCGCCGTCCGGGCCCCAGGCGTCGATCTCCTCGTCGACCCAGCCGTCGGCGGTGGCCGAGCGGGTCCGGGCGCGCAGGAGGATCCAGGGCGAGGACGTACGGTCGAGGTTCTCGCCGGTGCGTACCGTGAGTTCGACGGTCGGCACGAGGGCCAGGGTCGACAGTACGGCGGCGTAGGAGGGTGCCAGCGCGTCCATCAGGAGGATGAACCGCAGGGCGTCCGGTGGCCGCTCGTCGCCCACGAGGCGTATCCAGGCGGTCAGTTCGGGTTCCTTGCCTCCCGCGTAGGGCCGGTTGGGGCCGACCGGGCGGATCTCCAGATAGGCGGAAATGGGCACGAACTCCGGCGGGATCGCGAAGATTTCGCATTCCTCGACGGGTGGCGCCTCCGGCATCGCCGGGGCGAACTCCGCCCATTCCGCGGCTTTGGGGGATCCGAGGACCGCGGACGCCTCGACGTGCATTCCCTTTGCCGTCACCGCCTTGGCGCCGACCGCGGTGAGACTGCGTCCGGCTCTGGTCAGCGAGGTCTCCAGCCGGAACTCATCGCTGATCGGCCGGTGAAAGCGCGCGGTGACACTCCGCAGCGGAAGCCCGGGGGCTTCGCCCCGCATCGCGGCGGCCATGAGCGCGACCGTGAGCCCGCCATGGAATCCGCCGAAACCGTTCAGGTGCGCCCCGGCGCCGATCCGGTCGGCCGTGGGCCGGCCGAGCAGATCGAGGGGTGACGGCGGTGGTGCGGTGTTCGTCATGAGCACACCGATTCCCCGGCCGGTGCGGACACGGGGAACTGCGCGCGATGGCGGAACTCGATCGTCGACAACATGCCAGTCCTGGCGATGAGTTGGATCACACGAGTGACCGTAGAAGGGGCCGATGTCGCCAAGCAAGCAATAATTTTTGTGACCCGCGTCACTGGTGGGCGAATCATGGAATCCGCGTGACGTTCAACACTCGATGCCCTTCCCCTCCTGGGTTGCGGAATCCAACCCGCCCGGAGATAGTCTCCCCGGCGAGTGAGCTCGATCCGGCTCGGGGGGCCCGTATGAGCGGCACGGTGACCGCCGCCGCGGTGCGCCGACGGCCCGCGGAATCCGCGTGCCCCGATGTCGCCCCAGGCGGGGCCGGTTCTCCCGCCTTTTTCCGGAGCGGAAGCCGAACTCCGGTCACGGACCCCGGCAACGGCCGGCGCATCCGGACCCGGGCGGTTCTTCCGCCGGTATTCCAGTGGCCGCGTTCCGTATCGGGAGCACAGCGGCGGACCCGTGGTAACGGCCGGGCGCGGACCGGCACCAGGACGGACCGAAGGTGGGTATTGCCATGCTGATACAGCGAGCTGCCGCACAGGACGTAGGAATTCTGGGGATCGGCGCCTATCGGCCGCACCGCGTCGTGGGCAATGAGGAGATCGCGGAACGCACCGGCCGTACGGCCGAATGGATCGAACGGCGTACGGGGATCGTCGAGCGTCGGTACGCCGCCGCGGACGAGACCGTGGCGGACATGGCGGTGGAGGCGGCGCGGAAGGCGGCCGCCGACGCGGGGGTCGCGCCCGGCGGGCTGGACGCCGTGGTCCTGGCCTCCATGTCGGGCCTGCGGCAGACCCCCGGCAGCGCGGCGGAGGTCGCCGACCGGCTGGGCACCCGGGCCGCGGCATTCGACCTCAACGCGGCCTGTTCGGGATTCTGTTACGCGCTGGCGCTGGCCGCCTCATTGGTGCGGGACGGCTCGGCCCGCCATGTGGCGGTGATCGGCTCCGACAAGATGACGGACATCGTCGGAGCCGAAGACCCCGCCACGGCCATTCTGTTCGCCGACGGTGCCGGGGCGATGGTGGTCGGCGCCCAGGAAGAAGGCGGGATAGGCCCGGTCGTCTGGGGCTCGGACGGAAGTCGCGGTGAACTCATCGCGCACTCCGCCGACTGGCTCCAGTACCGCGACGACCCCGAAATCGCGTGGCCCACCATGCGCATGGCCGGGCCCGAGGTATTCCGCTGGGCCATCGAGGAGATGCCGGACGTGGCCCGCCGGGCATTGGCCGCCGCGGGTGTGCGCCCGGAGGGACTCGGCGCGTTCGTCCCGCACCAGGCGAATCTGCGGATGATCGAGACCGTGGTGCAGCGACTGGGACTTCCCGCACATGTCGCCGTGGCCCGCGACGTGGTGAACTCCGGGAATACCTCGGCCGCCTCCATTCCCCTCGCCGTCGCCCGGCTGCGTGAATCGGGGGCCGTGGGCACGGGCGATCTGGCGCTTCTCCTCGGATTCGGGGCCGGCCTCACCTGGGGAGCCCAGGTCGTGCGACTGCCGTGAGCGGAGCCACGCGAAAAACGGCCGCCGGATGAGCGTGCGCGCCGGGCGGTTCCGCGCGTCCCTTCCTCCGCAGCCCGTTTGTCCCCTTCCGTCCCACCGATGAACGCGTTCCGGCCAACGGGCCCGCGATGTCGGCTTAATGTCGGGATGAGGCCACCGCGCAGCGGCTCGCCTCGCCGACGGAACACACCGCACCAAAGGCAAGGACACCATGACGTCAGCCACTTCGCGCGTGCCGGGCCGGCCCGCCGCCCCGTCCGGACAGTCCGCCGAACCGGAACGGCCGCCGTTCACGCACTTCGGCCCGGAGATGCTGACCGCCGCGCTGGACGGGCTTCCCGCGGACGCCGTCGCGACCTTCGCCGCCTCCTGGGACGGCCTCCCCGCCGACGCCCACCTCGGCACCGACCGGCCCTACCGCTTTCGCCGGTACGGCTCCTTCCGCATAGCCGGCGACCGGCTGGCGCCGCTGCCGCACGCCGCGTTCTTCCAGGACCGCTCGGTGAACCGGGTGCACGGCGGGGTGGAGAGGCTCTTCGCCCCGCTGGAGGAGGCGGTGGCGGCGGGTGAGGTGCTGCGCACGGTCGTCCGCGCCCTCCACGAGCGCCTGCCCGGCCCCCGGACCGGCATCGACACCTGCGGTGTCCACCAGATCCGCGTCACCGCCACCGTCCGGGCCGAGGGCCACCCCGCACCCGAGGGCGTGCACCGGGACGGTCACGCCTATGTCGCGCAGGTGCTGATCCGCCGCCGGGACGTACGGGGCGCGGAATCCTGTCTCTACGACCTCCAGGAGCGGCCCGTGCACCGGGCGCTGCTCACCGCGCCCCTGGAGACGATCGTGCTCGACGACCGCCGGGTGCTGCACGGTGTCTCGCCCGTACGCCCCGCGCCCGGCACGGACCGCGGCGTCCGCGACATGCTGCTCGTCGACTTCTTCCCGGGGGCCGGGCAGGAAGCCGTGTGAAGGCCGGGCGGCGGCATTCCGCCGCCGCCCGGGAAAGCGCCGTTCAGTCGACGGTCTGGGCTATGACGTCCTCGATCCGGGGGGAGCGGATGACGTGCAGGACGCCGATGTCGCTGTAGCGGCCGCTGATGTTGCTCCAGTGGTAATTCCCCCGCATGCACGCACGGTTGGCGTCGAGGAAGCGGTGGGTGTTCTCGCGCTCCTCGCCGGAGAGACCGAAGGCGTCGCACAGCCGGTCGACCTCGTCGACCAGCTGCTGGAAGCGGCGGGTACGCCGGCGCACCATCTCCTGGAGCCTGGCGATGGCCTCGTCCTGTGAGCAGGAGTGCTCCCTGCTCAGCAGCAGGACCGCGTTGTTCGGGTCGCCGTTGGCCTGGTCCTTCTCCAGGGAGTGGAGGTCGTTGGTGAGGGTGACGACCTCGGCGGTGATGTCGCGTGCCTCCAGCATGCACATGCTCTGGTGGATCTCCGGCGGCGCCTCGAAGTGCCCGCAGCGCTCGGAGACGTCCAGGACCACCTGGCTGCCGATCCCGTCGCGGCGCAGCTTCATGTACGAGTCCATGCCGAGCGCGGTGCCGCTCTTGCGGTTGACGGCCTCCGAGACGTAGGTCAGGAAGTATTCCTCCCAGTGCCGGACGGTGCGGGCCCGCCAGGCGGCCGACATCCCCTGCTGGGCCCGGGCCCACAGGCTCGACCACACCCGGGCCAGGGGGAAGGTCGGCACGACGGCGGGCTTGCCGGAGCCGGATCCCTGCCGTGCGAGGGCCGCCATCTCGTGGCAGATCTCGTACGTGGCCGCGGGGTTGTGGCCCAGGGCGCCGTCGAAGAGGTCGTCGAAAAAGAAGAAGAAGCTCTGCACGGCGAGGCCGAAGGTCAGTTCCCGTTCGGAGACGTCGGGCAGGAATCCCGCCGCGAGCAGGGCGATGTTCCACGACCGGTAGCGCTCGATGTTCTGCTGGCTGCTGAGCAGACCCGCTGATATCAGCCATCGCTCATTGCGAGCGGCCACGGCGTCCACGCGCGGATGCGTCTTGGTGGGGAACGGTATGTCCAGGGCGATGTCCTGTGGCATCTGGGGCCGGCCTCCTTCGGGCCAATCCGAGCCGAACTCGACGTTGCGGTACGGGGTGCTCGGGCCGGGCGAAGCCCGTCTGGGTGTGCGGTTGGTGCCCTCGGCGGAGCGGAAGCCGACCCTCCGACGGGTCGGCGCGAAGAAGGAGGGGAACGCCCTGCACGCGTTCCCTCGTGGCGCGGTGCCCGCGCCGTGTCCCCCTGGAGGGTCGCTTCCAGGATGGAATCACTGCCCTCCCCCTCGTCCCCCCGTGGCGGGCCGTGCGTCCGGGCCCCGTCTCCTCCCCGGTCGGGGCCTGGCAAGAGGGTGCCCTCTAGACGCGAGCGTAAAAACGAAAACCATACATTCGATAGATGTATTGGGGCACACGGCGCACTCGCTCCGTGCTGCATAGGCAAACGTCCTGGTCCGTGCGCCACGCGCCCCCTGATGCGGCTCAACTGCGGTGCGGGGCAACAGCGTAGTGATCCGGACGCCGCGGGGAGGGGGTACCGTGAACGTAGGGCCGGGCTTCGCGAGCCACCCGCGACACGCCCGGCACTCAGGAACGCAGCAGCGCCAGTGGGCGCCGGTACGGACCTGGCTACGCGTCCAACGGCATATGGTGACGGCATATCGGAGTGACCAGAATCCGTACCCTCGCACAGCCGTCGAGCCCCCTCATGGGAGAGCCGCGCGCGTTCGTTCGCTCACCTGCCCGAGCCGCACACCGCCTCGGCGCCGTCCCCGACCGGCTTCGCATCGCCGGCTCCTGCCGCGAAGGCGCCGCCTCTTGGGAGGGCCAGGGCGAGCAGGCCCAGCAGCGCGCCGAAGAACAGGAAGACGGCCGCGTCGGGCCAGCTGTCCAGCAGCGCGCCGGCCAGCGCCGAGCCGAGCGGTGGCGTGGCCATGAACAGCAGCCCGATCACGCTGTTCGCCCTGCCCTGCAGCCGTTCCGGGGTGCGCAGCAGGCGGGCCACCGTCAGCACCGAGCCGGACACCGACACGGCCAGGGCGCAGCCCGCCAGCAGCAGCGCGCGGGGCGCGGCGCCGCCGGCGAGCGCCATCGCGCCGACGAGCAGGGCGCAGACCACCTCGGTGACGAGCAGCACCCGGGCCGGGGGGACGCGCTCCCCCACCCGGGGCGCCAGCAGCACCCCGGCCGTCGCGCCCACCGCCGAGGTGGCCGTGAGCGCGCCGACGGACAGTCCCGGCGCGCCCTGCCGCGCGCAGCTGACGACGACCGCGAGGTAGACCCCGTCGAGGACGAAGTTCTGGGCGGACGCGAGCAGCGTCAGCTGCCGCAGGAGCCGTTCGCGCCACAGGAAGCGCAGCCCCGTGGTGAACGACCGCCACCACCCGTCGTGTTGCCCCGCCGGGGTGTACAGCGCGGGGCCCAGGGCGAGGACACAGGCCGCGGAGACGACGAAGGACGCGGCGTCCAGCCAGAACGGCGCGCTCGGTGACGCCTGGAAGAGCAGACCTCCGATCAACGGTCCGAGCAGATAGGCCAGTTGGCCGCGCACCTGGTTGACGGCGAGCGCCGTGCTCAGCTTGTGTTCCGGCACGACTTGCCGGACCGACGCGAGCCCGGCGGCGTTGAACGGCGCGGTCAGGAAGCCGAGGAGCACGCCCGCGGCCAGCAGGAGGGCCGGCGTGGCGCGGCCGGTGAGGACCACCGCCGCCAGGGCCGCGCTGGTCAGGGCGCGGCCCGTTTCGCAGGTCAGCAGGACCGTACGGCGGTCGAGGCGGTCGACGAGCGGCCCGGCGGGCAGGCACGCGAGCGCGAGGGCGCCGGTCCAGGCGGCCTCCACCGCGCCGGTCCACAAGGGCGAGTGCGTCAGGCGCAGCACGAGCAAGGGCAGTGCGATGCCGGAGGCACCGGTGCCGAGCATGGACAGTCCCTGTCCTGCGCACAGGAGTTGGAACCGGCGGTTGTGGCGCAGGCTCCCCTCCCGCCCGGCCTCGCCGCTCCCCCTCATGGGCCCGTGTCCAGCAGCGGCAGCGCCGCCCGGCGGCCGGAGCCGTCGCCCAGCGCGGCGTGGAGGGCGAGCAGGACACCGGCTGTGCCGGTCACGAGGTCCGTCGAGAGCCGGAGCAGACCGTCCAGGGCGAAGGCCCGCCCGCCGGAGTGGCGGACCGCGTGGAGTCCCAGACTCCGCAGGTGCGCGTTCACTGCGGAGTCCGGGCCGCCGAGGTGGGCGAGGCCGTACAGCAGCCCCGCCTGGCCGGTGAACAGGCCGGGGGAAAGCAGGAGTTCGGTGTCGAGCCCGGTCCGGATCCGGTCGCGCGCCAGGGCGAGGAGTGGGGCGTCGCGGTGCCGGAGGTATTCGTGCAGGGCGATGCCGATGCCCGCGCTGCCGCCGTCGAGGGCCGACAGCCGCCTTGCCCCGTCCTTGACGTGCAGCCGCTCGCCGCCCGGGGTGCCGCAGTGCGCGAGGTCGCGTCCGAGAGCGGTCCGGGCGTGCCGGAGGTGCCGCGAGTCCGCGGTGGCGCGGAAGAGGTGGGTGAAGAGCAGCGCCGGGCCCGACCAGCCGTGCAGCAGCCCGGCCCGGTCCCCGCCGGGCAGTCCGTCGCCGTCCAGGGCGCGTACGAGACGGTCGGCCAGCCGCAGCGCGGTGTCCGGGCGGCCGAGGCGCAGAGCGGCCAGGGCGATCCCGGACAGCCCGCCGAACAGGCCCGCCCCGCAGCCCCGCAGGTCGAAGGCGGCCAGCCGGTCGAGGGTCCCGCGCGCCTCCTCGGGCCGGCCCAGCGCGTCGAGGACGTACGCGATCCCGGCGAGCCCGTCGTAGAGGCCCGGCCGTGGCCAGCGGGTCTTCCCCGCCGCCCGGACCAGCCACTCGACGTGTGCGCCGAAGCCGGGCCCGTCGGCGCGCCCGGTGGCGTGCAGGGCGTGGAGCACGCCCGCCGCGCCGAACGCCAGGCTCGCCCCCTGGTCGTCGAACTGCCGCACGTCGCCGGGGAACAGCCGGTCGTCCCGCTCCGGTGTCGCGCTGCGCAGGATCGCGTCCCGCAGGGAGTCGAGGACGGCACCGGCGTGGGCCGTGCGGTCCCGGGGCCAGTCGTCGGGCACGGTGCCGCCCCCGGACGTGGGTGGTGCGAGTTCCCGGCGCAGCCGGTCGCCGAAGCCGGGCGGCAGGGGAAAGCGGGCCTCGGTCCAGGCGATGAGCTCTTCGTGCTTCCGGTCGTCGAAGCGCAGCAGCGGCGTGAGCGGGCAGAACAGCGCGAGCGCCAGGCAGCCGAGCGCGTACGCGTCGACGGCCGGGCCCGAGCGGGCCCAGGAGGCCGCGAAACCCGGGGTCGCCAGGGCGGGGGCGCGGCCCTCCGCGGCGGGGCGGGCCGTTTCGAAGTCGACGAGGCAGACGCTGCCGTCCGGGCGGACCATCACGTTTCCCGGCTGGAGGTCGCCGAAGACCACGCCCCGGCCGTGCAGGGCGCCGATCGCCGCCTCGACGCGGGCGAGCACGTCGCACGCCCAGCGCGTGTACGCGGCGAGACGGTCCTCGTCCGGGTCCGGCCGCAGGAGGGGGTGCCGGCGGCCGACCGCCTCCTGGAGGGTCTCCCCCTCGACGAACTCCTCCACGAGATAGTGGTGCTCCCAGTGCCGGGTGCGGGTGAACAGCCTTGGCACGCACGGCAGTCCGGCGAGCAGGCCGAGCGCGGTGTGCTCGCGTTCCAGCCGGGCGACGGCGTCCGCTCCGCTGTCGTCGAGCCCGGCGTGCGGCCGGGCCTCGCGGAGCACCACGCGCCGCCCGGTGCCCCGCTCGACGGCGCGGTAGACCCCGCCGCCGTTGGAGAAGTGCAGGGCCTTCTCCACGCGGTACGGGAACGCCGTGGCGCCGCCCGCGCGGGCGGCGCGGATCCGCGCGTCGAGGAACGGCGGGACCGTCACCCAGGGCGGCACCTTGAAGCCCGTCCCCCGCACATCGGGGACGAGCCGGCCGTCCGGCCCTTCCATGGCGGGCACGTACTCGCCCGCCGGGGAGAAGCAGTACGCGACGTCGAAGGCGCCGTAGCGCACGTACAGCGGGCCCTCGTCCCAGCGCAGGTCGCTCAGGATGTACGGGCCCTCGATGCCGCGCAGCAGTTCCGCGAGGGCGGTCAGGGTCCGCTCCAGCTCGCCCTCGTCGGCGGGGTAGACGGTGACGAGCTTGCCGCTGGCCGCCCTGGGGGCCTGTTTGCTGTTCATCAGCCGGTGCACGGCGGCGCTGCGCAGGAACTTGAAACACAGGCCGTGCCGGACGCAGTGGTCCCAGACCGTGCCGATCACCTTGTCCGCCGCGTCCGGGGTGGCCGACGCGTGGATCTTCCACCCCTGGCGGGGCAGCCGGGCGGTGGGGTCGTGGAGGTGGATCCACCCGCCCCGCTCCGTGCGGAGGCGCCCCGGCGGCGCGGGGACCCCGGTGTGGGTGAAGCGGCTGTCGGCGTCGTCGAGGCGGTCGAGCGTGTCGACGAAGTGGTCGGACATGCGGGCTCCTTGTGTGCGGCTTCGACTGCGGTGGCGGGGCCGGGGCCCGGGCCGGGCCCGCACTGCCGGCCGCCGGTGCTGGAACCGGCGGCCGGCAGTCCCCCGTGCGTGTGACCGGCCGTCAGACCACGCCGCGCGCGCTCTCGTAGCTGTTCGCGCAGGGCCACAGGGCCGGGGCCTCCTCCTCCATCTCCTGGAGCTCGAGGATCTCTGCCATGTCGTTCACCTCCTCTCTCCTTCCGTGCCGGACAGGGTCCGCGGGTCGAGGTAGGGCAGGACCGGGCCGGTCCCCTCGAACGCGGAGCTCAGGGCGAGCAGGACGCCCGCCGACCCGGTGGCCAGGTCCGCCGCGAGGCGGGCCGACCGGAAGCCGGGGAAGGCCAGATGGCCGCGGTAGGAGCGGGCGTGCCAGGCCAGGCGGTGGATCTGGGTGCGGACCGCCGCGGCGTCCCCGGGCCCGCCGAGTGCCGCGAGCGCCGCGATGCCTCCGGCGCGGCCCCGGACCAGCCCGGAGTTGCGTACATACAGCGCCCGGCAGGTGTGCAGGAGCGTGCGGAGCGTGGCCGCCCGCTCCGGGTCGGGACGGTGCGCGAGGAGGTGGCGCAGCGCGAAGGCGAGACCGATGCTGCCGCCGTGCAGATAGGGCAGCCGGTGGGTGCCGTCGAAGAGGGTGAGGTGGCCGTCGGCGCCCACGGCGCACCGGTCGAGGTCGTGGCCGAGCGCGATGCCGGCGGCGTCCAGCCAGTGCGGGGCGCGGGTCTCCTCGTACAGGCGCAGGAAGAGCAGGGCGATGCCCGCGCCTCCGTGCAGCAGGCCGTACGGCGCGGGCTCGCCGGGCCGTGCGGCGGGCGGTCCGGCCGCGACGCGGTCGGCCAGCTTCTCCGCCGCCCGGACCGCCTCGTCGCGCAGCGACGCGTCTGCCGTGACCCGGGCGAAGCGCAGCTGGTTCAGGGCGATGCCCGCGGCGCCGTTCGCGAGGCCGGGGCAGGTGACCTCGGCGGCGGCCGCGCGAACGCGGTCCAGAAGCTCCAAGGCGTGCTCGCGATGCCCCAGTTGATCGAGGGTCAGGGCGATGCCGTGCAGGCCGTCGTGGAGGCCGGGGCGCGGCGCCGGGTCCCGGCGGGCGGCCGCGATCAGCCACGCGGTGTACTCCTCGGGGACCTCGGCGCCCACCCGGTGCAGCGAGTGGAGGACTCCGGCCGCGCCGTAGGCGAGGGCGGGGCCGCCGATGGCCGCCGGGCCGGTGGGTGTGCCGGGGAAGAGGCGGTCGGCACGGCCGGGTGTGGCCATGGCGTGGATGCCGGCGACGAGCGAGTCGCGGATCGCCGGCCAGTGGGGTTCCGGCGCTGTGAGGAGGTCCGCGGGGTGGTCGTGCGGGCCGGTCCGGCCCGCCGGGCTCAGGCCGGTGAACAGGGCCGTGCCGAAGCCCGGGGGCAGCGGGTAGGTCCGGTCGACGGCCGTGGTGAGGGTGCGCAGCCCCGCCGGGCCGTCGTACGGGAGGGGCAGGAACAGCCACAGGCGCAGGAGGTTCAGCAGGTGCGCGGTGGCGTCGGCGCCGCGAAGGCCGTCGGGTGCGGTGTGGCCGGGGCCGCCCAGGGCGGGCGCGCGGTCGTCGGTGAGGCCGGTGGCGGTGGTGAGGGCGATGAGGACGAGGCGGCCGTCGGGGCGGACGATCACGTCCTTGGGGTCGAGTTCCCCCAGGCGCAGTCCCCTGGTGTGGAGTCGGCGCAGTGCCCGGCCGAGGTCGTCCAGGACCGCGAGGGCCCAGGTCGCGTACGCGGGGGCTTCCTTCTCGGCGCGTTCCTCCGAGGTCAGCGGGAGGGCGCGGGCGGCGGCCTCGGCCAGGCTGGTGCCCGCGATGTGCTCGACGGCGAGGAAGTGGTGCTCCCCGAGGACGTGGTGGCCGAGGAGGCGGGGTACGCAGTCCAGGCCCGCGAGCCGGGCCAGGGCCGCGCGTTCCCGGACGAGCCGGGTGACGGCGTCCTCGCCGTGCCGGTCGAGGGCGGCGTGGGGGCGGGCCTCGCGGAGCACGACGCGCGCGCCGGTCTCCCGGTCGGTGGCGAGGTAGGTGCCGCCGCCGTTGGTGAGCCGCAGCGCGCGCCGTACGTGGAAGGGGAGTTCACCCGTCGGCGGGGCGTGCAGGGCGGCCAGGGCGGGGCGCAGCACGTCGGGCAGCGGCAGCCAGTCGGGGCAGCGGAAGAGGGGGCGGCGGTCCTCCGGGACGAGGGTGCCGGCGGGGGTCCGCAGCGTGCGGTCGGTGCGGTCCGGCGTGGCCGAGGCGGCGTACCGCACGTGGAGCGGGCCCGAGCGGTGCCGCAGGGCGCCGAGGACGTAGGGGCCGGGGGTGCCGTCGAGCAGGGCGGTGAGCTCGTCGAGGGACCGGGCCAGCGCGGTGTCGTCCGTCGGGTGGAGGATGAGGAGATCGCCGCTGGTGAGCCGGTCGGCGCGGACGCCGTTGAGGGCGCGCGCGGCGGCCACGCTGCGGATGAGGTCGACGGTCATGCCGTGCCGCAGGGCGTGGTCCCGGACGGCTTCGGCGGCCCGTGGCAGGTCGGCCGGGGTCACCGAGACGTGGATCTTCCAGCCCTGTCCGGGCAGGCCGGTGCCGTCCGGCCGCAGGCGGACCCACCAGCCGTGTGCGGTGCGGGTCCAGCCCGGTGGCGGTTCCCGGGTGACCGCGGCGAGCCGTTCGCCGTCGTCGGGGAGGTTCTCCGGGAGCTCGAAGAGGACGGGGTCGGCCAGGGAGAAGCGGTCGTGGTCGTGGAGTGTCGTCATGGCGGGCGCCCTCTGCCGGATTCCGGTGGGATGTCGGTCACTTCACGGTGGTGAGGAATTCCGGTGGGTCGAGCCGTACGGTGCGCCGGTCCAGGCGGGCCCGGTCCTCGGGCGAGGCGAAGTGGCGGTCCATCTTCCGTACGGCTTCCGCCCATTCCTCGACGGTGTGGACCGCCGAGAGCGTCTCGACCACGAAGGGGTCTTCCAGCCGGGCGAGCGCGCGTTTCCACAATTCCCTCGCCGGGACGTCGAGGAGATTGCCCACGGTGCCTTCGTAGGCGGGTATTCCGCGTACCGCGCCGTCCGGTTCCACCTGCATCACCTGGGTGTCGACGCGCTGGGCGACGCGTTGCGGATTCATGACGAGGTTGAAATTGTCGGTGGTGAACACCGTCACGGTCGGCGGGGCGAGTTCCCGTAGCCGCCGGAGTTGTTCCTCGCTCGTCAGGTGGACGACCTGGGCGTGGTCGAGCAGTTCGTTCCGGCAGAATTCCGGGCGGCTGGCGAGTCCTTCGGGCACGGCGGCGTTGAAGGCGAGGGTGTGGAGTTCGGGGAACCTGGGGGCGATGTCCGAGGCGAACCGCTCCAGTTGGCCGATGTTGGAGCGGATCACCACGCAGTCGATTCCGAAACGCAGTCGCCGGGCGCCCTCGGTCCGGCGCCGGCGTGCCACGTCGTCGAGCTTGCCGAGGGCGGCCATGGCCCGGGCGAAGGAGCCCGCCCGGCCGCGGATGCGGTCGTGCGTCGCGGCCGTGGCGCCGTCGAGGCTGACGACGACCTCGTCGAACGCGTCGGCCAGGCGTTCGGCGACCGACCGGCTCATCACCCACCCGCTGGTGTTGACTGAGGTCTTCACCCCGGCCCGCCGCAGCCGCTCCGCGACCTCGAAGACGCCCGGCACGACGAGCGGTTCGCCGCCGGAGAGCGCGACGACCCGCGGCCCCAGGGAGATCAGGGCGTCGGTCACCCGCAGCATGTCCGGGAGGCGCAATTGCCGCGTCGGACGCCGCCCGGATTCCGAATAACAGTGCGAGCATCGCAAGGGACACGCATAAGTGGTGTCCCAGATGACCACCTCGGGACCGGCGGAAAGACTCATCGAAACCACCCGCTCTCGGAAATCCCACTCGCCTCACCGAAATCACCTTCCCGGGCCCGCCGGGCGGGAAGGAGACCACTCGAGTCTGCGGCGCCGGGCGTTTTCGGGGGAGCCGGGCCGCCCCCCATCTCCCTGGAGGTTTTCCGCCACCCGGAACGGAGGCCCTCTTCCTGGACGGCCGCGGCGCGGCCCGCCGATAATGCGAGGGTGACGGCCAGGAACGGGTGGATGCGGGTGGCCGCGTGGGGCGGGGCTCCCTGCCTGCTCTGGGCGACCGTCATCGGAACGACCCAGTTGCAGAACCGCTATACGCTGCCGTGGATTCTCGGATCCGTACTGCCGTGTTATTTCGCGGGCCTGTTCAGCTGGTGGCACGCGCCGGCCAGTCCGATCGCACGGCGCCTGCTGCTGATCGGGGTGGGCCTTTCGGCGACCATCGCCCTTCGTTATACCGAGACGCTGCTGACCATGACGTTCGGCTGGCGCCTGCACCCCCGCACCGGCCACCCCTCCCTCGTGGGGTATCTCTGCCTGGTCTCCGGCCAGTTGGACGACATGGCGGTCAGCCTCCTCATCGTCCGGCTGCTGGCCCTGCTGCCCGACGGCAACCCCCGCTTCGCCTACGAACGCCCTCTCCTGCGCGCCTTCTGGGCCCTGCTGGCCCTGCCGCTGGTGCTGCCGCTCAGCCCGGTGTCCGACCGCGTCGCCCACGGCCTGGTCTTCTACTACCCGGAGGCGTGGCTGCCCGCGGTGGGCGCGGTACTGCTCGTGGTCCGGTGTCTGCGCGCCAGGGCGGCCGGGCGGCGTGACGTCGCCGCGCTGCTGCCCTTCGCCGTGCCGGGCGCGGCCGTGCTCCTGGCGCGCGCGGCGTCCAGGCTGTTCCGCACCTGGCAGGGCGACCACGGCTACCTCTACTTCATCGGCGCGCTCCTGGGCGCGCTGCCCTACGTCCTGATCTCCCTCCTCGTCGTCTACGCCGCGTTCCGGCACCGGCTGCTCGGAGTGGACATCCCCGTCAGCCGCACGGCCGTGCACGGGGCGCTCTGGCTCATTGTCAACAGCTGGTACCTCGGGATGGCGATGACGCTCGGCCTCACCGCCGGGCAGTACCTCCCGATCGGGCTGGCCGTGCTGATCGCCGTCACCGCGACGGCCCTCTTCCAGCCGCTGCGGACCCGGCTGAACCGCCTGGTCGAGCGGCACGTCCTCGGCAAGCGCCTCACCAGCTTCGAGCTGCTCGTGCAGTTCGGCAGCACCCTGGAGCACGCGTACGACCTCGACCGGCTCGCCCCGCGGCTCGCCGCCGGGCTGCGGGACGGCCTCAGCCTGCGCTGGGTGCGCGTGCGCCTGGGCGGCGACGGGCTGCCCGTCTCCCTCGCCGAGGCGGGCGACCCCTCGGGCGGGCCGCCGGACGGCTCGTTCCCCCTCCGGCACGGCGACGAGGTCCAGGGGCTGATCGAGTACGGGCCCAAGCTGGCGGGCCGGTTCACCCCGGAGGACCACGACGTCGTGGAGACCCTCGCCGGTCCGGCCGCGCTGGCCGTGCACAACGTGCGGCTGGCCGCCGCGCTGTCCGCGAAGGTGGCGGAGGTCCAGCGGCAGGCCGCCGAGCTCGACGCCTCCCGCGCCCGCATCGTGCACGCCCAGGACAGCGAGCGGCGCCGGATCGAGCGGCGGCTGCACGACGGGATCCAGCAGGAGCTCGTCGCGCTCGTCGCCCGGCTGGCACTCGCCCGCAACCGCCTGCACCGGGGCGCCGACATCGACGCGGCACTCGTCGCGATACAGGACGACGCCTGCCGGGTCATCGACGAACTCCGCGAATTCGCCCACGGCATCCACCCGCCCGTCCTCACCGACCAGGGGCTGGTGGCGGCCGTGACCTCCTGCGCGCGCCGGATGCCGCTCCCCGTCACCGTGCACAGCGGCGACGGGGTCGAGGCCGTACGGTTCGCGCTGGACGTCGAGGAGTCCGCGTTCTATCTGGTCTCCGAGGCCCTCACGAATGTGCTCAAGCACGCCCATGCCCGCCATGTGACGATCCGCCTCGCGCGCGAGGACGGCTGGCTGCTGGTCGAGGTGCGCGACGACGGGACGGGCTTCCCCGTCGACGCAACCCGCGGGTCGGGCCTGACCGGCATGCGGGACCGCATCGAGGCGGTCGGCGGCGAACTGGGGATCACCGCGGGACCGGACGGCACCACCATCCGCGCCCGGCTGCGGGAGCACGTCAGAGAGGAAGCCCGTGCCTGAGACCCTGCGCGTCGTCATCGCCGAGGACCACTACCTGGTCCGCGAGGGCACGCGCCGCCTGCTGGAGGACACCGGGGAGGCCGAGGTCGTCGCCGCCGTGGGAACCGCGGAGGAACTCCTCACCGCCGTCGGCCGGCTGCGGCCCGAAGTCGTCATCGCGGACATCCGGATGCCGCCCGGCCACCACACCGAGGGGATCGCCGCGGCGCACGAGATCCGCGCCGCCCACCCCGGGATCGGCGTCGTGATGCTCTCCCAGCACGCCAACGAGCACTACGCCTTCGACCTCTTCCGCCGGGGCACGGACGGCCTCGCCTATCTGCTCAAGGAGCGCATCGGCGAGGTCGACGAACTCCTGCGCGCGCTGCGGGAGGTGGCCGCCGGGCGCTCGGTGGTCGACCCGCGCATCGTCGAGGTGCTGATGGGCAGCCACGTCCGCGCCTCGGACGCACCGCTGGCCGCACTCACCCGGCGCGAACTCGACGTCCTGCGGCACATGGCCGAGGGCAAGACGAACCGGGCGATCGCCGAATCCCTGACGCTGTCGGAGTCCACCATCGAGAAGCACGTCAACTCCACCTTCGCCAAGCTCGGCCTCGCCGAGGTCCCCCAGCTCCACCGCCGCGTCAGCGCCGTGCTCGCCTACCTCCGTCACGCCCCCTCGGGCCCGCCCGGCCCGGGAGGGACGCGGTGATGGCATCATCGGCGTGGCGGGGCCCGGTGGACCGGTCCCCGCACGCCACCTCGCACAAGGAGCAGCATGGACGTCGAACAGCGCACCGCCGGCCCGGCCCCGGTGGGCAAGCTGATCGAGAAGGTCGCGTGGATCCGGCTGGAGAACGGCCGGGTGCTCACCGCCCGGAGCCACGGCAAGCCCGCCTTCTACCTCCCCGGCGGCAAGCCGGAGGCCGGTGAGAGCCCACAGGAGGCCCTGGTCCGGGAGGTCACGGAGGAGCTCGGCGTCACGCTCGACCCCGCGACGATCGCGCACGCGGTGACCGTCGAGGCAGCGGCCGACGGCAAGGCCGCGGGCACGGTCGTGCGGATGGTCTGCTTCACGGCCGAGGGGTCGGGAGTCCCGGCACCGGCCGCCGAGATCGCCGAGGTGGCGTGGCTCGGGCCCGAGGACCGCGACCGGGTCAGCGCCGCCACGGCCATGGTCCTGGACGAGCTGGTGTCGGCGGGGCTGCTGTCCCGTGCGTGACGCCACGCGGCTCCACCGCGCGGCCCGCTAGCCGATGCTCTCCACCAGCTCCCGGTAGAAGCGGCCGGCCGCCCTCGACTCGTCCTCGTACGTCGCCACGACCCGCTCGCGGCCGCGCTCCGTCAGCGCGACCTCCCAGGTGCTCGAGGCGGCGCGGCGCAGGGAGTAGAACTCGGAGGCGGGTGCCGCGGGGTCGTGGACGTCACCGATGCGGTAGAAGTCGTCGGGGACGCCCGCCTCGCGGAGCTCGGCGCGGACGGAGTGGCGGTCCACGTCAGGCCGTGCCGCGGTGGGACGGGCGAGCGACGAGCGCTTCGCCGCGGCCTTGCGCGTGGTGGGGTTCTCCTCCAGGTACTTGTTGTCCAGGAGCCATTTGACGTTCACGTCCTTCGGGAGGTTCTTGTCGACCGCCGCGTCGAGCTTGAACTGCGTGCCCTTACCGGGCTGGCCGAACCAGGGGGCGATGGCGCCCTGGTACACACTGAACGCCTTCTTGACCGTGTAGACGTGGTAGTTGCAGGTCGCTCCGCCCGGGTAGGTGCGCAGGTTCGACGGCGGGATGGCCCGGGCGGCGTACGAGGCGTCCGTGGGGGCGAGGAAGGTGCCCGTGGGCTGACCGAAGCGGTCGACCTTGGTGCCCGCCTTGAGGAGGCCGGCCACCTTCTTGCCGTCGAAGCCGTCGTTGCCGGGCCACTTCCAGTCGTCGCCCTTCGGGGTTCGCCACTCCTTGAGGAAGACGTCGGGGGCCGGGCTGCCCTTGCCCGTGCGGACCCAGTTCTTCAGCAGGGGGCCGAGCGGTGCCTTGCCCGGCAGGTCGGCCGCGCCGAGCGTCCAGTTGCTCTGGAACGGGGTCGCGCAGGTGCCGTCGGCCGCCGGCTGCGGCGCGGCGGGGGTCTGCGCGTGCGCCGTGCCGGTGAGGGTGGTACCTGCCAGCACGGTGCCGCATATCGCCGCTGCTATTCGGGCCTTGGTCGTCATGGGACGCTCCGGGAGTTCGCTGAGTGACGGGAGTGGCAGTTGGCCACCACCGCACACTGCAACACCCGGCACAGCGGAGGAAGCAGGTATCAGGACGCCCTGTTCAGGCCGGAAATCGCAGGCAGGTCCGGCCGTTCACCCGGCACGGGACGATCAACTCGGTCCAGCCGCTCGGGAGCCGTGGGTAACACCCCGTCAGCCGTCGGCCTCGCCCGCCGCGCGGGCGGGCTCCGTGATCCGGCCGAAAACCGTTCAGCCCCGGATCAGGTCCGCGGCCTTCTCCGCGATCATGATGGTGGGGGCGTTGGTGTTGCCGCGCGGGATCACCGGCATGACCGAGGCGTCGCACACCCGCAGGCCCTCGACGCCGCGCACCCGGAGCGCGGCGTCGACCACCTCGCCCATGGCGCAGGTGCCGACCGGGTGGTAGACCGTCTCGGCGCGGGCGCGCGTCCAGCGCTCCAGCGCCGCGCGGTCCGTGCCCTCCAGCGCGTACAGCCCGGCGAGGTGGCCGGCGAGCGGGCGGCTCGCCCCGATCTCCAGCGCCAGCTCCAGGCCGTCGACGAGACGGGCGAGGTCGCCCTCCCCTGTGCCGTAGCACGGGTCGATCACGGGGGCGGCGGCCGGGTCGGCGGAGCGGAGCGTGATCCTCCCCCGGCTCGTGGGGGTCAGCAGGGACACCCCGATCGTGAAGCCGGGGCACGGCGGCGGGGTCAGGCCGTGGTTGTCGAAGAGCACGGGGGCGGCGTGCAGTTGCAGGTGCGGCGGGGCGCCACCGGCGGCGACGAAGGCGCCCGCCTCGACCACGTGCGAGGCCAGTGGTCCACGGCGCGCGAGGGCGTAGCGCAGCACGTTCGCCGGGCGCGGGGCGGATTCCAGGGTGCGGATGCCGCGTACCTCCCAGCCCGCGCCGATGGTCAGGTGGTCCTGGAGGCCGCGGCCCACCCGCGGGCTGTCGGCCACCACGGCGATGCCGAGCGCGGTGAGCTCGGCGGCGGGGCCGATGCCGGAGAGCAGGAGCAGCCGGGGCGAGCCGATCGCGCCGGCCGCCAGGATCACCTCACGCCGGGCACGGAACTCCCGTGGATTCCCGCCGAGTTCGGCGC
This sequence comes from Streptomyces sp. NPDC001407, assembly GCF_042895325.1. Lineage (NCBI taxonomy): Bacteria > Bacillati > Actinomycetota > Actinomycetes > Kitasatosporales > Streptomycetaceae > Streptomyces > Streptomyces sp. NPDC001407. Next base: position 244,675 of record NZ_JBIAWF010000003.1, read on the forward strand.
TCACCCCGACCGCGCGCCCGCGCTCGACGAGGACGCGCCGCACGGTCGCCCGGGTGCGCACCGTCAGATTGCGGCGCCGCGCGGCGGGCCGGAGGAAGGCGCGCGCCGTGCCCGCGCGGCGGCCGCGCCGGACGGTGGCCTGGTAGAAGCCGACGCCGTCCTGCCAGGCACCGTTGAAGTCGGGGTTCGCGGCCAGCCCCGCCGTGCGTGCCGCCGCGTGGAACGCCTCGCTGAGCGGGTGCCGGTCGCGGAGGTCGGAGACGGCCAGTGGGCCGCCGGTGCCGTGATGGGCGTCGGCACCGCGTGAGTTGTCCTCCGAGCGGCGGAAGTACGGGAGGACGTCGCGGTGTCCCCAGCCTTCGAGGCCCCGCTCGCGCCAGCCGTCGTAGTCGGCGGCGTTCCCGCGTATGTACACCATGGCGTTGATCGAGGAGCCGCCGCCGAGGACCTTGCCCGCGGGCCAGTACAGCTGCCGGCCGTCGAGTTCGCGCTGGGCGCCCGTGCGGTGGTTCCAGTCGACCTCGGTGCGAAAGAGCGTGGAGAAGGCGGCGGGCACGGAGATCGCGCGGACGGCGTCGTCCCGGCCGGCCTCCAGGAGCAGGACGCTCGTGCCGGGGTCGGCGCTGAGCCGGGCGGCGAGGACGCAGCCGGCCGATCCGCCTCCGACGATCACATAGTCGTGCTCCGCCTGGTCGCGCACGCTCACTCCCGGTCGTGATGGCAGACGGCTTCGAGGAGGAAGCCGTGGGGGTCGGTCCAGAACGCGGCGTAGTACGGCGGCGGGTATTCGGGGAACTCCCTCGGTGCGTGCACGAGTTCACCGCCCCCGGCGACCGCGGCCGCGGCGGCCTCCCGGACCCGGGTGCGGGTGCGGACCATGAAGGCGAGATGCTGGAGGCCGGTGCGGTGGCGGGAGAAGGCGCCGGGCTCCGCGCTCGCGTACAGGAAGAGGTAGGTGCCTCGCTTGCCGTCCGCAGGCCGGTAGGCGTGCTGTGTCGCGTCGCCGAAGTAGGTCTCGAAGTCCAGCAGGGGCATGATCCGGTCGTAGTACGCCACGGCGGCCCGCAGGTCGGGGACGTTGAGGCCCAGGTGCCCGATCACGTGATGCCGCCTTTCGCGGGGGTGCGCGCGGGGCGCGGCATGGCGGCCAGCACCAGCACGGCCGCGACGAGGTCGCAGACGGCGGCGACGCCTATGGCGCTCTGGATGCTGTCCGCGAGCGCCCGGCCCGCCGGTTCCAGGATCGCGGTGCGTGCCGCGGGCGGCAGCCCGGAGACGTCGGGGCGGCCGCCCGAGGACAGGCGGTCGACGATGCGGGCGCGCCCGCCGTCCGGGAGCGCGAGGTGGGCCAGCGCGCCGGGCAGCTTGTCGCGGAAGTGCTGGATGACGACGGTGCCCAGGACGGCGACGCCCAGGACCCCGCCGATCTGCCGGGAGGTCTGGACGGCCCCGGCGCCCATGCCCGCCCGGTTGTCCATGACGGCGGCGAGCACCGCGATGGTCCCGGGCGTGACGGCCAGGGTCGTGCCGAAGCCGATGAGGACGAACGGGCCGGTGTATTCCAGGAATCCGTCGTCCATCGGCACCCTGGTCAGGGCGAGCAGGCCCAGCCCGGAGACGGCGCAGCCCGCGGCGAGCGGCAGGCGGGCGCCGTAGCGGCCGGTCACCCACCCGGCGACGGGCGCGGCCACGGCGGTCGCCGCGGTCAGCGGGAGGAAGCGCAGCCCCGTCTCGTAGGCGGAGAGTCCCTCGAAGGACTGGAAGTGGACGGAGAGGAACAGCAGGACGCCGAACATGCCGAAGAAGGTGACCATGCCCGCGAGGTTGGGCAGGGTGAAGGCCCGGTCGCGGAAGAGGGTCATCGGCAGGACGGGGGCGCGGGTGCGCAGTTCCCAGCCGGCGAAGCCCGCGAGGAGCAGCGCGGCCAGCACGAGGACGCCGAGGACGGCGGCGGAGGTCCAGCCCCAGTCGTTGCCCTGGATGAGACCGAGAGTCAGGGAGCCGACGCCCGCGGAGAAGAGCACCATGCCGACGGTGTCGATGCGGCGGCCGTCGTGACCGCGGCCCCCGGTGATGAACCGCAGGGCGGCGAGCGCGGCGAGGAGCCCGATCGGCACGTTGACCCAGAACACGCTGGCCCAGCCGAAGTGGGTCACGAGGAGGCCGCCGACCAGCGGGCCGCCCGCGAGCCCGAGGCTGCCGACGCCGGACCAGATGCCGACCGCGGCGGCCCGCACGCGCGGGGTGCCGCCCTGCGCGGTGATCAGGGACAGCGAGATCGGCATGATCACCGCCCCGGCGGCGCCCTGGAGGCCGCGGGCGGCCAGCAGTACGCCGATGTTCGGTGCGAGGGCGCACAGCGCCGAGGCGGCGGTGAAGCCCAGGATGCCCACGAGGAAGACCCGTTTGTGGCCGAACACGTCACCGAGGTCACCGGCCACGAGCATGAGGCAGGCGAACGTCAGGGTGTAGGCGTTGACGACCCATTGGAGGCCGGTGAAGGTCGTGCCGAGGGAGTCCTGGATGTCGGGCAGCGCGACGTTGACGATGGTCGTGTCGAGCCAGACCATGAACAGCCCGGTGCAGAGGATGACGAGCACCGGTGCCATGGACCGCAGCGTGACCGCGTTCCGGGCGGCCCCGGGCGCGTCCGGCCGGCTCAGCCTCTCCGCCTCCGTCATGCTCCACGCCTCCTCGGCCCCGGGGGCCTACCGGCTCACGGCTGAGATCCGGCAGTTCAGGTCGGCCGGTGCGGTGCGGCACCGGTGGGCGAACAGTTGCTCCCCGGGCGGGGCGGCGCTGGCCACGAGACGGTCGGGGCGCGAGCCCGCGAAGGCCTCGGGGGCGACGGCGTCCGGACCGAAGAGGGTGCGGGCGAGGTGGTGATGGGCGACGTCGACACTCTTCCACCGCCCGTCGTCGTCCCGGACGTCGAGCCAGGTGTGGTCGCAGACCTCCGGCCCCACGAGCCAGCCGGTGCGGCCACGGACCTCGTATCCCGCGGCGGTGAGCCGCCGCGCGAGCGCGAGCGTACCACTGACGCAGTCGACCAGCCCCCGCTGTGCCATCCACGCGGCGTCGGCGCGGACGGCGGCGGGCATGCGGACGTAGCGCAGTGGCCGGGCGAGTTCGTCGGCGGTCTCGGCGCGCAGCCGCGGGGACACCAGACGGGCGTGTACGCCGCGGGTCCGCACCCGGTGGCAAAGGGTGTGGACGGCCTCGGGGCCGGACCAGCACCGGGGCCCGGCGCCGGTGGCGGGTGTGTCGTACGGGACCGGTGGCCAGGCCCGCCAGTGTCCCTCCCCCTGGTGGCGTAGGCAGGTCAGGGTGGTCCGCAGCTCCCAGTCGCGCGTCCGTGACCAGTGACGGGGGTCCTGCCGGGCGAAGCGCAGGGCCAGCGACAGGGCGACTTCGGGTACGGAGGCGCGCGACCCGGAGTGGACGGCGAGATTGAACAGGTCACGGCTGTCGTAGCGTTCCCCGTCCGGCGCGGGCCGGCCCGGCAGCCCCCCGGCGGTGAGGTGCTCCCACACCGGGGGCGGGCAGCGCAGCAGGTGGCGGGCGCCGGCCGCGTCCAGTTCGGGCCGGGCGTGGGCGGCGGGCACGGGCACGAAGCCGTCGAGGGCCGCCCGCCAGCCCGCCTCCACGTCGGCGGGTCCGCTCATGTCTTCGCCACGAAACGGCCCACGACGGTCTCGAACTCCTCGGTCTCCTCGATGAAGGGCATGTGCCCCGCGCCCTCGATGACGTGGCCGGTGGCGTCGGGGATCAGGTCCGTGGCGTCCTTCAGGGTGGTACGGGACCACAGGTGGTCGCCGTCCCCGATCAGCAGCAGGACGGGCCGGGTGAGCCGTGCGAGCAGGGCGGGGTCGCCGGAGGCCTCGCGAAGTTCGGTCACGCACGCGCGGACCTGCGCCTCGGAGTTGAGGGCGAGGAAGTGTTCGCGCAGGGCGAGGTAGGTGGCGCGGCCGCCGCGTTCGATGGCCTTGTCGGTGAAGACCAGCGGATAGAGGTAGTCGAAGACGCCGGCCGCGTGCGTGGAGTCCAGGCGCTGGAGCCAGTCCCTGGCCATGAGCCGCATGCGCAGCGGGCCGTACGGGGAGAAGGCGGGGCCGGTGAGGACCATGCCGCGGACGCGTTCGGGGTGGCGGAGGGCGAAGTCGCGGCAGATGAGGGTGGAGGCGGAGGTGCCGATCAGGTGGACGGCGTCGTGGCCGAGGTGGTCGAGGAGGTCGCGCAGGTCCCCCACGTGGTCGTCGAAGTGGTGTTCGCCGGGGCCGGGGCTGGAGACGCCCTGGTTGCGCAGGTCGTAGGTGACGACGGTGTGGTCGCGGACGAGGCGTGAGGTGAAGTTCCGCCAGGCGGGGGCGACGATGAAGAAGTTGTTGAGGCAGACGACGGGCGGCCCGCTGCCGACGCTCTCGTAGTAGAGCTCGGCGCCGGTGGCCGTGGGGCAGCGGCCCTGGCCGCGGTAGCGCAGGTCGAGGGTGGTGGGATCGGCGAAGTCAAACACGGGCGGCCGCCTTCCGCAGGGCGCGGACCTGTTCGGCGGCACCGTCCTTGAGGTAGCGGGTGATGAATTCGCCGATGCGGGCGGGGCCGAGCGGGACGGTGAGGAGGTCCGCGCAGTAGCGCCGGGCCCTGGACGCGTCGAAGACCTTGTCCTGGAGCATGTAGGCGCCCTGGAAGTCGAGGCCCTTGTTGAACGCCGCGTCGATGGAGGTGAGTTCGGCACGGTCGCCGACCCAGCGCGGCGCGCGGATGCCGAGGGCGCCGGTCAGGGCGGCGAGGGCCTCGCCGAGGCGGGTGGGTTCGCTGTTGGTCAGGTGGTAGACGCCGCCGGGCGCCCCCACGGCGCCGAGGCGCACCGCCGCCGCGGCCACGGCGTCGACGGGGACGAGGTTGCCGCGGGTGGTGGGGTCGCCGAGGATCGCCACGGAGTAGTGGTCGAGGTAGTTGCCGAGCCGGGGCTCGATCAGGGCGCGGAAGGCGGTCAGTTCGTCGACGAAGCTGTAGAGGCCGAAGGTGGTGGGCGCGGCGAGGGTCTCGCTGTGGCCGATGACGATGCCGGGGCGCAGGATGCGTACGGTCTCCACCGGCACCCCGGCCACCAGGGCCTCGGCGGCCATCTTGGAGCTCTCGTAGGCGTTGTTGGCGCGGCGGTCGGCGGGGACGGGCTCCTCGGTGAGCAGTCCGGTGCGGTCGCCGACCACATAGGCGGTGCTGACGAGGTCGAAGGTGTGGGCGCCGAGCCGTACGGCCAGTTCGGCGACGTTGCGGGTGCCGGTCACGTTGTGCAGGTCGATCTCCGCGCGGTCGCGGTCGCGGAACTTCAGGGAGGCGGCGGCGTGCCACACCTCGCCGGCCGCCGGGGGCAGCAGGGCGTCGGGTATGCCGCAGCCGGGGGCGGTGACGTCGCCGGGCAGCACCCGGCAGCGGGTGGCGATCTGCCCGGCGACGTCGTCCATGCCGTAGTCGGCGGCCATGCGGGCGAGCAGCCGCGGGACCCGGCGGGCGGCGGGTTCGTGCCGGCTGTCGCGGGCCAGGCACAGGACGTCGGCGTCGGTGCGGCGCAGCAGTTCGAGGACGATCGCGCCGCCGACGAGGCCGGTGACGCCGGTGACGAGGGCGGGCGGTGCGCCGGACGGCGTCATGGAGCGTGCTCCCTGTGGGCGGGCCGGGTGGCCGGGGGTGCGGTGCGGTCGTCGATGTGGCGGGCGAGCGCCGTGAGGGTGGCGAAGGTCTGGGGCGGGGTGTCCTCGTCCCAGGTGAAGGCGAATTCGGTCTCGATGCGGACGAAGAAGTCCACCAGGACCATGGAGGGCAGCCCGAGGTCGCGCAGGGGCGCGGACGGGTCGAGGCGCGTGGTGTCGAGCGGCTCCGGGCCGAGGCGGGCGAGCAGGTGGACGAGCCGGCCGAGGGTGCCGGCGGGCGGTGCCGCGCTCAGCCTGCGGCAGAGGTCCTGGACGTCGCCGACGGTGAGGAGGGTGGTGAACTCCTCGACGGCGAAGCCCTCTTCGTCCGCGCCGATGTCCTCGCTGATCCGGGCGGCGAGCGCGACCTTGGCCAGCGAGTCGAGGCCCAGGTCCTCGCGCAGCCGGGCGGCGGGCACGATGGTGGCGCGGTCCGCCCAGGGCGGCAGGGTCTCGGCGATGAGGGCGACGGCCCGTGCTCCGGGGTCGTCCTCGGGTGTCCGCCGGGTCATGGCGTCTCTCCCGTCCTGGGTGCGGGTGTGGTCGTGGGGAGGGGCGCCGGGGTGAACAGGCGGTTCCCGAAGCGGGCGGCGATCGCGGCCCGGTCCGGCTTGAGGGTGCGGGTCAGCAGTCCTTCGGCGGCGGTGAACGCCTCCTCGGTGCAGAACAGACGGGCGATCCGGGCCGGTTCGGGCAGAGTGCGGTTGAGGTCCTCGACGGTGCGGTCGAGCAGGGTGCGCACCTTGTCGTCGGCCGGGCCCGACAGGGAGACGACGGCGGTCACCACATGGGCGTGCTCGCCGCCCAGCAGTACGGCGTGGGCGACCCCCGGCAGTCCGGCGAGGGCGCGCTCGGCCGGTTCGGGCTGGAGCTTGTAGCCGGACCGCGTGATGATGACGGCCTTCTTGCGCCCGGTGAGGTGCAGATACGGCCCGTCGAAGTGGCCTAGGTCGCCGGTGCCGGTCCAGCCGTCGGGGCGGTAGGTGCCGTCGTCGCGATCACCGTAATAGCCCACGCTGCGGGGCGGGTCGAAGCGGACGAGTATCTCGCCGTCCTCGGCGGTCCGCACGGTGCCGGGGAGCAGCGGCCGGCCCACGGAGCCGTGCCGGGTGCGGCCGAGCAGGTTCCAGGAGATGACGCCCACCTCGGTCATGCCGTAGAACTCGTGCAGCGCGAAGCCGAGTTGTTCCATGAGCCGCAGGGTGGCCGGCCGGGCGGGGGCCGAGCCGGTGAGCAGCAGCCGCGCCCGGCCGCCCAACTGGGCGTGGGCGTCGGCGAAGAGCCGTCGGCGCAGGCGCTGCCGGACGATGCGCAGGGGGATCAGGCCGGTCAGCCGCCGCAGCCGGTCGGCCCGGCGGCGCTCGGCGGGGGGCAGGGCCAGGTAGCGGTTCTCGACGGTCTCGAAGAAGGCCGGGGGGCCGACGATGACGGTGGGGGCCATCGCCTTGAGCGCCGGGTGCAGCCGGGGTACGTCGGCGAGCCGGATGTCGAAGCCGCGCCAGACGGCGAGGTAGACCATGAGCCGCTGCGGGAAGGCGGTGAGCGGCAGCACCACGAAGATCGCGTCGCTCGCGTCCAGGCGCAGCTGGACGGCGTACTCCTCCAGGGTCGCGACGGTGCCGGGAGCGCTCATCATGGCGCACTTGGGCCGGCCGCTGGACCCGGAGGAGAACACCAGGGTGAAGACGTCGGGTCCGGGGACCGCGTGGGCGCCGCCGGGTGCGACGGCGGCGGCGCCGAGGTCGTCCAGCGGTGCCGTCCAGGACGGGCCGGGCGCGCGCCGGGTGTGTTCGCTCCGGGACATCAGCAGCAGCCCGAGGCCGTACGCGGCGCGCAGTTCCTCCGGCGGGGTGTCCCGGTGCGTCTCGACGGGCAGGGCGACGGAGACGGCCCGCAGCCGGATCAGCGCGAGGTCGGCGACGATCCACTCGTAGCTGTTCCCACCGAGGATGCCCACGTGCGTTCCGGCGACGACACCGGCGCTCTCCAGCGCGGCGCAGGCGGCGAGGACGTCGGCGTGGACCCGGGCGTAGGAGTGGCGGACGATTTCACGCCCCCGGTAGCACCACAATTCGCGCCGGGGATATTCGGCGAGGTGATCGACCAGCGTATGGAATTCGGAATTCTCATTTCCGTCGCATGCTCCGGGCGGCTGCCCCTTACGGCCCGGAACGCGCATGGACGATCCCCCCGTCGACCCCGATGGTCCATGACCACTGGACGCAGTCGACTTTAGGAGCGCACCGTCTACGCGACGTCTACGGGGCGTCCGCCGGGCGCGGACCGATATGCCTGCCGAGCCGGTCAGGGAGTTGCTACTCTCACGTAAGCGCTCCCCGATACGCGGTGACCCCCGATCCGGCTCCGGTGCGAGTCTTCGCTTGATCGCCAAATGGCCGGTTCCCCGCCTCATCCGGAGTGCCCTCGAACTGACTACAATCCGCGCGACCGAAGCGTCGCCCGGAGTCGGCAGATCCATCGGTGACCCGCTGCCGTTCCGGCGTCCACCTCTGCGTCCCGGGGGAACCGTGAAATTTCGAGTTTTGGGATACCTGGAGATCCGTACCGCTGACGATCACGTTCTCGATATCACACAGCCCCAGCAGCGTGCCCTGCTCAGCATCCTCCTGCTGCACGCCAACCGTCCCGTGCCCAAGCACCGGCTGACCGACCTGATCTGGGGCCCCGGTCCCCCCGCCTCGGCCTGCGGCATGCTGCGTACATACCTGTGGAAGGCGCGGACCCTCTTCGACGACCCGGGCAGGCTGCGGACCCACCCCAGCGGCTACGCCCTCCACGTGGAGCCGGGCGAGCTCGACCTGCACGACTTCCGCCGCCTCGTCGACGTCGGCGAGCAGCTCCTGGAAGAAGACCCGCACACCGCCTCGCTCCTTCTCCAGCAGGCGCTGGCCCTGTGGCAGGAGCCCGTCCTCGGCGACCTGCCGCCCACGGCGGCGATGGAGGCCGAGGCCATTCACCTGATGGACCGCCGCAGGCTCGCCGAACGCTCGCTGGTGTGGGCCGAGTTGGCGCTCGGACGGCACCACGAGATCGTGCCCCGGCTACGGGCCATGGCCGCGGCCGACCCCTTGGACGAACACGCCTGGGCGCAGCTGATGCTCGCCCTCTACCGCAGCGGCCGCCAGGCCGACGCCCTGATGACCTACACCCAGGTCCGTACGCTGCTGGCCGACGAGTGCGGGGTCGAACCCGGGCCCGAGCTGCGCCGGCTCCACCAGCGGATCCTCGACGAGGACGACACCCTGGGCTGCCGTGGCGCCGAGCCGGCCCTGCCGGAAGCCCCCCGGCCGGGCGAGCAGGCTCCGGCGCCGCACCAACTGCCGCCGGACATCCCCGACTTCACGGGACGCGAGGCCGAGACCGCCCGGCTGGTCATGCTCCTCGAAGCCGCCGGGACCGCCGCCGCGCCACCCGTCGTCCTGGTGTGCGGCCAGCCCGGCGTGGGCAAGACGGCGCTGGCCGTGCACGCCGCCCACCAGCTGCGCCACCGCTTCCCCGACGGCCAGCTCCATGTGCAGCTCGGGGCCACCTCCGACAGCCCGAAGGGTGTCCACGACGCGCTCGGCGAGCTGCTGCGCTCGCTGGGCGTCGCCTGCCCCGCCGTGCCCGACTCCACCGACGAACGGGCGGCGCTGCTCCGTACGCGGCTGGCGGGCCGTCGCGTCCTGATCGTCGCCGACGACGCTGCGGGCCCGACGCAGGCGCGGAGGCTGCTGCCGGGCATGGCGGGCTCCGCGCTCCTGCTGACCAGCCGGATGCGGCTGGCCGCGCCGCCGGGGGCGACCCTGATCGACCTCGACCCGCTCTCCCCCGCCGACTCCCTGCTGATGCTTGAGCGCATGATCGGCCGACGGCGGGTCGCCGCCGAGCCCGAGGCGGCGGGTCGGGTGGCCGCCGCCTGCGCGGAACTCCCGCTCGCCCTGCGGATCGCCGGGATGCGGCTGGCCGCACGGCCCAACTGGCCGCTGCGCACCTTCGCGGAGATCATCGGCGACCGGCACAGCCGCCTCGACGTGCTGGAGGCCGACGACGAGGGTGTACGGGCCCGGCTCGCCCCGAGCTGCGCCGCACTGGACCCGCGCGCCCTGCGCGCGATGCGGCTCCTCGCCCACGGGGAGCTCGACGACTTCGCGTCCTGGGTCGTCGCGGTCCTGCTCGGCGGGCCGTACGCCGAGACCGTGGTCGGCACCCTGGTCGACCACTGCCTGCTCACCCCGGTCGGCGTCGACGCGACCGGCGAGCCGCGCTACCGGCTGCCGGAACTGCTGCGGCTGTACGCGGCGGCGGGCCACGACGGCACCCCCGAGGAGGCCGACGCCGTGCGCGAACGCCTTCTGGACGCCTGGCTGTTGCTCTCCCGCGCCGCCGACCGCGGGCTGGCCCGCCCGCCCCGCCTGCCGCGCGCCGGCGACACCCGTGGCGACCGGCCCGACGCCCTCGCCGCCGTGATACCCGGCCGGGTGGCCACCCGGATCACGGTGGACGCCTCGGCGTGGTTCGCGGCGGAGTACGCGAACCTGCGGCGCGTCATCGACCGCGAGTGCCCCGCCCGCCCCGCGACCGCCGCCAGGCTCGCGGACCGCCAGTTCGCCTGGCAGCAGCAGCACGGACTGCTCGACGACGCGGAGCGGATCTGGCGGCGGATCGCGCGGTGCGCGGAGCGGCTGGGGCAGGCGGGGACGGTGTCGCATGCGCGGTATCGGTTGGCGTGCGTGTCCGCTGCGCGGGGTGCGGGGAGGGTGGCGTGTGTTGTGGGCGGTGGGGGTGAGGGGCGGTAGCTGTGGCCGGTGCGGGTGGGTGGCACCTGCGGCGGGCTTTTTCCCCTACCCGCCCCTTCCCGAACTGGGGGCTGCGCCCCAGACCCCGGTCCTCAATCGCCGGACGGGCTGATGGTGCGGACCGTAACCAGCGAATTCAGCCCGTCCGGCGTTTGAGGACACCCGGCGAAGCCGGGTTGGGGTCCGGGGTCTCCCCGGTTTCGGGAAGGGGCGGGGCTGGGGAACAAAAAGCGCCGCCCGCAGGGCGTCAGACCGGGTCCACCTCGATCGCCACCGCCTTCACCCTCGTATACTCCCGCAACGCCTCAAACCCCTTCTCCCGCCCGAAGCCCGACTGGCGGTAGCCGCCGAAGGGGAGTTCGACACCACCGGCCGCACTGTACGTGTTGACGAAGACCTGGCTGACGCGCAGCGCACGGGCCACCGCGTGGGCCAGGCCCACGTCGCGGGTCCATACCCCGGCGCTCAGCCCGTACGTGGTCGCGTTGGCCAGGGCGACAGCCTCCGCGGTGTCGCCGAACGGCGTGACGCACAGGACCGGGCCGAAGATCTCCTCCTGGGCGACGGCCGCGTCGGGCGGAACGTCGTCGAAGAGCGTGGGTTCGACGAAGAAGCCCCCTGCCGCGACGCTCGGCACTCCCCCGCCGACGACGAGCCGGGCGGCCTTGCGGCCGCCGTCGATGTGGTCGAGTACGGTGCCGCGCTGGCGGGCGGAGATCAGGGGGCCCAGGTCGGGGTCCTGGGCGCCCGGCCCGATGCGCAGTCCCGCGAACGCCTCGGCGAGGGCCGCGCTCACCCGCGCGTGGACGCTGCGGTGGACCAGGACCCGGGTGCCCGCGGAGCAGTTCTGCCCGGCGTGCTCGATGACGGAGGCGACGATGCGCGGCACGGTGGTCGCCGGGTCGTGGTCGGGGAAGACCAAGTGGGGTGATTTGCCGCCGAGTTCGAGGGTGACGGGGACGATGCCGCGGGCGGCGGCGGTCATGACGGACCGTCCGGTCCGGCGGGAGCCGGTGAAGGCCAGGTGGTCGAGGCCGGGGTGCTCGGCCAGGGCGGCCCCGGCCTCCGGGCCGGTGCCGGGGACGGCGTTGAGTACGCCCGCGGGGAGGCCCGCCTGGGTGGCGAGTTCGGTGATGCGCAGCGGCGTCAGAGGGGCGTCCTCGGCGGGTTTGAGTACGCAGGTGTTGCCCGCCGCGAGCGCCGGGGCGAGGGTGCGGGCGGTGATCTGCATCGGGTAGTTCCAGGGGATGATGTGCCCGCACACGCCGTGCGGTTCCTGGAGGGTGTAGGCGAGCAGGTCGGGGTGGTCGAGCAGCGTGCGCCCGTGGAGGGCCTCGATGCTCCCGGCGTAGAAGTCGAAGTAGCGCGCCGCGACGTCCGCGTCGGTGTACGCCTGGCCGATCGGTTTGCCGGTGTCCAGGCACTCCAGTTCGGCGAGCTCGCGGCGGTGGGCGCGCAGGGTGTCGGCGACGGCCCGGCAGGCCGCGGCGCGGGTGGCGGCCGTGGTGTGGCGCCAGGTCGTCTCGAAGGCGGTACGCGCGGCCGTCACCGCCCGGTCGATCTCGGCGGGCCCGCAGCGGCTCACCCGGGCGCAGGGCCGTCCGGTGGAGGGGTCGAGGTCGGCGAAGGTGTCGCGGGCCGGGACGCGCCGCCCGTCGATGAACGCCTCGGCCAGCGGTAATTGACGCTCCGTCATATCAGCACCGCCGTTCCATGGTCGAGCGACCGGGCGAGGATGCCGGAGAGGTGCGAGCGGTCGACGTCGCGCGGGCAGCAGGCCAGCAGCCGCTCCTGGCGGGCCGCGCCCTCGGTGAGGGCGGGGATGTCGCGGGCGGTGTAGCCGAAGTCCGACAGCCCGCGGGGTCCTCCCGTATCGGCGACGAGGTCGAGGAGGGTCTGCGGCAGCAGGTCGGCGCCGTTGCGCACGGTGGTCCCGCCCAGGCTCGCGCCGAGGAGTTCGGCGGCGCGCAGGTGCCGCTCCGGGGAGGTCGCGTAGGTGAAGGCGAACGCGGCCGGGGCCGTGACCACGACGGACTCCCCGTGCGGGACCAGCGGGTGGTCGACCCGGTAGTCCCGGGGCCGGTAGTCCGTGACCAGGCCCGCGATCGGATAGGCGCAGGCGTGCGGTATGTGCGTGCCGGCGTTGCCGAAGCCCATGCCCGCGAACAGCGCGGCCCGGCTCATCCCGGCCCGCGCCTCGATGTCGTACGGGTTGAGGACGGCCCTGCGCAGATACCGCCCGACCAGGGTGAGTGCCTGCTCCGCCCAGACGTCGCTGATCGGGTTGGCGCCGACGTAGACGGGACGGACGCCGGGCGAGGCGTACGGGGGCCGCCGGTCGAAGGGGCGCGCCGTGTACGACTCGCAGGCGTGGGTGAGGACGTCGTAGCCGGAGGCGGCGGTCACGGCGGGCGGCATCGTGACCGTGTTCCACGGGTCGACGACGGCGGCGGTGGGGCGCAGCCGCGGGTCGGATATGCCGGTCTTGACGCGCTCGGAGACGACGCCGAGCGCGACCATGCAGGTGCACTCGCTGCCGCTGCCGGCCGTGGTCGGCACGGTGATCAGCGGCTTGAGGAGGCGGGGCACGGGCGCGCCGTCGCCGATCGGCCGGTTGAGATAGCGCCGGACGCCGCTCTCCGGACAGCTCCGCAGCAGGTTGATCATCTTGGCGGTGTCCATGGAACTGCCGCCGCCGAGACCGATGTAGCAGTCGAACTCCCTCTTGCCGAGGGAGGCCGCGGCGGCCTCGCATCCTCTGTCGGTGGGCTCGACCTCGGCTTGGTCGAAGACGGCTGTCTCCACCCCCTCCCGCTCGACCAGCGCGCGCACACGCTGCGGCAGGCCCAGGCGGGCCAGGTTGGGGTCGGTGACGATGAGGGCCGAGCGGGCGCCGAGCTGCCGGATCTCGTGGCCGATCTCTTCGGTGGCGTGGAGTCCGTAGCGGATGGGTGGGGCGGCCCAGGTGATGACGGTTTCTTGGGTGCGGGTGGTTGGCACGGTGGGCTCCTTGTCGTGAGCGGCTGGTGGGGCGGGGGGTTTTCCCCTACCCGCCCCTTCCCGAAACTGGGGCGCGTGCCGCAGACCCCCCGAACCGCGCTCCGCGCGGTGTCCTCAAACTCCCCCAGCTACCGCTGGGGGAGTTTGAGGACGCGCCCGAAGGGTGCTGGGGTCCGGGGTCTCCCCGGTTTCGGGAAGGGGCGGGGTAGGGGAACAAAGCCCCGCAGGGCCCCCGACCGAGTCAACCGTCGAGCTCAGCCATACGATGCACCGGATATCGCTCACCCACCGCCCGCGACGGAGTCACCGCCTCCCCCACCGCCCCCAACTCCTCCTCCGTCAGAGCGAGCCGCACCGCCGCCACGTTCTCCCACAGATGACGCGATCTCTTCGTCCCGGGAATCGGCACGACGTCGTCTCCCCGCGACAGCACCCAGGCCAGGGCGAGTTGGGCGGGAGAGACCCCGTGCCGGCGGGCGATGTCGCACAAGGGCTCCACCACTCGCAGGTTGGCCGTGAAGTTCTCCCCCTGGAAGCGGGGGCTGGTGCGGCGGTAGTCGCCCTCGGCGAGCGCGTCCGGTGAGGTCAGGGTGCCGGTGAGGAAGCCGCGCCCCAGTGGGCTGTACGCGACGAAGCCGATGCCGAGTTCGCGCAGGGTCGCGAGGAGGCCGTTCTCGACGTCGCGGGACCACAGGGAGTATTCGCTCTGGACGGCGGTCACGGGGTGGACGGCGTGGGCGCGGCGGACCGTGGCGGCGGATGCCTCGGACAGACCGATGTGGCCGATCTTCCCGGCGGTGACGAGTTCGCCGAGCGCCCCGACGGTCTCCTCGATCGGCACGGCGGGGTCGACGCGGTGCAGGTAGTAGAGATCGATGCGGTCGACGCCGAGCCGGCGCAACGAGGCGTCGCAGCACTGCCTGGCGTAGCCGGGGCTGCCGTCGATGCCGAGCCAGGTGTTGCCGGGGCCCCGCCGGAGCCCGAACTTGGTGGCAACGGTGACCTGTTCGCGGAGTCCGGCGACGGCCTTGCCGAGGAGTTCCTCGCCGGTGTGCGGGCCGTAGACGTCGGCCGTGTCGAGGAGGGTCACGCCCAGGCCGACGGCCTCGCGGACGGTGCTGACGGCGGCGTCGGGGTCGGCGGCGCCGTAGAAGTCGGTCATGCCCATGCACCCGAGGCCCAGCGCGGAGACCTCCAGGGTCCCCAGGCGGCGGGTGGGCAGCGGCTGGGTCATGAGGCCGCGCTCACCTCCTCCAGAACCTTGGCGAGGGTCTCCATGCCCTGGTCGATCTGGGCGAGCGTGGTGCTGGCCGGGGGCACGAAGCGCAGGACGCTGCCGCCGCGGCGCACGCTGAAGATGAGGCCGGCCTCGAAGCACCGGCGGCCGATCTCGTTGCCCGCCTCGAAGGCGGGTTCCTTGGTGTCGCGGTCCTTGACGAGTTCCACGCCCACGAGCATGCCGCGCCCGCGGAGGTCGCCGATGATCTCGTACCGCTCCATGAGCGCGGTCAGGTGCTCGCGCAGGCGGGCGCCGAGCGCGCGGGCCTTGGCGGGCACGTCCTCCTCGACGACGATGTCGATGCTCGCGGACCCGGCCGCGCACAGCAGCGGGTCGTTGCTGTGCGAGCGGGTGACGGTCAGTCCGGTCTCGACGACCTTGTCCTCGATCGCGTCGGTCGTGGTGACCGAGCTGATGCCGACGCCGCCGCCGAGGTGTTTGGCGAGGGTGACGATGTCGGGGACGATCTCCTCGTCGGTGAAGCCGAACATCGTGCCGAGCTTGCCGAGACCCGTCTGTTCGTCGTCGACGACCAGCAGCATGCCGCGTTCGTGGCACAGCTCCCGCAGCCTCGCCAGCCAGCCCTTCGGCGGGTCGATGACGCCGCCCGCGCTGAACAGCGGTTCGGTGATGACAGCGGCCGGCTGGTCGGTGGCCTGGGCGTCGACGAGTTCGAAGCTCGCGTCCAGGCAGGCGAAGCCGCAGGAGGGGAAGGACTTGGCGAGCGGGCAGCGGTAGCAGTACGGGGCGAGGAGCGCGTAGGAGTCGCCGGAGAGCGGGCCGTGGCCGCGCCGCCAGCCCGCGAAGGTGACCGAGCGGGCGCTCGCGGACAGGCCGTGGTAGCTCACGTGCGGGCTGAAGACCTCGCGGCCGCCGGTGTAGATCCGGGCGAGCAGCAGGGCGAGCTCGTTGGCGTCGGCGCCGGACTCGCCGAACAGGCTGCGGGTGAGCGGGTCGGGCAGCAACTCCCCCAGCTTCGCCGCCAGTTCGATCTCCTTGACGTTGAAGTGACTGCTGTGGGCGTGCAGCATCGTCTCGCACGCCTCCTGGATGGCGGCGAGGATACGCGGGTGGTTGTGGCCCAGCGCGGCGCACATCTGGCCGGAGTTGAAGTCGAGGTAGTCGTTGCCGTGCAGATCGGTGACGACGGAGCCGCGCGCGGACGCGAACACGGGCCCGGAGAAGGCGCTCGTATCGATGCGGCCGCGGAAGCTGTACCGCTGAGCGGTGTCCAGCAGCTCGCGTTCGCGCAGGCCGGGGTCGGCCGCGCCCGCGGGCCGGCCGGAGTGCTCAACTGTGGTCATCACGATCTCCTCGTTCTGTCGGGCCTGCTGCCGTTTCGAGGGCGGTCTCGCACACCGCCGCCAGTTCGGACACGTGGGTGGAGAACAGCGTCCAGTGGTCGCCCGGCACCTGGACGGCACGGAACCGGCCGCCGGCCGCGTAGGGGCCCCACCCGTAGTCCTCCGGGCCGGTGCCGCCGGTGCCGTGGGTGCCCTCGCGGGTGTGAATGAGCGTCATGTCACCGTCGTAGGGCGGGGGTTCGTAGCCCGACAGGGCGCGGGCGTTCTCCAGGTAGACGGCGGCGAAGCGGCGCACCTGGTGCGGGGTGAGGCCGGTGCGCTCGCCGCCGGCGCGGCGGCAGATCTCGGCGGCCGCGGCGTCCACCTCCTCGTAGGGCGCGGTGACCGGCGGGTCCTGGCCCAGGGCGCGGGAGACGAACTCCACGGCCCGGGCGCGGATCGCCGGGATGTCGGGCGGGCGCAGGTCGCAGTCCAGGAGCAGCACATGGCCGACCCGCTCGCCCCCGGCGGTGAGGGTGGCCGCCATCTCCAGTGCCACGGCCCCGCCCATGGAGTAGCCGCCGAGGAGGTACGGGCCGTGCGGCTGGACGCGGCGCATGTGGCGGATGTAGCGGGCGGCCATGGCGGGGACGGTGCGGTCGGCGCGGGCGGCGTCGTTGCGGCCGACGGACTCGAAGCCGTACGTCCTGACGCGGTGTTCCAGGCGGCGGGCGAGCCGGCCCAGCACCAGCACGTGGCCGCCCATGCCGTGCACGCAGAACAGCGCGGGACCCCGGCTGCCGGGCGGCGCGAAGCGGACCAGGGTGCGTTCGGCGGCGTCCTCGGGGGCGCTGGTGGTGATCCAGTGGGCCATGCGCCGCACGGTCGCGAACTCGGCGGCGCCGCGCCGGGGCAGCCGCACCCGCAGGTCGCTCTCGACGCTGGCGACGAGTTCGGCGGCGAGCAAGGAGTCGCCACCGAGGTCGAAGAAGTTGTCGTCCATGCCGACCGGGGTTCCCAGGACGCGTGTCCAGACGTCGCCGAGGGTCTTCTCCAGGCCGGTGCGCGGCTGCCCGGCGGGGTGCTCCCCCGTGGTGGCGGTCATCCGCGGACCGCCCCGAGCGGTGCGGGTACGCGTGCGATCTCGTCGAGTCCGCCGTGCAGATAGGCGTCCTTGGCCGTACCGCGGCGGATCTTGCCCGCGCTGGTCTTGGGCACGGTGCGGCGCCTGATCAGGACGAGTTCGGACAGCCGCAGGCCGCACGCGCGCACGACGGCCCGGCCGGCGGCCGCGCCGACGGTGGTGGCGGCGTCGGGCGTGCCGTCGTACTCGGCGACGGCGACCAGCCGGCTGCCGCCGTCCGCGCCCTCGGTGTCGAAGGCGGCGACGCAGCCGGGCCGCAGCCGGGGGTCGGCGGACCAGACGGCTTCCTCTATGTCCTGGGGGTAGTGGTTGCGGCCGTGGACGATGATGACGTCCTTGATGCGCCCGGTGACATAGAGCTCGCCGTCGCGCAGCAGGCCGAGGTCGCCGGTGCGGAGGTACGGGCCGGTGCCCGGCGCGTCGGCGGGACGGGCGGCGAAGGCGGCGGCGGTGGCGTCCGGGCGCCGCCAGTATCCGGCCGCGACCCCGGGCCCGCGGACCCAGATCTCGCCCTCGGTGCCGTCCGGGCGGGTGCGCAGGGTGACGGGGTCGACGACGCGTACCTCGGTCCCGGCGACGGCGCGGCCGACGCCGACGACGTGTGAACCGGCGTGTGCGGGCAGGGAGATGACGCGGGCCCGGGTGCCGGGGTCGGGGCCGGACACCATGAGGGTGGCCTCGGCGAGCCCGTATCCCGGGGCGATCCGTTCGGCGGCGAAGCCGGAGCGGGCGAAGCGCTCGGCGAAGCGCTCGATGGTCGCCCGGCGCACGGGCTCGGCGCCGTTGACGGCGAGCCGCCAGGCGGACAGGTCCAGGGTGGCGGCCCGTTCGGGGGTGGCCTTGCGGACGCACAGGTCGTACGCGAAGTTGGGCGCGGCGCTGAAGGTGCCGCCGAAGCGGGTGAGGTTCTCCAGCCAGCTCAGCGGGTCGACCATGAACTCGAACGGCGAGGAGAGGACGGCGTCCGTGCCCGAGCAGAGGGGCAGCAGGATGCCGAGGATCAGGCCCATGTCGTGGTAGGGCGGCAGCCACGAGACCAGGCGGTCGTCGGGGGTGAGGCGGAAGCGGTCGGTCATCGCGGCCATGTTGGCGAGCAGCCCGGCGTGGGTGACGACCACGCCGCGCGGGTCGCCGGTGGAGCCGGAGGTGTACTGGAGGAACGCGATGTCACCGGCCGCCGCGGCGCGGTCCGGTGCGGTCGCGGCGCTGTCGTCGACGGTGTCGGTGGCGAGGCCGGGGAGGTCGCGCAGGGCGGGGGTGCTCCGGTGATCGGCCAGGTGCGCGGTGTCGGTCGCGAAGAGCGCGGGTCGCGCGTCGCGGACGATCGCGGCCACCCGGGCGGCGCCCGCGGGGGTGTCCGGCGGGTTCGCGGGCACGGCCACGACGCCCGCGTGGAGGCAGGCGAGGAACGCCGCGACGTATTCGGGACCGTGCGGGTGGAGCAGCAGGACGCGGTCGCCGGGCCGCACCCGGGAGCGCAGGGCGGCGGCGAGGGCGCGGGCGCGGGTGTCCAGCGCGGCGTGGGTCACCGCGAGGGTGTTGCCGGGGGCGTCCGGGTCGCGGGAGTCGAGGACGAAGCGGAAGGCGAGCGCTTCGGGGGTCCGCCGCGCCCGGTCGCGCAGCAGCGTGTCCAGCCCGGCGGCCTGCGGCCGGGGCATCGAGCCGATCGACATGTCGTGTGCAGTCCGTTCTGTGCGCGCCGGGTGCGGCGGATCGCGGCGGGATGTGCGGGATGCGGCGGAATGCAAAGAGGTGGCGGTCATGCGGGCCGGGGCCGCGCCTCGGGGGCGAGCCCGGCGAGCGCCGCGTGGAGGATGCCGGTCCCGGCTCTCAGTACAGCGTCGCGCCAACCGGGGTCGTCCGGGTAGAACGCCGCGCTCATCCGCCGTCCGATGTCCTCCGCGAGGGCGGGCCGGTGTCCGGGGTGGAGCCACAGCCAGTTGTCGGCCCGCAGCGCGGTGAGGACCTCCAGGCCCGTGGTCGTGCCGAGCTCCAGGGTGATCGCGGTGAGCCGTGCTCCGTCGCCGAGGACGTCGGCGACCAGGCCGGCGGTGTTGCCGGTGATGGGGGTGGAGCTGGAGGTGCCGTCCTCGGAGACGGTGAGCGCCGGGCCGTACCAGGCGCGGGCGCGGTCCAGGGCGCCCGCGTCGCGGCCGCCGCGGAAGATCGGTTCGGCCTGGGCCGGTGCGCCGAGCCCGGTGTGCAGGTCGAGGTAGGCGACGGCGCGGGCACCGGCCGTGTACGCGGTGACGACGTCACGCAGCACCCGGTGCGACCAGGTGGGGGCGGTGCCGCCGTAGAAGAGCCCGTCGGGGTGGGTCCACTGGCCCTGGGTGACGGTCCGCTGGAGGGCGCGGGTGCCGTGGGCGGCGGCGAACGCGCCGAGGGCGGCGTCGCCCTGACGGTGGGCGGGGCCCTCCCAGTCGTCGGGGACGAGGGCCGTGTGCAGTTCGGCGTAGCGGGCGTTGACCGGGGGCCGGGTGTGGTCGACGAAGTTGCGGTTGAGGTCGGTGTTGTCCTCGTCGACGCGGCGGCGGTGGGCGAAGCCGAAGGGGTTGAGGGCGTGCACGGCGACGAAGGCGACGTCGCGGACGCCGTAGGGGTAGCCGTCGGCGACGATCGCGGACTGCAGGGCGGAGCCCGCGTACCCCTCGATGCCGTGGGTGCCGCTGACGCACAGGACGACGCGGCGCGCGCCGGGCGGCCCGAAGCGGACGACGTCGGTGCACAGGGGTTCGCCGCCGGGGCCGGTGGCGCGGTCGTTGCGGTACGAGCGTGGGGTGGCGCCGCGGGCCCTCGCGCGGGCGAGGAAGGTGCTGCGGGCCGCCGCGTAGGTCTCGCGGAAGTGCTGTGCCGGGTGGTGGTTCATCGGCCCGCTCCCCGGGCCCGCGCCGCGCTCGCGTGGAAGGCGCGCAGCAGGGCGTGCGAGCCGTCGCGGCTTCCCGCGTCGAACACGCACAGGACGCGGTCGCCCGGGCGGGTGGTGCGGGCGAAGTACGCGTTGACGCCGGCGTCGCGGCACAGGGGCCGCTCGGGATAGAGGTCGGCGGGGACCCCGATGCCGGAGATCACCCCGGTCCTGGGGTCGAAGGGGTGGCCGGGCGAGAGCAGCGCGGCGATGTCCTGGGCGCGTGCCATGTGCGCGGGGTCCTGGGGTGCGCCCGTGCAGTCGGGGTAGAGCGAGGTGCCGGGGATCCGGGTGAAGGTCCGCAGGCCGATCAGGACGACGGGGTTGTAGGTCTTGAGGGCGATCAGGCGCGGCAGGTCCTCGGCGGTGCGGCCGAGCGCGTCGAAGTGCGCGCCCCAGCTGGAGCGGAGGACGGCGGTGTGCCGCAGCCCCTCGGCGACGAACTGCGTGGTGACGTGGAGCAGTTCGGCCCCGTCGGGGAGGCGGTCGGTGCGGGAGGCCAGGGCGCCGACGGCGGCGCCGGTCGCGGGGTCGACGGCCACGGTGACCAGGCCGGCGGAGCGGAACATGTCGCGGCGGTGTGCGAAGAGTTCCCGCATCCGCAGGGCGGGCAGGGCGGCGGTGAGGCCGTCCGTGAGCCACTCCTCGCGCGCCGCGGTCAGCTCCCCCGGTGGCCTGAGGTGTATCAGTGCCACGTCCGCGCGGTCCCCCGTGACCGTCATCGTCTCTCCCCCGTGCTCGCGTGCGTTCCTTCTCCGGTCCCCGTCCGGTGCTCGTTCCGGTCTGTCGGGCCCCGGCCGTCTCATGCCTCGACGGGGGCGGGCAGGTCCAGGCGCCGCGAGGGGTCGACGGTGAGGCGGTAGAGCTCCAGGAAGTACAGCTGCCAGAGCTGGTAGATGTCCTTCAGGTGGGCGAGGGTGCGCCGCTCGTCGTCGGGGGTGCGGACCAGGCCGGCCAGGACGTCCCAGACGAAGTCGTCGTGGTCGTCGTCCAGGTCGGTGCCCACGTGGGCGCGCTGGCCCTTGATCTTGTCGCGGCCGAGGGTCTTCTCCAGGTTGTCCAGCCAGGAGGGCTGGGTGCGGGTGGTGGTGTACTCCACGAAGTAGACGCTGGCGACCAGCGCGAGCGGGCTGTCCTCGTACTCCAGCCCGTACTGGAGGTAGCCGGTCAGCAGCTTGGTGGAGAGCAGGGGCTCGGTGGCGTAGATCTCCTCCTTGGTGACGCCGACCTTGGCGAGGTCCGCCGCGAAGAGGACGTCGTGCAGCATCTCGTCCTCGGTGTAGTGCGCCCACTTCTTGGCCGTGGCCGGGTCGGTCTTGGTCCAGTGGCGCAGGGCGAGGGCGTCGAGGGTGCGCTTGCGGCGCAGCCGGAGGATGGTCTCGATGTTGTGGCGCTTGTAGTAGGCGAGGTCGATCTCCTTCGACTCCAGCTGGTGGCGGGCGAAGGGGATGGTCTCGTAGAAGTCCTTGATGCACAGGTCGAGGTACGCGTCCACCCGGGTGCGGAACCCCGTGTTCTTTGTCGTCATCGCCGGTCCTCTCGTTGTCCGTTCACCGATGTAATGACTGACCGTCAATGACAGCCGCACCCCGGCGCGTTCGTCCTCCTGATGCGGCGCCGGGCACCGCCGGCGCCCAGCAGGACCCGGTCGGCGCCGTCCACGACGGCGGATCCGGGGCACAGGAAGGTGAGCGCGAAGCGCGTGAAGGGGGTCAGCCCCAGGCCGAGGTGCAACACGCCGTTCGCCGCCCCGTAGACCTCGTTGAGCCCGCAGTTGGCGGGGACGGTGTCCATCTCCGTGTGGATGCCGAAGCCGAGCTCCCACACCGGCCGGTAGCCCGCGTCGGAGTCCAGGAGCGTCTCCAGTGCCTTCGCCGCGGCCGCGGCGCCGGGGTGGCCGGTCCCCGGGCGGCAGGCGGTGACGGCCCCGGCGGTCACGGTGATCACGACGGGGTGCCGGTGCAGGGGCAGCAGCTGCCGGAAGAGGGCGTCCTGGGCCGCGTCGAGGGCCCGGTCGTAGCCCGCGTGCACGATGGGCCAGCCGCGCAGGGTGAGTTCGCCGTCGAGGGCGAGCCGGCGGTCCGCGTCGAAGCCGGTGATGGGCATGGGCAGCACGCTGATCTCGCCGCTGGGGGCGATCTGCTGCTCGCCCGGCGCGAGGACGCCGGCCTGGAGGTTGATCTCCAGGTCCGGGTCGTCGAGGCCGAGGGCGCAGGTGGTGCCCTGGGCGGCGTCGACGATGCGCAGGGTGTCCGCCTGCTCCAGGCCCGCGAAGAACCGGTCGGCGCGGGCCGCCTGTGCGTCGGGGTCGGTGCGTTCGAGGACGGACAGGAAGTACCGCAGGTGCTCCCGCTCCACGGGCGTCGAGCCGCACGGCATGACGGCGATGCGGCGGCTGCCGACGGCGGCCGGGGCGGGTGAGGTGACGAACGCGCCGGGGCGGACGACGAGCACGTCGGCGGCCTCGGGGATCCGGGTCGCCAGGAGGTCCTGGAGCGTGTCGCCCGGGCGGGCGGCGACGATCAGCGCCCCGTCGTGGCCGTGCGGCTCCTCGATGACGACGCCATGGGCCAGGGCCTCGTCGGTGACCAGGCAGAAGGCGCCCTTGGGGGCGGCGAACTGCCGGTACGCCGCGGGGCGTACGACCAGTGGGGGCGCCACGGGATTCCTCCTGGGTCGGCGTCGGGGATGTGCCACGCTGGGGTTCGGCGGGTGGGCCGGGC
The DNA here is from genome assembly GCF_042895325.1 of Streptomyces sp. NPDC001407. Taxonomy (NCBI): domain Bacteria; kingdom Bacillati; phylum Actinomycetota; class Actinomycetes; order Kitasatosporales; family Streptomycetaceae; genus Streptomyces; species Streptomyces sp. NPDC001407. The sequence continues at coordinate 267,504 of NZ_JBIAWF010000003.1, forward strand.
ATCAGCCGGCCCACCCGCCTCCTGACGCGGCGGGGACGGCCGCGGGCCGGGCGCGCGCTCGGCCCGCCGTGCGGCCGGTTCCGCCGGCCGGGCCGGGTCAGCCCAGAAGGGTGCCCAGGTAGTTGCTGTTCTTCTTGACCTTGATCTTCTTCTCGGTCTGCTGCACGGCGGATCCTCCTTCCGGACAACTCGGTGGCGTTCTCCCATGCGGGAGTTCATGGGGTGGCGGGGCCGGGGGAACCCGCCGCGGTGGCGGCGACACGGTCCTCGGTGTAGCCGCCCTCGACGCCCAGGACACGGGTCCCGGTGTCGGTGTGGACGGTGGTGCCGGGCGCGATGATGTCGAGGTGGTACTGCGTGTACGGCGTGAGGCCGAGCCCCCAGTGCAGGCAGCCCTGTGTGCCGCCGTACACCTCGTTCATCGCGTGGTTGCCCGGGAGCAGGTCCAGGCTGGTGTTGAGGGCGTGGCCGATCTCCCAGACGATGCGGTAGCGCGAGTCGACGGCGAACATCGCCTCCAGCATCTCCACCGCCGGCCGCGCCCCCGGGGTGTCGGCCCGCAGGTGCGTGATGGCCCCGGCCTCGACGCGCGCGACGACGGCGTTGCCGGTCATCGCCGCGAGCCGGCCGTGCACGCGGGCCTGGTCGCGGCGGGTGTACGAGGGGGTGCCGTTGTGCAGGATCGGGTATCCGCTCAGGACGATCTCGCCCTCCAGGGGCAACCGCATGTCCTCGTGGAACTCGGTGATCTCCACCGGCAGCACGCTGATCTCACCGGAGGGCACGATCTGCTGCTCACCCCACTCCAGCGGGCCCGCCTGCTGGTTCCACTCCAGGCCGTCGGCGAGATGCTGCAGGACGGCCCGGGTGCCGCGCCGGTCGTCGCGGTAGACGAGGTGTTCCGCGGCTTCGAGGTGCTCGAAGAACGCGTCGGAGAAGGCGCCCTGTTCGGCCGGTGAGGTGCGCTCCATCACCCGCAGGAAGTGCCGGACGGTCTCCAGCGAGGTGGGCGTGGAGTTGCAGGCCATCGCCATCAGCTTGCGCCGCGGACCGAGATCCTCCGGGCGGGGCGAGGCGAAGAAGGCGTGCGGCGAGATCGCCAGCACGTGGGCGGGCTCGGGGATCCGCTCACGCAGGACCTCCTCGAACGTCTCACCCTCGGCCATCGGGACCATCAGGTGGTCCTTGTACGCGCCGGTGCGCACGATCTCGATCCGCTGCGTCAGTTCCGGGTTCGTCACCAGGCAGAACACGGCTCCCTGCGGGGCGCCGAACTGCTGGAGCCGCTCGGGATCGACCATGATGACCGCGCTCATCGGTGACCTGCTTCCTGGCGGGGTGCGCGCTGCGGGGCTGCGGCAGTGCCGATGCCTGCAACGTAGGCGCAGCCGGGTCTGCGGGGTGTCTACGGGACGTCCACCGCTCGTACGCCGGGCCGGTGCGCGGCGCCGCGCCGTTGCCAACAGCCCCCGGATCCAGGCATGTTCGGTGCGGGGATTCCCAGCGGTACGCGGTTCGAGGGGGCGCGCGTGGAGCGGACACAGCCGTCGCATCAGGACACGGAGGTGCTGCGCGGTGCCGCGGCCGAGTGGGCGGCACTCCCGGTCGCCGGGAGGCTGGAGCTGCTGCTGGCGGCGCGGCCGCGGATCGTCGCCGTGGCGGACCGCTGGGTGACGTGGTCGTGCCGGGCAAAGGGCGTCGCCCCGAGTTCGGCCGCCGCCGGGGAGGAGTGGCTCACCGGTCCCTATCCGCTGCTCCGCTACGTCGACGCGCTGGCCCGCACGCTCACCGCGGTCCGTGACGGGCGCGATCCGCTGCGGGGTGCCCGCTTCACCACCCGGCCCGGCGGGCGCACGGCGGTCCGCGTCCTGCCGTTCGACAGCGCGGACCGGCTGCTGATGCACGGCTACCGGGCCGAGGTGTGGCTGGCGCCCGGGGTGGACGAGGCGCGAGCCCGCGCCAGTGCCGGGCACGGCGCGCGGCCGGAGGGCGGCGGGGTCTGCGTCGTCCTGGGCGCGGGCAACATCAACTCCATCGCGCCCCTCGACGTACTGCACCAGCTGTACGCCGCCGGGACGGTGGTCCTGCTCAAGCTCAATCCGGTCAACGACTACCTCGCGCCGCTGCTGCGGGAGGTCTTCGCGCCGTTCGTCGCGCGCGGGTTCGTACGGATCACCACGGGCGGCGCGGCGGTCGGGGCCGCGCTGGTGAGCGACCCGGCGGTCACGGCCGTGCACATCACCGGCAGCGCCGCCACGCACGACGCGGTCGTCTTCGGTCCGGGCCCCGCGGGCGCCGCCCGCAAGGCCGCCGGGCGCCCCCTGCTCGACAAGCCGGTGACCAGCGAACTCGGCGGGGTCGGTGCCGCGGTCGTGCTGCCCGGCCCGTGGCACCGGGCGGACCTGCGCCACCAGGCGCGGCACCTGGCGGCGCAGAAGCTCAGCAACAACGGCTTCAACTGCGCGGCGGTGCAGGTGCTCGTCCTGCCCGAACACTGGGACGCCCGCGCGGAGTTCCTCGACGAGCTGCGGTCGGCGCTGCGCACCGCGCCCGCGCGCCCCGCCTACTACCCGGGGGCGGCCGAACGCCAGGCGCGGGCGGTCGCGGGCCGCACGCGCGTCGAGCTGCTGGACTCCGCCGAGGTGCCGCGTACGCTGCTGCCCGGCATCGCCCCGGACGCCGGCGACCCGGCCTTCCGCACCGAGTTCTTCGCGCCCGTCCTCGCCGTCACGGCGCTCCCGGGCCGGACCCCGGCGGAATTCCTCGACCACGCGGTGGAGTTCTGCGACACCGCGCTCGCGGGCACGCTCGGCGTGAATCTCCTCGCCCACCCCCGGACGCTCCGCGCCCTCGGCCCCCGCTTCGACGAAGCCGTGGCCCGGCTCCGGTACGGGACGGTGGGCGTCAACTGCTGGACGGCGGTGGGCTACGCGCTGCCGCGCGCGGTGTGGGGCGCGTACCCCGGCCACACGCCGGCCGACGTCGGCAGCGGCATCGGGGTGGTCCACAACGCGCTGCTGCTGCCGGGCGCGGAGCGGACGGTCCTCACCGGCCCGTTCCGGCCGGCACCGCGGGGGCTCTCGCCTGTCCCACCGTGGTTCGTGCACAACCGCACGGCGGACGGGACGGGGCGGTTGCTGTTCGCGTATACGGCGCGGCCGGCGCTGCGGGGGTTGGGGGCGGTGCTTTGGTCGGCGCTACGGGGGTGACGGGGGCACGGGCGCCTGCGGCGGGCTTTTTTCCCCAGCCCCGCCCCTTCCCGAAACTGGGGCTACGCCCCAGACCCCGCAACACGGCTTCGCCGCGTTGTCCTCAAACGCCGGACGGGCTGTTGTGCTGGTCACGGTCCGCACATTTCAGCCCGTCCGGCGTTTGAGGACGCGGCCGCAGGCCGCTCTCCGCCGCAGGCGGCAACGGATCCGCACGTCGGGGTCTGGGGCAGAGTCCCAGTTTCGGGAAGGGGCGGGGCTGGGGAACAAAACAGCCCGCCCGGCGACTGAGGGCGCCCCCCGCCGCAGCAAGGAGCGCCCCAAGGTCACGCAGAAGCTCAGCCGTGCCGCGCCGCCCGCGCCAGGGCCGGGACGAAACGGGCCGCGTCGACCGTGCCGACGCCCGTCGCCATGTCGTAGCCGTCGACCGCCTTGTAGCCGGTGACACCCTGGTAGCTGTTGTCCGTACCGTCGTTCACGTCGACGATGCCCGTGCCGGGGCGGCCGTCCGCGGCGCGGTCGTACAGCGTGTACAGCGCGTCGTGGATGTTGCCCAGCCGGTGGCCCGCGGCCTGGTCGGCGAGGGCGACGATGCCGGAGAAGAGGGGGCTGGACTCACTCGTGCCGCCGGAGACGTCCCAGCCGGTGGCGGCGGGGTCGTAGCTGGAGTACACCCAGGCACCGCCGTTGACCGCGGCGGCCATGGAGATGTCCGGGGTGCCGCGGCGGTCACCGACGACATTCGCCACGCCGTCCTGGAAGTCCGGGCGGCCGAAGACGTGCGACTGGCCGCCGCCGCCCGCGCCGTTGTCGTTGTAGACGCTCTCCGGGGCGGTGCGCTCACCCTTGTCGTTCAGGTGCAGCTGGGTGCCGCCGACCGAGGTGACCAGCGGGTCGGAGGAGGGCCAGGAGTTGACGCGCTCCTTGTAGTAGCCCTTGCCGTCCGCGGTGTTGTCGGTGGCGCCGCCGTCACCGGAGGAGGCGAGGACGGTCACGTTCTTTCTCGCGGCCGCCTTGAAGGCGTAGCGCAGGTTCTTGATGCTGGAGAAGTCGCCCTTGTCGAAGCCGGGGAAGGTGTTCTCCGTGGCGCCGAAGCTCTGGGTGATGACGTCGCCGACACCGTGGTCGATCATGAACTTCTCGGCGTCCATCATCTCCGGCAGGCCGGTGACGCCCTCGGTCTCCGCGACGGCCGTCTCGACGAGCACGATCTTCGCGTCCGGCGCGATGGCGTGTGCCATCTCCACGTCGAGGGTGGTCTCGCCGGCCCAGCCGGTCATGTCCGTGTTCTTGGGGTCCCAGGCGGGGACGTTGCCCCACTTGACGACCTTCACCGGGGTGCTGGCCATCCCGAACTGCTTGCTGTAGACGTCCAGGTCGTGCTGGATCGTCGGTGAGCCGAAGGAGTCCACGATCACGATGGTGCGGCCCTTGCCCGTGATCCCCGCCTTGTAGAGAGGGTCGAGGTTGTACGCCTTGCGGTACTGCAGCGGGTTGTAGCAGGCGATCTTACACTTGGCCTGGCACTCCGTGGTCGGGACCGGGCTCGCCTGGCCGTGGACCAGCTGGTGGCCGGCGACGGCCGGGACCACCTTGGTGTGCGGCACGGCGGCCGCGGCCACCGTGCCGGCCTGCGGAAGGGCCGCCGCGGCCAGGGCGGCGGTACCGGCGGCCACGGCGAGAACGCGGAGCCGGGGGCGGGCTATGTGCATGGAGTCTCCCTCTGTGGGGGCGGGGCCGCGAGGAGCGGCTGTCGCGATCCCATCGGGCGATCATGTGCAGAACAAGAGCGTTTGTCCCTTGATGCCGAATGCTTTACCTGGCGCCGAAACCTTGGATTTTTTATGGACGTTCCATGAGGAAGTCGCGGTGTCTCGCATACCTGTTCGATGCTCGGCGCGCCCAGGGAACCGTGCGGGGAGACACTTGGGGGAAGGGCCTCGGGAGGGGCCGGGGGCGGACGGGACACCGACCACCGGACACCCCGAGAAAGCAGGCACCACCATGGCTTTCCGCAGCAGAAACCCATCCGCCGAGCCCGCGCTCGGCACGTCCGCGACCGCGTTCTCCGCGGGGATCCTGCTGCTGCGCCTCATGCTCGGCCTGATCATGATGGCGCACGGCTCGCAGAAGCTCTTCGGCTGGTTCGGCGGCCCGGGCATCAGCGGCACGGGGAAGGCGTTCACCGAACTCGGCTATCCCGCCGGCAAGACCATGGCCGTCGTCGCGGGCCTCAGCGAGGGACTCGGCGGCGCGGGGATCTTCCTCGGGCTGCTCACCCCGCTCGCCGCGGCCGCGCTCCTCGGCACGATGATCAACGCGCTCGACGTGACGTGGGACGGCGGGTTCTTCGCGCCGAAGGGCGTGGAGTTCACCCTCCTCATCGCCGTCACCGCGGCCGCCCTCGCCCTCACCGGCCCCGGCCGCCACGCGGTCGACCACTACCTCCCCGTACTGCGCCACCACCGGCTCGCCTACGGCGTCGCGGCGATCGTCCTAGCGGCGGTGGCGGCCTGTGTGGTCCTGCTGATCCGGCACTGACCCCGGGACTTGCCCTCACGCGCCGGGACGGGCCTCACGCGTTGAGATAGGCGAGCACCGCCAGGACCCGCCGGTTGCTGTCGCTGTCCTGCGGCAGCATCAGCTTGGCGAAGATGTTGGAGATGTGTTTGGCCGCGGCACCCTCGCTGACACAAAGGCGTTGTGCGATGGCCATGTTGGAGCAGCCCTCGGCCATCAGCTCCAGGACGTTCCGCTCCCGTGCCGTGAGGGCGCCCAGCGGTTCGTCCCGCGCGTGACTGACCATCAGCTGGGCGACGACCGCGGGGTCCATGGCGGTGCCGCCCGCCGCCACCCTGCGGATGGCGTCGATGAACTGGTCGTTGTCGAAGACGCTGTCCTTCAGCAGATAGCCGATGCCGCCCGTGCCGTCGGCGAGGAGCTCCCGCGCGTACATCTGCTCCACGTTCTGCGAGAGCACGAGGATCGGCAGCCCGGGGATCTCGCGCCGGGCCCGCAGGGCAGCCTGGAGGCCCTCGGTGGTGAAGGTCGGGGGCAGCCGGACGTCCACGACGGCGATGTCCGGCCGGTGCTCGGCGAGCGACGCGGAGAGGTCTTCGCCGTTGTCGACGGCGGCCACGACCTCGAAGTCGTACGCCTCCAGGAGCTGGATGAGCCCCTGCCTCAGGAGGAAGAGGTCTTCGGCGAGGACAACACGCACGGTATCTCCATCTTCGTCATGGTCGGACCACCCGCGGGGCTGCTGATGTCCAGGGTTCCGTCGAAGGCCGCCAGCCGGCGGCGGATGCCTGTCAGGCCGGTGCCCTGCCCGGCGTCGGCGCCGCCGCGGCCGTCGTCGGTGACGCGGGCGTGCAGCACGTCGCTCTCGTGCCAGACCGTGACCTCGACGTGGTCGGCGCCGGAGTGCTTCAGCGCGTTGGTCAGCAGCTCCGACACCGAGAAGTACACGGCCGACTCGACCGGTGCGGGCGGCAGTCCGGGGATGTCCGCGGTGACCTCGACCTGGAGCGGGCTGGCGATGCCGAGGGCGCGCAGCGCGTCGGCGAGGCCGCGTTCGGCGAGCACGGGCGGGTGGATGCCGCGGACGAGGTCACGCAGCTCCCGCAGGGCCAGGACGGAGGACTGCCGCGCCTCCAGCAGCAGGCGCCGCGCCTCCTCCGGCTTGCGGTCCAGCTGCCGCTCGACCGCCCCGAGCGTGATGCCGAGGCCGACGAGCCTGGCCTGGGCGCCGTCGTGGAGGTCCCGTTCGATGCGGCGCAGTTCGGCGGCCTGGGTGTCGAGCGCGGTGGTCCGGGTCTCGGCCAGGTGCCGCACCCGGGAGGCGAGCAGGGTGCGCTCGGTGGGGCCGAGCAGGAAGCGGGTGAAGTAGGCGTGCGTCTTGAGGATCAGCGGGCTCACCCACAGCCAGGCGAGGAACACGCCGATCGTGGGCACCAGGGCCAGCAGGGCCGTCGGCCAGCTGTCCACGGTGACGAAGCAGTACCAGCGGCCGTGGCCGGTCGCGTCGAGGATGGGCTTCCAGAGGCCGAGGGCGACGGCCAGCCCCTCCAGGGCGTAGTAGAGCACCGCGGCGGGCAGCAGGCCGATCATGCCGACGCCGGTGTTGAGCAGCAGCCACAGCAGGTCGCGCCAGGTGGCCGGGTCGGTGAGGATCCACTTGCAGCGGCGCATCCACCCGACGATGTCCTTCTCGAACTCCTGCGGCTCGGGCACGTAGGGGACGTTCACCTGGACCCCGGACCGCCCGGCGGCGCGGCGGTTGGCGTTGCACAGCCAGCGCACGCCCTTCGTCACGATCGGCAGGGCGACCGCGCCGATGCCGATCACGAAGAGGATCACGAAGTAGGTGGTCGTGAGGAATAACCCCAGGGCCGCCAGCGCCCCGGCCGCGATGGCCACTCCGACCACCGTGTCGCCGACGGCGCGGCGGGCCCGGGCGCGCCATGCGCCGATGCCGTGGGTCACGTTCCCGGTCGTCCTCATCAGGAGTAGGTGGTCTCCGCTGGTCGCATGCTATGTGAAGCCGTCCGGTGTCCACAATGCGACTATGCGTGCCGCTTGTTGTGGGTGCGCGTCCCTTGCCGCCCGCGGTGGGAGCGGGCTGGACGGCGCGCCCTCGCGAGGGCCGGACGTGCCTTTCCCGGGCGGCTACGGGGGCACCGCCCGGGAAAGACGTTCGGGGGACGGCGGCCGTGCGGGCCGCCGTCGGTCAGGCCGGCTTGGTCACCGTCTCGATCGGGGGGTTGCGCATCCCGCGCCACGAAGGCACCAGCGTCGCGCCGAAGATGAGCAGCAGGGCCCCGCCGATGATGGCTAGGTAGATCCCGATGGAACCGGCGGGCATCGGGGAGTCGTTCTTCACCAGGCTGTACGGCACGATGGTCGTGGCCGCGGCGATCGTGCCGAGCACGGTGCCGATGACGGCGACCAGGCCGCCCTCGACGCTCAGCATGCCGATCACCTGGGCGCGGGTCGCGCCGGTCAGCCGCTGGAGGCCGAACTCCCGGCTGCGCTGGCGGGTCACCGCCACCAGGGCGTTGATCACGGTGATCGCCGCATAGCCGACGATCATGGCGACGATCGTGTAGTTCGCCGAGACCAGGATCTGCTGGATCTGGTTGTTGTGGCTGGTCAGGGTGGAGCGGCCGGCCACCTCCACGCCGGGTCCCGCGGCCGCGAGCCTGTCGAGCCGCTCCCGCAGTGCCGCCGGGTCGGCGCCGTCCGCCGCACGGACCATGATCTGCGCGGGCAGCCCGTCGGTGGTGTGCGGGGCCAGCAGGCTCGACGGCAGCAGGATGTACTGCTGCTTGGGGTTGTCGGTGTAGAGCGCGACCACCTTCGGCTCGACGCGCGAGCCGTCACCGAGGCGCAGCGGCAGCGGGTCCCCGACGCGTACGCCGTACTTCTCGGCCTGCTTGTCCGACAGGGCCACCGTGTCGTCCCGCAGGTTCCCGAGCGAGCCGGTGACGGGGGCGACCGCGAGGGTCTTGGTGACGCCGTCGGCGGAGACGCCGCGCAGGGCGATGTCCGAGCCGCCGGACTTGTCCACCTGGCCGGTGGAGGTGACCAGTTCGGAGGCACCGGCCACGCCGGGCACGCCGCGCACCTCCTCGACGGCGCCGGGTGCGAAGCCGCCGGTCTTCGAGTCGAGCACGTAGTCGGCGCGCACGTCCTTGGCGTAGCTGCGGGCGGAGACGTGGTCCTCCGTCGACTGCATGTAGAGGGTGCCGGTGGCGATGCCGATGAGCAGCACGATCGGGGCGACCGCGCCCGCCATCCGGACGTTGCGGGTGGCGGCGTTGTGGAGGGCGAGTTCGCCGGAGAGCCCGGTCAGCAGGCGGACGGGCCAGCGCAGTGCCGCCACGATGCCCTTGGTGATGCCGGGGGCGAGGAGCGCCAGGCCGATCGCGAAGAGGACGGAGGCGGGTCCGGCGGTGCTCGCGAGGGAGGGGCCGTCCTCCATGACGGTGACGGTGAGGACCGACAGGGTGATGCCGTTGGCGAAGAAGAACAGGGCGAGCAGCAGGCGGGGCACGGTGAACCAGCGTGCCTGGAGCGTGCTTTCGGCGAGTGCGGCCACCGGCTTCGTCCTGGCCGCGCGCCGCCCGGCGAACATCGTCGCCCCCAGGGCGGCTGCGACGGCCGCGACCGCGCCGACCACGACGGGGATCCAGCCTTCGTGGAAGGTGATCGCGTCCGAGACGACGCCGTGCCCGGTCAACTGGCCGAAGAGCAGCTTGCCGAGGAGCTGGCCGGGCAGGATCGCGAGGGCGGTGGCCACCACCGACAGGACGGCGGTCTCCCCCAGGATCATCCGGCGCACCTGCCGGGACGTGGTGCCGATGGCGCGCAGCAGCGCCATCTCGTGCTGCCGCTGCTGGAGCGAGAGCCCCAGGGTCGAGGCGACGCCGAACATCACGATCAGCACCGCCCAGCTGCCGAAGATCGCCGCCAGGATGGTGACCGTCGTCTGGCTGGCCATGGTGCCGGGAAGTTCGGCGAGCCCGCGCCGCTCTCCGGTGTACACCGTGGCCTTGCCGCCGACCGCCGACTTCACGGCCGTCCCGAGCGCGGCCACGTCGGTGCCGGGGGCCGGCAGGACGCCGATGGAGTCGATCTTCCCGCCGGTGGCGGCGAGCCGCTGTGCCTCGGCGCCGGAGAAGAACAGCGCCGACTTCGCGTCCCGGCCGCCCTTCCGGGTCGCGATGCCGGTCACCGCGTACCGCTGGGTGGTGCCGTGCGCGGTCAGTTCGACGGCCGAGCCGACGGAGGCGCCCGAGCGGGCCGCGAGGCCGGAGTCGAGCACCACGTCACCGCCGCGCGCGGGGGCCGCGCCCTTGGTGAGGTCGTACGGGGTCAGCCGGGCGCTGTCCCAGGCGTGGCCGTAGGAGTCGGACTCGCCGGTGGCCGGCTTGCCGTCGGTCAGCACGGTCGCCGGGAAGGAGACGTCCGCGACGGCCTCGCGCACCCCGGGCACGGCGCGGACGGTGTCCACCAGGCCGGGGTCGATGCGGTTGCGCTCGGTCAGTGCGGTGGAGCCGTCCTTCTGCTGACCGGTCACCACGACCGGTGCGGCGGCGAGCCGTTGGGGCGGCGCCGCCATCCGGATGCCGGTCTCCAGCAGCCCGCCGCAGGCCATGACGATCGCGGCGCCGAGGAACATCGCGAGGAAGGTGGCGATGAACCCGGTCTTACGGAACTTCAGCGTACGGAAAACCAGGCTCCACATCAGTGCAGGCCCCCAGCCACCGTGGTGGTCTCGTAGGGCTCGTCGTCCCACGCGCCGAGGCGCGTCATCCGGGCGGCGACCGCGTCGGCGGTCGGCCGGTGCAGCTCACCGGCGAACTGCCCGTCCGCGAGGAAGACGACGCGGTCGGCGTACGAGGCCGCGACGGGGTCGTGGGTGACCATCACCAGCGTCTGCCCGATGGAGTTCACCGACTCGCGCAGCAGGGTGAGCACCGCGCCTGCGGTACGGGTGTCCAGCGCGCCGGTGGGCTCGTCGGCGAAGACGACGGCGGGCTTGGTGACCAGGGCGCGGGCGATCGCCACCCGCTGCTGCTGGCCGCCGGAGAGCTCACCGGGCAGGTGGTTGATCCGCTCGGCCAGGCCGACGCGGTTGACGACCATCAGGATCTGGCTCTTGTTGGGGCGCTTCCCGGCCAGTTTCAGCGGCAGCGTGATGTTCTGCAGCACCGTCAGCGCGGGGAGCAGGTTGAACGACTGGAAGATGAAGCCGATCCGCTCCCGGCGCAGCTTCGTCAGCTGCACCTCGTCCAGCTGGGCGAGGTCGGTGCCGCCGACCGTCACCGACCCGGACGTGGGCTGGTCGAGCCCGGCGGCACAGTGCAGGAACGTGCTCTTCCCGGAGCCCGAGGGGCCCATCACGGCGGTGAAGGTGCCGGTCCCGAAGCTCATGCTCAGCTTCTTGAGCGCGGCCACCTGGTTGTCACCCTTGCCGTAGATCTTCTCGACCGCTTCCAGCCGTACCGCTGTCGCTGGCTGAATGTCATCTCGTGTCTGCACCGAGGCTCCCCACCGGACTGTCACGCACCTCGCGCGATCTGAGGACAACGCTAGAAGCCGGGCCGGGCCGAAAGAATGACGTTGATGGGTGTCTTGGGGGTAGAGGTTTCTCTACCCCCGCAGGCGATTTCCCTTCCAGGTGAAGTCAAGTCAGCCTGGTTCCACACTGGGTCACTGATCGGTAGCGTCGAGTGCGGCGCCCTGTCCTGGTGCCGCTCCGTCTCTGCCGGGAGGATCCATGGTGTTGCGCGCGCTTCGGCGATCGGTCCGCGAAGTGAAGGACCTGCCCCCATGGCGGCGCTGGCCCCAGCGGATCGTCTTCTCGCTCGCGCGGGGCAATCCCCTCCTGGGCCCGAACCTGCGCCGCGAGGCGCCCACAAGCGTCAGGGCCGACCGCTCCCTGAAGGTCCGCGTCCTGGCGGACGGCCGGCTGGAGCTCTTCTCGCCCCGCACGGGCGTCCACCACCACTGCGGCCCCACGGGTACGACGATGTGGATCGCCTTACAGCAGCACGGCTGGGAACCGGCCCGCGCGGCGGCGGCGCTGGCTCCGCACCTGGGGATGCCGGCGGAGGACATCCGCGCCGATGTGGAGGCGTGGGTCAGGGAGTTCCACGCGGCGGGGCTGGTGACGGTGGTGAGGAGGTGAGGGCCGCCGCTCGGCTGTCCCAGCGCAGCTCGAACGGCATCCCGAGCCGGCGGACCCGCTCGACGAGCGCGGGCGGCGCGCCCTGAGCGACGACCCGGGCGGGGGCGTGCGAGGCGAGCCAGGCGTTGAGCTCGCCCACCACCGCTGCCTCGTTGTCGTAGAAGTACCACCAGTGGAACGGGAGTCGGTCGCCCTCCAGCTCGTACACCCACCCCTCGACGGCGTCGAGCAGATGCCGGTCGGCGACGGGAGACCTTCGGGACTCCCATGCGGCGAGCCAGGGGGTCACCGTGCCGGATGCGGTGACGCATATCTCGAACACGTCGGGGGCCGGTTGCGACGCAGTCCCGAGGACGTGGTCCCACCACGCTCGCAGGAACTCCGAGACAGCCGCGGACTGCTCCTCGGGCCAGTCGTGCCATCCGGCCCGCTTCAGCGACAGGCCGACCTGCTCCGTGTGCAACGCCTCACCCCGGGCCAGGGCCTCGGTGAGCTGCGGCAGGACGCGCCGCATCACTGCCGCGTGATCCTGCCAGTCCGGTACGGACCAGGTCCGGTGGAGCAGGTCGGGGTCGAGCACCACATCCGGGATCTTGAGCAGGGCGAGCTCTTCGCGGCTGCCCCAATGACACTCGCAGTTCGATTCCCAAGGACAGGCGGTCATGCCGCCGAAAACGTTGCGTACGCGCTCCAGTGCGCGACAGAGCCGGGCATCGGCCGCGGTGGTGGAAGGCAGGTCGCCTCCTGAAGGACTCCGATGGGGTCTCCCCTGTCGAAGATCGCGATGCTACACGGCCGGCCGGGCAGCAGGCACACCGGAATCGGCAGCCTCCGTCAGCCACCCCTCGACCGCCGCCGCCGTCGCCACCGCGGAATCCTCCAGCAATGTGAAGTGATTTCCCGGCACTTCACGCAGCGCGTGTTCCCCAGGCCACGACGCGCGCCAGTCCTCCGTGCCCTCCCCCGTCGCGAAGGACGACTCCGGGCGCACGAACAGCACCGGCGCCGACAGCGCGCCCGGCATGCAGTCGACTATCAGGTCGCTGTAGCGGCTCATCGCCGCCAAGCGGGCAGCGCTGAAGTGGCCGAAGGTGGATTCGCGGTCCAGCATGCCCTCGAACATCTGGCGCCAGAGTGCGCTCTGGTCGTCGTCGCCCGGGAGGTAGGTGTCCACCAGGACGACCGCCAGCGCCGGAGTGCCCGCCTTTTCCAGGGCCTCAGCCGCCGCGTGCGCGAACTGGCCGCCGGACGAATAGCCGAGCAGGACGAAGGGCTCGCCCGCGGCAGCGGTGCGTACGCCTTCCGTGAAAGCCTCCACCGCCGCGTCGACCGACAGGGGCAGTGGGTCGCCCTTGCCGAAGCCCAGCACAGGTGGGACGACGACCTCGCGGCGGCCGCGGAAGTGGGCGGCGAAGCGGGCGTATTGCTGGGCGCCGCCAAGTGCCATCGGAGAGGGGAAGCAGATCAGCTTGGGGGCATCGGAGCCCTGCGCCAGGCGTACGGGTTCCGGGAGGCCGGTCAGTTCGGCCGTCGAGGAGAAGCCGGGGAGGATTTCGGCGACCGCGTTCAGGAGGGCCATGCCCTTCATCATGTTTCCGTCGGCGGCCGCCTTGCGCAGCAGGCCGCTGATGGCATCCGGTGCCTCGGGCTCGTCCTCCGCGAGCCGCGCGCGGAGATGGGCCGCCAGTTCCGCCGGTGTGCCGTGCTCGAAGACCAGGCCCGCCGGCAGGGTCAGGCCGGTCGCGGTGGCCAGCGCGTTGCGGAGTTCGGCCGCGGACACCGAGTCCATGCCGGCTTCCAGGAAGCCGGCGTCCGGGTCGACGGCGTCGGGTCCCGTGTGGCCGAGCACGGCGGCCGTGCGGGCCCGGATCAGCCCGACGAGGAGTTCCTCCTGCTCCGCCGGGGACGCGGCCGCCAGCCGGTCGCGCGGGGGCTCCTCGGGGACGGGCCGCTCCGGGACGTCGAGCGAGCCGACCGTCAGGGCGACCTCCGCGTCGAGCCAGTACCGCTGCCGCTGGAAGGCGTACGTCGGCAGGGGCGCCCGCGCGGTGCCCGGGTGGAGCGCCTGCCAGTCGGGGGCGCCCCCGTCCGCGTACAGCCGCGCGATGCCCTGCGCCAGGGCCGTCGTCTCCGAGCCGTGCCGCCGGCCCAGGGCGATGTACGCGGCGGAGGGGTCGGCGCTCTCCTGGGCCATGCCGGTCAGGACGGCGTCGGGGCCCAGCTCCACGAAGCGGTTCACGCCCGCGGCGGCGAGCGCCCGTACCCCTGCCGCGAAGCGGACCGGCTCGCGCACATGCCGCACCCAGTAACCCGGGTCGCACAGCAGGTCCTTCTCCGCGAGCTGCCCTGTCACGTTCGAGACGATCGGGAGCCGGGGCTGATGGTACGTCACATTCGCTGCCACGCCCGCGAATTCGTCGAGCATCCCCTCCATCAGCGGCGAGTGGAAGGCATGCGAGACAGCAAGCCGCTTCGTCTTCGCGAAGCCCTCCGCGATCCGCAGCACTTCCGCCTCGTCGCCCGAGAGCACGACCGACGTGGGGCCGTTGACGGCCGCCAGCCCCACCCGCCCGGTGAGCAACGGACTGATCTCGTCCTCCGTGGCCTGGACGGCGACCATCGCGCCGCCCGGCGGCAGTGCCTGCATCAGGCGGCCGCGCGCGGCGACGAGAGTGCAGGCGTCCTGGAGCGAGAGGACGCCCGCGACGTGCGCGGCGGCGAGCTCGCCGATGGAGTGTCCGGCGAGGACGTCGGGGCGGATTCCCCACGATTCCAGCAGGCGGTGGAGCGCGACCTCGTAGGCGAACAGCCCGGTCTGCGCGTACAGGGTGTGGCTGACCCGGTCGGCATCGGTGCCGTGGAGGACGCCGGAGAGGCCGAGGCCGAGGGCGGCGTCGATCTCGTCAAAGGTGTCGGCGAACACCGGGTAGTTCTGCCGGAGTTCGGCGCCCATTCCCAGGCGCTGCGCGCCCTGGCCGGTGAACAGGAAGGCCGTCCGCCCGGCCTTGCGTGCCCGGCCCGTCACCAGGGCAGGCGAGCTGTCGCCCGTGGCCAGGGCCCGCAGGCCCTCCAGCAGTTGTTCGCGGTCGGTGCCGACGACGGCGGCCCGGTCGGCGAGGGCGGCCCGTCGGGTGCCCAGTGAGCGGGCGACGGCCGCCGGTGCGAGCTCCGGACGTTCCTCGATGAACGTCCGCAGCCGCTCGCCCTGGGCGGGCAGCGCCGCCTGGCCGCGCGCGGACACCGGCCAGATCACCACGGGCGGTACGGCTTCGGGCTCCGGCTCGGGCTCCGCCGGTGCTTCTTCGATGATGGTGTGGGCATTGGTGCCGCTGATACCGAAGGAGGAGATCCCGGCCCGGCGGGGGCGCTCGCCGGCCGGCCAGTCCTGAGGCTCGGCCAGCAGCCGGACATGGCCCGCCGACCAGTCCACCTGCGTCGACGGCTCGCCGGCGTGGAGAGTCCTGGGCAGCACCCCGTTCCGCATCGCCTGGATCATCTTGATCACACCCGCGACACCGGCGGCGGCCTGGGTGTGCCCGATGTTGGACTTCACCGAGCCGAGCCACAACGGCCTTTCCGCGGGCCGCTCCTGACCGTACGTCGCCAGCAGTGCCTGCGCCTCGATCGGGTCGCCCAGTGTCGTGCCCGTGCCGTGCGCCTCCACCACGTCGACGTCGGCGGCGGTCAGGCCCGCGCTCGCGAGCGCCTGGCGGATGACGCGCTGCTGGGAGGGGCCATTGGGGGCGGTGAGGCCGTTGGAGGCGCCGTCCTGGTTGATCGCGCTGCCGCGGACGACCGCGAGCACCTGGTGGCCGTTGCGGCGCGCGTCCGAGAGCCGTTCCACGACGAGTACGCCGACGCCCTCGGCGAAGCCCGTGCCGTCCGCGCCCTCGGCGAAGGACTTGCAGCGGCCGTCCGGCGACAGCGCGCCCTGGCGGCTGAACTCGACGAACGTCCCGGGCGAGGCCATGACCGTGACCCCGCCGGCCAGGGCCAGCGTGCACTCCTCCTGGCGGAGGGACTGGACGGCGAGGTGGAGAGCGACCAGTGAGGAGGAGCACGCCGTGTCGATCGACAGCGTCGGTCCTTCCAGACCCAGCGTGTACGCCACCCGCCCCGAAACAATGCTCCCGGACCCGAAACTGCCGAAGTAGTCGTGATACATCACCCCCGCGAACACACCCGTCCGGCTGCCCTTCAACGACCCCGGATCGATCCCCGCACTCTCCAGCGCCTCCCACGAACCCTCCAGCAACAACCGCTGCTGAGGATCCATCAACAACGCCTCACGCGGACTGATCCCGAAGAACCCCGCGTCGAACTCCCCCGCGTCGTGCAGGAACCCGCCTTCGGCGGTGTAGCTCCTGCCCTCCTTGCCGGGCTCGGGGTCGTGGAGGTGCTCGTCCCAGCCGCGGTCGGCCGGAAAGGGGGTGATGCCGTCCCTGCCGTCGGCGACCAGCTTCCACAGGTCGTCCGGTGAGGCCACCCCGCCGGGATAGCGGCAGGCCATCCCGACGATCGCGACCGGCTCCCGCAGTGCGGCGGTCAGCTTGCGGTTGCGTTCGCGGAGCCGGTCGGTCTCCTTGAGCGAGGCGCGGAGCGCTTCGAGCATCCTGGCGTCCGGATTTCCGGGCTGGGTCACGTTCCCACTCCTTGTCACAGCGCGTCCTCGTCCCGGGCAAGGCCATCGGTGAGGCCGTCGAGGGCCAGGCTGATCAGGCTCTCGGCGTCCATGTCGTCGATCGACGCCCCGATCTCGTCCTCCGGTGCGGCATCCGGCTGGGGGCGCACGCCCGCCAGTTCGAGCAGCCCGTCCAGCAGCCCGGCCTCGCGCAGCGCGGCCAGCGGGATCGCGCCGAGGGCGCGGCGGACCGCCTCCTCCTCGGTGCCGGCGGCGGAGCGTTCGGCGGGCGCGAGTTCGGCGGCCAGGTGGGCCGCCAGCACCTGCGGGCTCGGGTAGTCGAAGATCAGCGTGGCCGGCAGCCGCAGGCCGGTCGTCCCGTTGAGCTGGTTGCGGAACTCCACCGCGGTCAGGGAGTCGAAGCCGAGCTCGCTGAACGCGCGGTCGGGCTCCACCGCGTCGATCCCCAGCACTCCGGCCGCCTGTTCGCCGACCACGTCCAGGAGCAGCGTGGCGCGCTCCTGCGCGGGCAGTCCGGCCAGCTTGTTCCGCAGCGTGGCGGAGGCCGTCGAGGCGGCGCGTGCGACGCGGTGGGAGGGGCGGACGAGGCCGCGGAGCAGCGGGGGGATCCGGCCGGAGCGAGCCATGGCGGCCAGGTCGAGGCGGGCCGGCAGCAGCACGGTCTCCTCGTGGGCCACCGCGGCGTCGAGGAGGGCGAGCCCTTCCGCTTCGCCGAGCCCGGCCACGCCGGCCTGGGCGAGGCGGCGGGCGTCGGTGTCGCCGAGCCGGTCGGCCATGCCGCCGCTGCCGGACCAGGCGCCCCAGGCGAGCGAGGTGCCGGGCAGGCCGTTGGCCGCGCGGTGCGTGGCCAGGGCGTCGAGGAAGGCGTTGGCGGCGGCGTAGCTCGCCTGGCCGGGGCTGCCGAGCAGTCCGGCGGCCGAGGAGAAGAGGACGAACGCGGACAACGTCCGGTCCTTGGTCAGTTCGTGCAGGTGCCAGGCGGCGTCGACCTTGGGTTTGAGGACGGCGTCGAGCCGCTCGGGTGTCAGCGAGTCGAGCATGCCGTCGTCGAGGACGCCCGCCGCGTGCACGATGCCGGACACGGGGTGTCCGTCGAGTACGCGTGCCAGGGCGTCGCGGTCCGCGGTGTCGCAGGCCACGAGGGTGACGTCGGCGCCCAGAGCGGTGAGTTCGGCGTGCAGCGCGTCCGCGCCGGGGGCGTCCGGGCCGCTCCTGCTGAGCAGCAGCAGTTCCGTGATCTGATGTTCCGTCACCAGGTGCCGGGCGACGAGGCGGCCGAGCGCGCCGGTGCCGCCGGTGATCAGGACGGGTCCGGTCCAGGTGCCCGGCACGCCGTCGGCGTTCCGTGCGGCCCTGACGAGCCGCGGGGCACTGATGACGCCTGAGCGAAGGGCGAGTTGGGGCTCGCCGGTCGCGAGGGCGGCGGGCAGCAGGGCGTACGCGTCGGGGCCGGTGTCCTCCACGTCGATCAGGACGATGCGGTCCGGGTGTTCCGACTGCGCGGAGCGCAGCAGGCCCCAGGCCGTGGCACCGGCCAGGTCGCCGATGTCCTCCCCGGCGGTGCTGACGGCGCCGCTGGTCACCACGGCGAGGGTGGCGTCGGTGAACCGGTCGTCGGCGAGCCAGGACCGCACCTGCCCGAGGAGCGCGCCGACGCCGGCGCGGATCGCCTGGGGTCCGGTGCCGCCCGCGAAGGGCAGGACGACCACGTCGGCCGGGCCCGCGAGTTCCGGTCCGGCGGCCGTGTGCACGGCCGTGACCTCTCCCGTCAGGGCGTCGGCGATGCGCTGCCCGTGCGGGCCCGTCACGGCCCAGCTGCCCGGGACGGGGTGGGCGTCGGCGGGTGCCTTGACCCATTCCAGGGCGAACAGCGAGTCGTTCCCTGCGGCGGCCAGGCGCTCGGCGGAGAACTCACGGAGCGTCAGGGAACCGACCGAGAACACCGGCGTGCCGAGCCCGTCGGTGGCCTCGATGCGGACGGCGTCGGGGCCGTCCGGGCCGATCCGTACGCGCAGGGCGGTGGCGCCCACGGCGTACAGCTCGACGCCGGTCCAGGCGAACGGCAGCGCCATGCGCTCGGCCGCGCCCTCGCGCAGCCCGATGGCGTGGAGTGCCGCGTCGAAGAGGGCGGGGTGGATGGCGAACCGGTCGGCGTCCAAGGTGAGTTCGACCTCGGCGAACACCTCGTCGCCCTGCCGCCAGGCCGCGCGCAGCCCCTGGAAGCCGGGGCCGTAGCCGGCGCCGAGCTCGGCGAGCCGGTCGTAGGTGCCGTCCAGGTCGAGCGCCTCGGCTCCGGCGGGCGGCCAGGGCACGGGCGTGAACGCCGGCGCGGCCGGGCCGGGACGCAGGGTGCCGGTGGCGTGCGCGGTCCAGGGGTCCCCGGCCCTGGCGGCGGAGTGGACGTGGAAGGTGCGGGTGCCGGAGGCGTCGGGCTCGCCGACCGCGCACTGGATCCGTACGGTGCCGTCCTCGGGCAGGACGAGCGGTTCGGCGACGGTCAGTTCCTCGACCGTGCCGCAGCCGACGCGTGCTCCGGCGGCGAGCGCCATCTCCACGAAAGCGGTGCCGGGCAGCAGCACCACTCCCCCGACGGCGTGATCGGCCAGCCATGGCCTGCTCTGGAGCGACAGGCTTCCGGTGAACAGCATCCGGTCCGTGCCCGCGAGTTCCACGGCGGTGCCGAGCAGCGGGTGGTCCGCGCTGTCGTGACCGGTGGCGTCGCTCGCCATCCAGTAGCGGCGGCGCTGGAAGGCGTACGTCGGCAGGTCGGTGCCGCGGCCGTCGGGCAGCAGCCGCGTCCAGTCCACCGTGCCGCCGTGGGTGTGGAGGGTGGCGAGTGCGGCGACGACGGCGGCCGCTTCGTCCCTGTCCTTGCGCAGCAGGGGGATCAGGGCGGCGTCGCCGGTGAGGCACTCCGCGGCGGCGGCGGTCAGCACGCCGCCGGGTCCGATCTCGGCGAACTGCCGGGCGCCGGTGGCTTCGAGCGCTGCCACGGCGTCGGCGAAGCGGACGGCCGAGCGGGCGTGCCGGACCCAGTGGTCCGGCGAGCCGAGCTCCTCCGGGGTGGCCTGGCGGCCGGTGAGCGTCGAGACGACCGGGATGCGGGGCGGGTGGTAGGTGACGCTCTCGGCGGTCTGCCGGAAGGCGTCGAGCATGGGTTCCATGAGCGGGGAGTGGAAGGCGTGGCTGACGTTGAGTTCCTTGGTCCGCGCGAAGCGGGCGGCGACGGCCCGTACGGCGTCGGCCCGGCCCGAGATCACGACGGAGGACGGTCCGTTGACCGCCGCGATGCCCACCCCGTCGGTCAGGAGCGGGGTGATCTCGTCCTCGCGGGCCTGCACGGCGATCATGGTGCCGCCCTCGGGCAGGGCCTGCATCAGCCGGCCGCGGGCGGCGACGAGCGCGGCGGCGTCCGCCAGTGACCAGACGCCCGCCACATGGGCGGCCGCGTATTCGCCGATGGAGTGTCCGGCGAGCAGGTCCGGGCGCACGCCCCACGACTCCAGCAGGCGGAAGAGAGCGACCTCGACGGCGAAGAGGGCGGGCTGGGTGTAGGCGGTCCGGTCGAGCAGGTCGGCGGAGGCCAGGGCCTCGCGCAGCGGCCGGTCCAGCAGGGGGTCGAGGTGGGCGGCGACCTCGTCGAGGGCGCGGGCGAAGGCGGGGAACGCCCCGGCGAGCTCCAGGCCCATGCCGGCGCGCTGCGAGCCCTGCCCGGAGAAGAGGAACGCGAGCTTCCCGTCCACGGCGGTGCCGGTCACCAGGGCCGGTGCGGTGCCGCCCCCGGCCAGGGTCCGCAGGCCGCGCAGGAGTTCCTCGCGGTCGGCCCCGGTGACGGCCGCCCGGTGGGTGAGCGCGGTCCGTGTGGTGGCGAGCGCGCCCGCGACCCGGTGCGGGGCGAGGTCCTCGCGGTCGGTCAGGTGGGAGAGCAGCCGGGCGGCCTGGGCGCGCAGCGCGGCCTGGTCGTGCCCGGACAGCAGCCACGGGACGGCGGTGGGCAGGGCGGGCGCCGGCTCCTCCGCGGGGGCTTCCGGCTCGGGGGCGGCCTCGATGACGACGTGGGCGTTGGTGCCGCTGATGCCGAACGAGGAGATGCCCGCGCGGCGCGGCCGCCCGTGGTCGGGCCACTCGCGGGACTCGGTGAGCAGCCGGACGGTGCCCTCCGACCAGTCGACGTGCCGGGACGGCTCGTCGACGTGCAGGGTCCTGGGCAGGACCGCGTGGCGCAGGGCCTGCACCATCTTGATGACACCGGCGACGCCGGCGGCGGCCTGGGTGTGGCCGATGTTGGACTTCACCGAGCCGAGCCACAGCGGGCGTTCGTCGGTGTGCTCCTTGCCGTAGGTGGCGATGAGGGCCTGGGCCTCGATGGGGTCGCCGAGGGTGGTGCCGGTGCCGTGGGCCTCCACGACGTCGACCTCGCCGCCGGACACGCCCGCGGCCGCGAGCGCCCGGCGGATCACCCGCTGCTGGGCGGGGCCGTTGGGGGCGGTGATGCCGTTGGACGCGCCGTCCTGGTTGACGGCGGTGCCGCGGATGACCGCGAGCACCTGGTGGCCGTTGCGGCGGGCGTCGGAGAGCCGCTCCAGGAGGAGGACGCCCGCGCCCTCGCCGAAGCCGGTGCCGTTCGCGTCGTCGGAGAAGGGGCGGCAGCGGCCGTCGCGCGACAGGCCGCGCTGGCGGCTGAACTCGACGAACGTCCCGGGCGTGGCCATCACCGTCACGCCGCCCGCCAGGGCGAGGGTGCAGTCGCCCTGGCGCAGGGCCTGCGCCGCGAGGTGCAGGGCGACCAGGGAGGAGGAGCACGCGGTGTCGACCGACAGGGTCGGGCCCTCCAGGCCGAGGGTGTAGGCGACGCGGCCGGAGACGACGCTGCCGGAGCCGAAGCTGCCGAAGTAGTCGTGGTACATGACGCCCGCGAACACGCCGGTCGCGCTGCCGCGCAGCCCGGCCGGGTCGATGGCGGCCCGTTCCAGGGCCTCCCAGGAGGTCTCCAGCAGCAGCCGCTGCTGGGGGTCGGTGACGAGGGCCTCCTCGGGGTCCATGCCGAAGAAGGCGGCGTCGAAGTGCCCGGCGTCGTGGAGGAATCCGCCGTGCTTGGCGTAGCTGGTGCCGGGGCGGTCCAGGGTGGGGTCGTAGAGCGACTCCAGGTCCCAGCCGCGGTCGGCCGGGAACTCGCCGATGGCGTCGGTCTCCCCGGCCACGAGCCGCCACAGGTCCTCGGGCGAGTCGACCCCGCCCGGGTAGCGGCAGCTCATCCCGATGATCGCGATGGGCTCGTCGTCGGCGGCGACGGTGGGGGCCGCCTGCTCGGGCGCCGCTTCCAGGCCGTCGACCAGTTCGGTGAGGAGGTAGCGGGCGAGCTCGGCCGGGGTCGGGTAGTCGAAGACCACGGTCGCGGGCAGCCGCAGGTCGGTGGCCGCGCTCAGGCCGTTGCGCAGTTCGACGGCGGCGAGCGAGTCGAAGCCCAGCTCGCGGAACGCCTTGTCGCGCTCCACCGCTTCCGCCGACCGGTAGCCGAGCACGGCGGCGACGTGCGTACGCACCAGGTCGGTCAGGACCGGTTCGCGCTCGGGGCCGAGGAGGCCGGCGAGCCTGTGCCGCAGGGAGTCCGCACCGGCGGCGGGCCGTCCGGCGACGCTCTGCCTGCGGTACGGCACGAGCCCGCGGAAGAGCGGTGCCAGGGCGTCGCCCTGGGCCCGCAGCGCCGCGAGGTCCAGCTTGACGGGGAGGACGGCCGGGTCCTGGGCCCGCAGCGCGGCGTCGAAGAGGGCGAGTCCCTCCGCGCTCTCCAGCGGGGCCACGCCGCCGCGGGAGATGCGGGAGCGGTCGGTGTCGTCGAGGGCGCCGGTCATGCCGCCGGTCTGCGCCCACAGGCCCCAGGCCATGGAGGTCGCGGGCAGTCCGAGGCCGTGGCGGTGGGCGGCGAGCGCGTCGAGGAAGGCGTTCGCGGCCGCGTAGTTGGCCTGGCCCGGGGAGCCGAGGGTGGCGGCGGCCGAGGAGAACAGGACGAAGGCGCGCAGGTCCAGACCGGCCGTCAGCTCGTGGAGGTGCCAGGCGGCGTCGACCTTCGGGCGGAGCACCGCGTCGAGGCGCTCGGGTGTGAGCGAGGAGAGCACGCCGTCGGCGAGTACACCGGCCGCGTGCACGACCGCGGTCAGCGGGCGGTTCGCCGGGACGGCGGCGAGCGCCTCGGCGAGGGCGTCGCGGTCGGCGACGTCGCAGGCGGCCGTCGTGACCTCGGCGCCGAGGGCGGCGAGGTCGGTGACGAGCGCGGGGTCCGCGCCGCGCCGGCTGAGCAGCAGGAGGTGCTTCGCACCCCACTCGGTCACGAGGTGACGGGCCATCAGTCCGCCGAGCGCACCGTTCGCGCCGGTGATCAGGACGGTGCCTTCGGCGTCGAGCTCCACGGCCGCGTCGTCGGCGGCCTCGGCGCGGGCCAGCCTGGGCACGTGGACGGCGCCGTCGCGGACCGCGAGGTGCGGCTCGCCCACGGCGAGGGCCGCGGGCAGCAGTTCCTCGGCCGCGGGGGTGCCGTCGGTCTCGACGAGGACGATCCGGCCGGGGTTCTCCGACTGGGCCGACCGCACCAGGCCGGCGACGGCCGCGCCGGCCAGGTCGGGGCCTGCGATCACGGCCAGGGTCGCGTCCGCGGCGAGCCGGTCGCGCAGTGCGTCGAGTACGGTCTCCACGGCCGCCCGCACCGCTTCGGCGGTGGTCCCGGCGGGCGCGCGCAGGATCTCCGCCTCCGGAGCCGTCTCCGTGGCGGGTGCCGGTGCGGGGGTCCATTCCACGCGGTAGAGGGAGCCCGCGCGGGCCGACTTCGCGGCGGCGGCGAGCTGTTCGGCGGGGATCGGCCGCAGGGCGAGGGAGCCGACGGTGGCCACGGGCGCGCCGGTGGCGTCGGCGAGCGTCAGGGACACCGCTCCCTCCCCGGCGGGCCGTACGCGCACCCGCAGTTCCGTCGCCCCGGTCGCGTGCAGCTGCACGTCCGACCAGGCGAAGGGCAGCAGCGCGTCGTCCCCGGCGACGGCGGTCAGGCCGACGGTGTGCAGGGCGGCGTCGGACAGGGCCGGGTGCAGGCCGAATCCGTCGGACTGGCCTTCGAGGCCCACCTCGGCGTAGACGTCCTGGCCCAGGCGCCAGGCCGCGCGCAGGCCCTGGAAGGCGGGCCCGTAGCCGAGTCCGGCCTCGGCGAGCTGCTCGTACAGCCCGTCCAGCGCGACCGGTTCGGCCCCGGCGGGCGGCCAGACGGCGAGCTCCGGCCCGGCCGGGGGGCCGGCCGGGGCGAGGGCACCGTCGGCGTGCCGGGTCCAGGGCAGCTCGTCCGCGTCGCTCTCGGCGCGGGAGTAGATGGTGACCGGGCGGGTCGGGCCTTCGGCGGCGCCGACGACGACCTGCAACTGCACGGCGCCGCGCTCGGGCAGCACCAGGGGCGCGTGCAGGGTGAGTTCGCTGACGCGCCCGCAGCCTGCCTGGTCCCCGGCGCGTACGGCGAGTTCGAGGTAGCCGGTGCCGGGGAAGAGCAACTGTCCGCCGACGACGTGGTCGGCGAGCCAGGGGTGGGTGCCCAGGGCGAGGCGGCCGGTGAGGACCACGCCGTCGGTGTCGGCGCGGGTCATGGCCGCGCTCAGCAGCGGGTGGTCGGTCGGCGCGAGTCCGGCGGAGGTGACGTCACCGGTGCCCGAGGCGCTGTCCAGCCAGAAGCGCTCGTGCTGGAACGCGTACGCCGGCAGGTCGACGCGGGTCCGCGGGCCGTCGAACAGCGCCGTCCAGTCGACGCGCACGCCGTGGGCGTGGGCCTCGCCGAGCGCGGCGACGAGCCGGTCGCGGCCGCCGTCGTCGCGGCGCAGCGAGCCGATGGCGGTGACGCCGTCGTCGGTCTCCTGGATGCCGACGGTGAGGACGGGGTGCGGGCTGGACTCGATGAAGACGCCGTGGCCCTTGCCGACGGCCGTCCGGGTGGCCTGCTCGAAGAGCACGGTGCCGCGCAGGTTGGTGTACCAGTAGGCGGCGCCGAGTTCGGTGGTGTCGATGGCCTCGCCGGTGACGGTCGAGTAGAAGGGCACGTCGGAGGGGCGCGGGCGGACGTCGGCGAGGTCGGCGAGCAGCCGTTCGCGGATGGTCTCGACCTGCGCGGAGTGGGAGGCGTAGTCGACCGGGAGGCGCTTGACGCGGATGCCCTCGTCCTTGAGCCGGCCCTGGAGGAGGTCGAGGGCGTCGGTGTCGCCGGAGACCACGACGGATCCGGTGCCGTTGACGGCCGCGAGCGAGAGCCGTCCCTCCCAGGCGGCCAGCCGCTCGGTGATCTCGTCGGCGGAGCGGGCGACGGACATCATGCCGCCCCCGCCGGAGAGGTCCTCGGCGATGGCCTTGCTGCGCAGGGTGACGATGCGGGCGCCGTCCTCCAGGGAGAGTGCCCCGGCCACACAGGCGGCGGCGATCTCGCCCTGGGAGTGGCCGATGACCGCGGCGGGGCGGACGCCGTACGCGCTCCAGGTCTTCGCCAGCGACACCATCACGGCCCACAGCAGGGGCTGTACGACGTCGACGCGGTCCAGGGTGCCGCGCAGTTCGGTCAGCGGGTCCCAGTCGACGAAGGGGGCGCAGGCCGCGGCGCATTCGGCCATGGCGGCGGCGAACACCGGGGAGGTGTCGAGGAGTTCGGTGGCCATGCCCTGCCACTGCGAGCCCTGGCCGGGGAAGACGAAGACCGGGCGGGCGGTGCCGGTGGCGATGCCCTCGGTGAGGCCGGGGGCGGTGGTGCCGTCGGCGAGCGCGGCGAGGGCGTCGCGCAGGGCGGTGCGGTCGGTGCCGGTGATCGCCGCGCGGTAGCCGAAGTGGGCGCGGGCGGTGGCCAGGGAGAAGCCGATGTCGGCGGGGTCGAGCTCGGGGTGGGCGTCGAGGTGGGCGAGCAGGCGTGCGGCCTGGTCGGGCAGGGCGGCCCGGGTCTTCGCGGACAGCAGCCACGGCACGGCGCCGCCGGGGGCGGCGGGCGCGGGCGCCGGGGTGGCCGGGGCCTGCTCGATGATGGTGTGGGCGTTGGTGCCGCTGATGCCGAAGGAGGAGATCCCGGCCCGGCGGGGGCGGCCCGCCTCGGGCCACTCGCGTGCCTCGGTGAGGAGCTCGACGCTGCCCGCGGTCCAGTCGACCTGGTCGGACGGCTCGTCGACGTGCAGGGTCTTCGGGAGCACTCCGTGGCGCATGGCCTGCACCATCTTGATGACTCCGGCGACACCGGCGGCGGCCTGGGTGTGCCCGATGTTGGACTTCAGGGAGCCGAGCCACAGCGGCTTGCCCTCGGGCCTGTCCTGGCCGTAGGTGGCCAGGAGCGCCTGTGCCTCGATGGGGTCGCCGAGGGTGGTGCCGGTGCCGTGTGCCTCGACGGCGTCGACGTCGGCGGCGGTCAGTCCGGCGTTCTCCAGCGCCTGCTGGATGACGCGTTGCTGGGAGGGGCCGTTGGGGGCGGTGAGGCCGTTGGAGGCGCCGTCCTGGTTGACGGCGGTGCCGCGGACGACCGCGAGCACCTGGTGGCCGTTGCGGCGCGCGTCGGAGAGCCGCTCGACGACGAGGACGCCGACGCCCTCGCCCCAGACCGTGCCGCCCGCGGAGGTGGCGAAGGCGCGGCAGCGCGCGTCGGCGGCGAGGGCGCCCTGGCGGCTGAACTCGACGAAGGTGTCGGGGGTGGCCATCACGGCGACGCCGCCGACCAGCGCGAGCGAGGACTCGCCCTGGCGGAGGGACTGGACGGCGAGGTGGAGGGCGACCAGTGAGGAGGAGCACGCCGTGTCGATCGACAGCGTCGGGCCCTCCAGACCCAGCGTGTACGCCACCCGCCCCGAAACAATGCTCCCGGACCCGAAACTGCCGAAGTAGTCGTGATACATCACCCCCGCGAACACACCCGTCCGGCTGCCCTTCAACGCCCCCGGATCAATACCCGCACTCTCCAGCGCCTCCCACGAACCCTCCAGCAACAACCGCTGCTGAGGATCCATCAACAACGCCTCACGCGGACTGATCCCGAAGAACCCCGCGTCGAACTCCCCCGCGTCGTGCAGGAATCCGCCGCGTCGTACGTAGGTGGTGTCCGGCCGCTCCCCCGTCGGGTCGTAGATGCGGTCGGTGTCCCAGCCGCGGTTGGCGGGGAAGTCGGTGATGGCGTCCGTGCCGTCGGTGACCAGCTGCCAGAGCTGGTCGGGCGAGGTGACGTCGCCGGGGTAGCGGCAGGCCATGCCGACGATCGCGATCGGTTCGTCGGTGCGGGCCGTCGTGGTCCGGGCGGGCCTGCGCCTGCCGGGGCGTGCGGCGGTGTCGCCCGCGGTCCTCTCGGCGAGGTGGGCGGCGAGCGCCTGGGAGGAGGGGTAGTCGAAGACGAGGGTCGCGGGCAGCCGCTGCCCGGTCTCGGCGGAGACGGCGTTGCGCAGTTCGATGGCGGCGAGGGAGTCGAAACCCAGGTCCGTGAAGGCCCGTTCGGGGTCGACGGCCTCCGGGGTGCTGTGTCCGAGGACGGCGGCGACCTGGGTGCGCACGAGGTGCAGCAGGGCGTCCGAGCGCTCGGTCTCCCCGAGGCCGGCCAGCCTCTCGGCGAGGGTGAGGCCGGCGCCCTCGGTGGTGGCGGCCTCACGGCGGACGGTGCGGCCCGCGAGGGTGCGGAAGACGGGTGCGAGGGCTGTGCCCTGGGCGCGCAGCGCGGGCAGGTTCAGCCGTACGGGCGCGACAGCCGCGAGGTCCGTGCGGCGGGCCAGGTCGAAGAGGGCCACGCCTTCCCGCGGGGACAGTTCGGTCATGCCGCCGCGGGAGATCCGGGCGCGGTCGGCGCTGTCGAGGCCGCTGGTCATGCCGCCGGCGGGCGACCACGGTCCCCAGGCGAGGGAGAGCGCGGGGGCGCCCTGCGCGCGGCGGTGCGCGGCGAGCGCGTCGAGGAAGGCGTTGGCGGCGGCGTAGTTGCCCTGCCCGGGGGCGCCGACGACACCGGCGACCGAGGAGAAGAGGACGAACGCCCGCAGGTCGAGACCGGCGGTGAGCTCGTGGAGGTTGAGGGCGCCGTCGGCCTTGGGCCGCAGGACGGCGTCGACGCGCTCCGGGGTCAGCGAGGCGACCACGCCGTCGTCGAGCGTGCCGGCGGCGTGGACGACGGCGGTGAGCGGGTGCTCGGCGGGGATGCCCGCGATGACCTCGGCGAGGGCGGCGCGGTCGGCCACGTCGCAGGCGACGGCGGTGGCCTGGGCGCCGAGCGCGGTGAGTTCGGCGACCAGTTCGTCGCCGCCACCGCTCCTGCTGAGCAGCAGGAGCCTGCGGGCGCCGAGGGCGGACACCAGGTGCCGGGCGAGGACCGGGCCGAGGCCGCCGGTCGCCCCGGTGAGCAGTACGGTGCCGTCCGGGTCGAGCTCGGCGGCCGCCTCGGTGGCGAGTTCGGCGGCGGTCAGCCGGGCCGCGTACGCCTCCTCGGCCCGCACGGCCACCTGCGGCTCGCCCGAGGCGAGGGCGAGCGGGGCGTGGACGGCGGCGTCGGCCCCGGCGTCGAGGTCGAGGAGGACGAAGCGGTCGGGGTTCTCCGACTGCGCCGAGCGCACCAGGCCCCAGACGGCGGCGCCCGCGAGGTCGGGGACATCCTCGCCCGCGACGGAGACCGCGCCCCGGGTGACGACGACCAGGGGGCGGGCGTCGTCGTCCTGGAGGGCGGCGAGCGCGGCGCGGGTGGCGGCGCGCACGGCGTCGGCGTCGGCGCCGGGGGCGCTGTCCAGCGTGCGGTACTCGTCGGCGGCGGGCGCGGCCGGGGCGAGGGGGCTCCAGGTCAGGTGGTGGAGCGCGTCGGTGGAGGGCTCCTGCGCGCGGAGGTTGGTGAGCGGGCGGGACGCGAGGGTGGTGACGGTGGCCACGGGCGCGCCGGTGGCGTCGGCCAGGTCGACCGCGAACGCGTGGGCGCCCGTGGGCGTCAGCCGGGCCCGGAGCACGGAGGCGCCCGCGGCGTGCAGGGAGACCCCGGCGAACATGAAGGGCAGGCGCGCGGTCTCCTCGTCGGAGCCGTCGCCGAGCAGGGCGAGCGCGTGCAGGGCGGCGTCGAAGGCAGCGGGGTGCAGGCCGAAGCGGCCGGCGTCGGCGGCGGGCCGCTCGGGCAGCCGCACCTCGGCGAAGAGTTCGGGGCCGCGCCGCCAGGCGGCGGTCAGGCCCTGGAAGACCGGGCCGTAGTACAGGCCGGACGCGGCGTGCCGCTCGTAGAGGCCGGTGGTGTCGAGCTCCTCGGCGCCGTCCGGGGGCCAGGTGGTGAGGGGCTCGCCGGGGGGCGTGGGGGCGGCGGTGAGCAGGCCGGTGGCGTGGCGGGTCCAGGGCTGTTCGGCACTGGCGTGCTCGGGGCGGGAGTGGACGCTCACCGCGCGGCCGCCGCCGGTGCCGGGGGCGCCGACGGTGACCTGGACGCGGACGGCGTCGCGCCCGTGCAGGACGAGCGGGACCTCCAGCGTGAGTTCCTCGAGGTGGCCGCAGCCGACCTGGTCGCCCGCGCGGACGGCCAGTTCGACCATGCCGGTGCCGGGCAGCACGACCGCGTCACCGACGACGTGGTCGGCGAGCCAGGGGTGCGTGACGACGGACAGGCGGCCGGTGAGGACGGCACCGTCGGAGTCGGCGAGCAGGGTGGTGGCGCCGAGCAGGGGGTGGTCGGCGGAGTCGAGTCCTGCGGAGGAGACGTCGCCCGCGGAGGCGGGGACGTCCGCCCAGAACCGCTCGCGCTGGAAGGCGGTGGTGGGCAGTTCGACGCGCCGCGCGCCGTCGAAGAGGGTGCTCCAGTCGGGTGAGAAGCCGCTGTTGTGGAGCTGGGCGACCGCGGTGAGCAGGGTCTCGGTCTCGGAGCGCTCCCGCCGGGTGGCGGCGGCGAGCACGGCGGTGTCCTCGGTGGTGAGGCAGTCCCGCGCCATGGCGGTGAGCACGGCGTCGGGGCCGAGCTCGAAGTACCGCGTGACACCGGCCTCTTCGAGGGCGCGGACGCCGTCGTGGAAGCGGACGGCGTCGCGGACGTGGCGGACCCAGTAGTCCGGTGAGGCGAGTTCGTCGGTGGCGGGCCGGCCGGTCACGTTGGACACGACGGGGATCGTGGCCTTGCCGTACGTCAGGCTCGCGGCGACCGTGCGGAACTCCGCGAGCATCGGCTCCATGAGCGGGGAGTGGAACGCGTGGGAGACGGGCAGCCGCTTGGTCTTCCCGAAGCGGGCGGCGAGCTCCGTCACGGCCGCCTCGTCGCCCGACACCACGACGGCCTCGGGTCCGTTGACGGCCGCGATGCCCACCCGTCCGGACAGCAGCGGGGTCACCTCGGCCTCGGCCGCCCGCACGGCGACCATGGCGCCGCCTTCGGGAAGGGCCTGCATCAGGCGGCCGCGCGCCGAGACGAGGGCGGCGGCGTCCGCGAGGGTGAGGACGCCCGCCACGTGGGCGGCGGTGATCTCGCCGATGGAGTGCCCCGCGAGGTAGTCGGGCCGCAGCCCCCACGACTCCACGAGGCGGTACAGCGCCACTTCCACGGCGAAGAGCGCGGCCTGGGTGCACGCCGTGCGGTTCAGCGGCGCGGGGTCGGTGCCGAAGACGGTCTCCTTCAGCCCGCTGTCGAAGTGCTCGCACACCTCGTCGAAGGCGCGGGCGAAGACGGGGAATTCCGCGTACAGCTCCTTGCCCATGCCCGCGCGCTGGGCGCCCTGGCCGGTGAAGAGGAAGGCGGTCAGTCCCTTGGCCGTGCGGCCCTGGAGCACCCCGGGCGAGCCCTCGGCCAGTGCGGTCAGGCCGCGCGTCAGCTCGTCGCGGTCGCGGCCGAGCACGACGGCCCGGTGCCGGTAGGCGGTCCTGGCCGTGGCCAGGGAGAAGCCGGTGTCGACGGGGTCCGCCGCGGGGTCCAGTGCGGCCAGGAGCCGGACGGCCTGGGCGCGCAGGGCCTCGGCGGTCCGGCCGGAGACGGTCCAGGGCACGACCGAGGGCGCGGTGGCGGGGGTGCGCTCCGCCGCTTCCTCGGCGGGCGCCTGCTCGATGATGGTGTGGGCGTTGGTGCCGCTCGCGCCGAAGGAGGAGATCCCGGCCCGGCGCGGACGGCCCGCGTCCGGCCACGCTTGCGCCTCCGTCAGGAGGCGTACGTCGCCCGCCGACCAGTCGACCTGGGCGGAGGGCGCGGCCACGTGCAGGGTGCGCGGGAGGACGCCGTGCCGGATGGCCATGACCATCTTGATCACACCGGCGACGCCGGCGGCGGCCTGGGTGTGCCCGATGTTGGACTTCACCGAGCCCAGCCACAGCGGGCGGCCCTCCGGGCGCTCCTGGCCGTAGGTGGCCAGCAGGGCCTGCGCCTCGATCGGGTCGCCGAGTGTGGTGCCCGTGCCGTGCGCCTCGACGGCGTCGACGTCGCCCGTGGACAGCCGCGCGTTGGCCAGCGCCTGGCGGATGACGCGCTGCTGGGAGGGGCCGTTGGGCGCGGTCAGGCCGTTGGAGGCGCCGTCCTGGTTGACGGCACTGCCGCGGACGACCGCGAGCACCTGGTGACCGTTGCGGCGCGCGTCGGAGAGCCGCTCCAGGAGCAGCATGCCCGCGCCCTCGCCCCAGCCGGTGCCGTCGGCGTCGTCCGCGAAGGACTTGCAGCGGCCGTCCGGGGCGAGCCCGCGCTGCCTGCTGAAGGCGATGAACGAGCCGGGGGTGGACATGACCGTGGCACCGCCGGCCAGGGCCAGGGAGCACTCCTTCTGCCGCAGCGCCTGCACGGCGAGGTGCAGGGCGACCAGGGCGGAGGAGCAGGCGGTGTCGATGGTGACCGCGGGGCCCTCGATGCCGAGGGTGTAGGAGATGCGGCCGGAGATGACGGCGGCGAGGCTGCCGGTGCCCAGGGCCGCCTCGGTGTCCTGCGGGAGCTTGGCGAGCAGGTCGCGGTAGTCCTGGCCGTTGGTGCCCGCGAACACCCCGACCTGCGCGCCGCGCACCGAGTCCGGTGCGATCCCGGCACGCTCCAGCGCCTCCCAGGAGACCTCCAGCAGCAGCCGCTGCTGGGGGTCCATCGCGATGGCCTCGCGGGGGCTGATGCCGAAGAAGTCGGGTTCGAAGTCGCCCGCGTCGTGCAGGAACCCGCCCCGGCGCACATAGCTGCGGCCCGCGGCGTCGGGGTCCGGGTCGTAGAGCGACTCCACGTCCCAGCCCCGGTCCTCGGGGAAGTCCGTGATGGCGTCGGTGCCGTCGTGGACGAGCCGCCAGAGCTCCTCGGGGGTGCTGACGCCGCCGGGGAAGCGGCAGCTCATCCCGACGATGGCGATCGGTTCCTCGTCGCCGCTCTCCACGTCGCGCAGCCGTCGGCGCGTCTGGTGCAGATCGGCGGTGACCCTCTTGAGGTAATCGAGCAGCTTGTCATCGTTGGTCATCGGGTGTCGCCACTTCTGTGCGGGAAGAGTCTGCTGCCGGTGTGCGGGGCGGGGTGAGCGGCTCCGCTCACGTGGTGCCGAGCTCGTTGTCGATGAACGCGAAGACGTCGTCGGCGGAGGCGTCCTCCAGCCGTCCGGCGACCGACGGGCCGTCGTGCGCGGCCAGCGTCGCGGTCAGTTCGCCCAGTACGGTCTGCAGGCGCGCGGTGATCCGGCCCTGCTCGATGTCCTCGGCGGAGAGCTCGCGGAGCCTGGCCTCCAGCCGGTCGAGCTCGGCGAGCACGGAGTCGGCGGAGGCGCCGGAGCCGCCCAGTTCGCCGTCGAGGTGCGCGGCCAGCGCGGCGGGGGTCGCGTAGTCGAAGATCAGCGTGGCCGGCAGGGTGACCCCGGAGGCCGTGGTGAGCCGGTTGCGCAGGTCGACGGAGGTCAGTGAGTCGAAGCCGAGGTCGCGGAAGGCCGTCGTCGGCTCGACCGAGCCGGCGCCGTCGTAGCCGAGGACCAGCGCGGCCTGGCCGCAGACGAGGTCCACCAGCGCGCGCTCGCGTTCGCCGCCGGTCAGCGCGGCGAGCCGCTGGGCGAAGTCGTCGGGCACGGGCGCCTGGCCACCGGCCGGGGCGATGTCCCGGACCTCGGGCAGGTCGGCCAGCAGCGCGCTGGGGCGGGCCGAGGTGAAGGCGGGCACGAAGCGGGTCCAGTCGACGTCGGCCACGGTCAGGGTGGTCTCGCCGCTCTCCAGGGCGCGGCGCAGCGCGGTCAGGGCGCGGGCGGGGTCCAGCGCGGAAATGCCGAGGCCGCGGCCCGCGTCGCGTACGTGGTCGCTGTCGGCCATGCCTTTGCCGCCCCAGGGGCCCCAGGCGACCGAGGTGGCGGGAAGGCCGGCGGCGCGACGGTGTTCGGCGAGCCCGTCGAGGGCGGCGTTGGCGGCCGCGTAGTTGGCCTGGCCGGCGCCGCCGACGGTGGCGGTGAGCGAGGAGAACAGCACGAACGCCGTCAGGTCCAGGTCGCGGGTGAGCTCGTGCAGGTGCCACGCGGCGTCGGCCTTGGGGGCGAGCACGCCGTCGAAGCGCTCGGGGGTGAGGGCGTCGAGCACGCCGTCGTCCAGGACGCCGGCCAGGTGCAGCACGGCCGTCAGCGGGTGTTCGGCGGGCACCGTCTCCAGCAGGGCGGCGAGGCTGTCGCGGTCGGCCACGTCGCAGGCCGCCAGCGTCACCTTGGTGCCGGTCGCGGCCAGCTCCCGTATCAAGTCGTCGGCGCCCGGGGCGCGTTCGCCGCGGCGGCTGGTGAGCAGGAGGTGTCCGGCGCCCTCGGCGGCGAGCCACTTGGCGACCTCGGCGCCGACGGCACCGGTGGCGCCGGTGACCAGCACGGTGCCGGTGGGCTGCCAGGGGGTGCCGGGCCGGGCGGGCGCGTGCTCCAGGCGGCGGCCGTACGCCCCGGAGGCGCGGACGACGATCTGGTCCTCGTCGCCGGCCGCGGTGAGCAGGGTCGCGAGCCGCGCGAGGAGGTGCGGTTCCAGTGTCTCCGGGAGGTCGACGAGGCCGCCCCACAGGTCGGGGTGTTCCAGGGCGGCCACCCGGCCGAGTCCCCAGACGGCCGCCTGGCGGAAGCCGGCGAGGGTCTCGGTGGGCTCGTGGGCCACCGCTTCCCGGGTGACGCTCCACAGCCGGGCGGTGCCCTGGGTGTCGGCGAGCGCCTGGACGAGGGCGGCGGTCGTGGTGACCGGGGCGGTGAGCGCCAGAAGGTTGAGGACGCCGTCGACGCCGGTGCGCCCGGCGAGCAGTGCGGCGAGCGCGGTGCGGTCCTGGGCGCCGGCGGGCACGGCGAGGGTGTCGAGGGCGAGGCCGTGTCCGGCGAGCGCGGTGAGCAAGGAGTCCACCCACGCGTCGCGGTCCTCGGGGACGACTGCGAGCCAGCGGCCCGCGGCGGGCGGGACCTGCGCCGGGGGCAGCATGCGCCAGCCGGTGCGGTAACGCCAGCCGTCCACCGTGGAGTTGGCCTGCCGGTCGCCGTGCCAGGAGGCCAGGGCGGGCACGAGGGCGGCGACCGGGGCGGCGTCGTCCAGGCCGAGGGTGGCGGCGAGTGCGGGGACGTCCTGGTCCCGTACGAGCTGCCAGAACTCGGCGTTCTCGTCGACGGGCCGGTCCGCGGTGAGCGACGGGGCGTTCTCCCAGTGGCGGTCGCGCCGGAAGGGGTAGGTGGGCAGACCGACCTTGCGGCCGCCGGGGAAGAGCGCGGTCCAGTCGGGGCTCAGGCCGCCGGTGTGCAGGCGGCACACGGCGTCGATCAGCGCCTTGACCTCGTCCTGGTCGCGGCGCTGGGTCGCGACGGCCTGCTCGGCGGTGTCCTGGGCCATGCCGGTGAGCACGGCGTCGGGGCCGACCTCCAGGAAGCGGGTGGCGCCCTCGGCCGCGAGGGCGCGGACGCCGTCGTCGAACCGGACGGCCTCGCGGACGTGCCGGACCCAGTATTCGGGCGAGGTGAGTTCCCCGGCCGGGCGGCCGGTCACGTTGGAGACGACGGGCAGGCGCGGCTCGTGGAAGGTGAGCGACTCGACCACCTCGCGGAAGGGCTCCAGCATGGGGTCCATGCGGTGCGAGTGGAAGGCGTGGCTGACGCGCAGCCTGGTGGTCTTCTCGAACCGCCCGGCGACGGCCAGCACCGCTTCCTCGTCGCCGGAGACGACGACGGCGCGCGGTCCGTTGACGGCGGCGAGGTCGGCGCCCTCGGTGAGCAGCGGGGCGACCTCGGCCTCGGTGGCCCGGATCGCGACCATGGCGCCGCCCTCGGGCAGTTCCTGCATCAGGCGGCCGCGCGCGGCGACGAGGGTGACGGCGTCGGGCAGGGAGAGGACCCCGGCGACGTGCGCGGCGACGATCTCGCCGATCGAGTGGCCGCCGAGGAGGTCGGGCCGGATCCCCCAGGACTCGAGCAGGCGGAAGAGCGCGACCTCGAAGGCGAAGATGCCCGCCTGGGTGAACCGCGTCTGATGCAGCAGCTCCGAGCCGGGGTCGAGGACGACGTCCCGCAGCGGCCGGTCGAGGTGTCCGTCGAAGGCGGCGCACACCTCGTCGAAGGCGCGGGCGAACTCGGGGAAGGCGGCGTGCAGTTCGCGGCCCATGCCGGGGCGCTGGGAGCCCTGGCCGGAGAAGAGGACGGCGAGCCGCCCGGGCCCGGCCGCCGCCACGGGCACCTCATGGCCCTCGGCGATCGCGCGCAGCCCGCCGAGGAGTTCGTCGCGGTCGCGCCCGGTGACGGCGGCCCGGTGGGTGAACAGGGAGCGGGTGGTGGCGAGCGAGAAGCCGGTGTCGTACGGGTCGTGCTCGCCGGCGGTGTCGAGCAGCCGGGCCGCCTGGGCGCGTACCGCGTCGGCCGTGCGGGCGGAGAGCACCCAGGGCACGACGGGCAGCGTGCCGCGGGGCCGGTCGTCCGGTTCCTCGGCGGCGGGGGCCTGTTCGATGATGGTGTGGGCGTTGGTGCCGCTGATGCCGAACGAGGAGACGCCCGCGCGCCGCGGCCGTCCCTCGGCGTCCCAGTCCCGCGCCTCGGTCAGCAGCCGGACGTCGCCCGCGGTCCAGTCGACGGCGGTGCTGGGCCGCTCGGCGTGCAGGGTCGGTGGCAGGACCCCCGCGCGCATGGCCATGACGACCTTGATGATGGCGGCCACACCGGCGGCGGCCTGGGGGTGGCCCATGTTGGACTTGATCGAGCCGAGCCACATCGGCCGGCCCTCCGGCCGGTCCTGGCCGTAGGCGGCGATGACCGCCTGGGCCTCGATGGGGTCGCCGAGCGTGGTGCCGGTGCCGTGCGCCTCGACGACGTCGACCTGCTGTGGGGCCAACTGCGCGTCTGCGAGGGCCTGTTGGATGACCCTGATCTGCGCGGGGCCGCTGGGCGCGGTCATGCCGTTGGAGGCGCCGTCCTGGTTGATCGCGCTGCCGCGGACCACGGCGAGCACCTCGTGGCCGTTGCGGAGCGCGTCGGAGAGCCGCTCGACCAGCAGGACGCCCGCGCCCTCGGCCCAGGCGGCGCCGGAGGCGTCCTCGGAGAAGGAGCGGCAGCGGCCGTCGGGCGACAGGGCCCGGCGCTCGCTGAACTCGACGAACATCTCCGGGCTCGCCATCACCGCCGCGCCGCCGGCCAGGGCCAGCGAGCACTCGCCCTTGCGCAGCGCCTGGACGGCCATGTGCAGGGCGACCAGCGAGGAGGAGCAGGCGGTGTCCATGGTGACGGCGGGGCCTTCGAGGCCGAGGGTGTAGGCGATGCGTCCGGAGACGATGCTGCCGGAGATGGTGCCGCCCACGTAGTCGTGATGCATCAGGCCGACGAAGACGCCGGTCGGGGTGCCCTTCACGGACGCGGGGTCGATGCCGGCGCGCTCGAATGCCTCCCAGGAGGTTTCGAGGAGGAGGCGCTGCTGGGGGTCGGTGCCGGGCGCGTCCTTGGGGCTGATGCCGAAGAAGGCGGGGTCGGACTCGGCGGCGTCGTGCAGGAAGCCGCCGTGCCGGACGTAGCTCTTGCCCGGCCGGCCCATCTCGGGGTCGTAGAGCGCGTCGATGTCCCAGCCGCGGTCGGTGGGGAAGCCCGAGACGACGTCGACGCCGTCGGCGACGATCCGCCAGAGGTCCTCGGGTGTGCGGACGCCGCCGGGGTAGCGGCAGCCCATCCCGATGATCGCGATCGGCTCCCGCTCGCGGTCCTCCAGCTCGCGCACGCGGCGGCGGGTCCGCTCCAGCTCGGCCGTCGTCCGCTTGAGGTAGTCGCGGAGCTTGTCGGCGGTGCCCGGCTGTTCCATCACTGGACTCCCAGTTCGTTGTCGATCCTCGCGAAAAGCTCTTCGTCGCTGGCGCCGCCGATGTCCTCGGCGGGCCCGGTGGCGCCGGTCGCGCCGTGGGTGTCCTGCCAGGTCCGCAGGAGGGCCTCCAGCCGTGCCGTGATCCGGGCGTGCGAACCGTCCTCGTCGGGCAGCGCGGTCAGCGCGGCCTCCAGCCGGTCGACCTCGGCGACCACCGACCGGGCCTGGTCGGCGGGCCCGGGGACGAGTCCGGCCTTGAGGTACGCGGCCAGGGCGGCCGGGGTCGGCTGGTCGAAGGCCAGCGTGGCGGGCAGCGCGAGACCGGTGGCCGCGGCCAGCA
Source organism: Streptomyces sp. NPDC001407 (assembly GCF_042895325.1). Lineage (NCBI taxonomy): Bacteria > Bacillati > Actinomycetota > Actinomycetes > Kitasatosporales > Streptomycetaceae > Streptomyces > Streptomyces sp. NPDC001407. The sequence continues at coordinate 304,565 of NZ_JBIAWF010000003.1, forward strand.
GGTTGCGCAGTTCCACGGCGGCCAGGGAGTCGAAGCCCATTTCCTGGAAGGCACGTCCGGCCGCCACCGACTCCGCGGAGGCGTGCCCGAGCACGGCGGCCACATGGGTCAGCACCAGCTCCAGCAGCAGCCGGTCCCGGTCGGCGTCCGGCAGCGGGGCCAGCCGCTCCCGCCAGGGCGTCGCGTCCGCGGTGCCGCCCGTCGCCGCGGCGGCCCGCCGGGGCGCGCCGCGGACCAGGCCGCGCAGCAGCGCGGGGACGCCGTCGGCCCTGACCCGTACGGCGGCGGTGTCGAGCCGGGCCGGGACGACGAGCGCGTCCTCGGTGTCCAGCGCCGCGTCGAAGAGCTCCAGGGCCGCCTCGGTGGACAGCGGCGGCAGGCCGGCGCGGTGCAGGCGTTCGAGGTCGGCCGCCTCCATCCGGTCGGAGAGTCCGCCGGTGTGGTCCCACAGGCCCCAGGCCATCGACACCGCGGGCAGCCCGGCCGCCCGGCGGTGGGCGGCCAGCGCGTCCAGGAAGGTGTTGGCGGCGGCGTAGTTGGCCTGGCCGCCGCCGACCAGCAGGCCGGCGGTGGAGGAGAAGAGGACGAAGGCGGTGAGGTCGCGGTCCCGGGTGAGTTCGTGGAGGTGCCAGGCCGCGTCGACCTTGGGCCGCAGCACCCGCTCCACGCGGTCCGGGGTCAGGGCGGCGAGCGTGCCGTTGTCGACCACACCGGCGCAGTGCACGACGGCGCGGACGTCGTGCCGGTCGAGGAGGGCGGCGAGCCGGTCGCGGTCGGCCGCGTCGCAGCGGGCCACGGTCACCTCGGCGCCCGACGCCTGAAGATCGGCGCGGAGTTCGGGCGCGCCCGGGGCTTCCTCGCCGCTGCGGCTGGTCAGCAGCAGGCGCGTCACGCCGTGGGCGGCGACGAGGTGGCGGGCTATCAGGCCGCCGAGGCCGCCGGTGCCGCCGGTGACGAGCACGGTGGTGCCGGGCTCCCAGCGCGGCGGGCCGCCGGGCTTCCCGCGGGCGAGCCGGGGTGCCAGCAACGCACCGTCGCGCACGGCCACTTCGGGCTCGTCGCAGGCCAGTGCGGCGGCCAGACCGTCCGTGCCGTCGGTGTCGACGAGCAGGAAGCGGCCGGGGTTCTCGGCGGTGGCGGCGCGCACCAGTCCGGCCAGCGGGGCGTGCGTGAGATCGCCGGCCCGGGTCACCACGGCCAGCCGTGACCGCTCGAACCGGCCGTCGTCGAGCCAGGTCCGCAGGGCGGTCAGCGTGCGGCCGACCGTCTGCCGTACGGCTGCGGGCACGTCGGCCCCGCCGTCCGCGGGCGGCACCGGCAGGACGACCACGGCGGGTGCCGGGCCGGCGAGCGCGTCGAGGCCGGTGTGGGCGGGCGCGCCCAGGCCGAGGTCGTCCTCGCCCCAGACCGCGAGGCCCGGCGCCGGGCCGGACGGTGCCGGGACCGGCGCGAGTTCGACGCGGAAGAGCGAATCCCCCGGCCCGCCGGACAGCTGCCCGGCCGCGACCGGTCGGGCGACGAGGGCCCGTACGGAGGCGACGGGCGCGCCGGTGGCGTCGGCGATCTCCAGTGACACGGCGTCCGCGCCGGCCTTGGCGATGCGGATCCGCAGTTCGGCCGCGCCCGCGGCGTGCAGGGTGACGCCGCTCCAGCTGAACGGGAGCACCGCCTGGCCGGGGCCGAGGTCGAGGAGGTTGGCGTGCAGGGCGGCGTCGAGCAGCGCGGGGTGGACACCGAACGCCCCGGCCGTGGCGCGGGCGCCCTCCGGCAGGGCGGCCTCGGCGAAGAGGTCGTCGCCGCGCCGCCACACCGCGCGCAGGCCCTGGAAGACCTCGCCGTAGCCGTAGCCCGCGGCGGCCAGCCGGGGGTAGAGCTCGTCGAGGCCGATCTCCTCGGCGCCCTCGGGCGGCCACGCGGTCAGGCCGGCAGGCGGCGCGTCGGCGCCCTTCGCCAGTGTGCCGGTCGCGTTGCGGGTCCACGGCGCGTCGGGGGTGTCCGCGGGCCGGGACCACACGGTGAGCGGACGGCGGCCCGCGTCCTCGGCGCCGACGGCCACCTGCACCGCGACGGCGCCCTCTTCGGGCAGGGTCAGCGGCGCCTGGAGGGTCAGTTCCTCCACGAGGTCGCAGCCGGCCCTGTCCCCTGCCTGGACGGCGAGTTCGACGAGGGCGGTGCCGGGCAGCAGGACGGTGCCGTGCACGGCGTGGTGGGCGAGCCAGGGCTGTGCGGACCGTGACAGCCGGCCGGTGAGGAGAATCCCGCCGGAGTCGGGCAGCTCCGTGACCGCGCCCAGCAGGGGGTGATCGGCCGTCAGCTGTCCGAGGCCGCTGGCGTCGCCGCTGTTCCCGGCGGAGTCCAGCCAGAAGCGGGTGCGCTGGAAGGGGTACGTGGGCAGGTCGACCCGGCGGGCGCCGCTGCCGGCGAACAGCGCGGCCCAGTCGACGCTCACCCCGCTGACGTACAACGTGCCGAGGCAGCCGAGGAGTTCGCGCTCCTCCGCGCAGTCGCGGCGCATCGTCGGGGCCGCCACCGGTTCGCCGCCCACGCTCTCCGGCGCCATCGCGGTGAGCACGGCGTCGGGGCCGAGCTCCACGAAGGTCCGTACGCCCAGGCCGTCCAGGGCGCTCATCGCGGAGCCGAACCGTACGGTCTTGCGGACGTGGTCCACCCAGTAGTCCGGCGAGGTGAGTTCCTCGGCCGTGGCAAGGGTGCCGGTGAGCGTCGAGACGATGGGTATGCCGGGCGTCCCGTAGGTCACTTCCTTCGCCACCTGGCCGAAGTCCGCCAGCATGGGCTCCATCAGCGGCGAGTGGAAGGCGTGCGAGACGGTCAGCCGGCGGCTCTTGTCGAAGCGGGCGGCGAGCTCCGCCACCGCGTCCCCGTCGCCGGAGATCACCACCGACCGCGGTCCGTTGACGGCGGCGAGGCCGACCCCGTCGGACAGCAGAGGTGCCACCTCGGCCTCGGTCGCCCGCAGCGCCGCCATCGCGCCGCCCGCTGGCAGCCGCCGCATGAGGCCGCCACGCGCCAGGACGAGGGTGACCGCGCTCTCCAGCGACAGCACGCCGGAGACGTGGGCGGCCGCGAGCTCGCCGACGGAGTGCCCGACGAGGAAGTCCGGGCGCACGCCCAGCGATTCCAGCAGCCGGAACAGCGCCACCTCGACGGCGAAGATCGCGGCCTGGGCGTAGTCCGTGCGGTTCAGCCGCTCCGCGTCGGACTCGATGACCCGGGTCAGCGGAACGTCCAGCTCCGGGTCCATCAGCGCGCACACCGCGTCGAAGGCGGTGGCGAAGGCGGGGAACGCGCGGTACAGCTCGCGGCCCATGCCCAGGCGCTGGGATCCCTGGCCGGTGAAGAGGAAGGCGAGCTTCCCGCCTGTTCCGGTGCCGCCGCCGGCCGAGGCGAGGCCGGAGAGCAGCTCCTCGGTGTCCGCGCCGACGAGCACCGCGCGGTGCTCCCAGGAGGAGCGGGTGGCGGCCAGCGAGAAGCCGATGTCGAGGGGGTCCGTGTCCGGCCGGGCGGCGACCCAGGACCGCAGGCGGCGGCCCTGTTCGGCGAGGGCTTCGGGCGTGCGCGCCGAGAGGATCCAGGGGACGGCGGTGAGCGCGGTCGCCTGCTCGGGCTCGGGCGAGGACTCGCATCCCTCGTCCGCCGGGGCCTGTTCGAGGACCACGTGGGCGTTGGTGCCGCTGATGCCGAACGACGAGACGGCCGACCGCCGGGGCCGCTCGGTCTCCGGCCAGGGGCGGTGGCCGGTGAGCAGTTCCACCGCGCCCGCGTCCCAGTCGACCTGCGTGGAGGGCTCGTCCACGTGCAGGGTCCTCGGCACCTCGCCGTGGCGCATGGCCATGACCATCTTGATCACCCCGGCGACACCGGCGGCGGCCTGGGTGTGCCCGAGGTTGGACTTCACCGAGCCCAGCCACAACGGCCGCTCCGCCGGGCGGTCCTGACCGTACGTCGCCAGCAGGGCCTGCGCCTCGATCGGGTCGCCGAGCGTGGTGCCGGTGCCGTGCGCCTCGACCGCGTCGACGTCCGCCGGGGAGAGCCCGGCGGACGCCAGGGCCTGGCGGATCACCCGCTGCTGGGACGGACCGTTGGGGGCTGTCAGCCGGCTGCTGGCACCGTCGGAGTTGACGGCGCTGCCCTTGACGACGGCCAGCACGCGGTGGCCGTTGCGCTCGGCGTCGGAGAGCCGCTCCAGAAGCAGCATCCCCGCGCCCTCGCCCCAGCCCGTGCCGTCCGCGCCCGCGGCGAACGCCTTGCAGCGGCCGTCGGGGGACAGTCCGCGCTGGCGGCTGAAGTCGACGAACGTCTCGGGGGTCGACATCACGGTGACACCGCCGGCCAGCGCCAGGGTGCACTCACCGGCCTGGAGCGCCTTGACCGCCCAGTGCAGGGCGACCAGCGAGGACGAGCAGGCGGTGTCGACGGTGACCGCGGGGCCTTCGAGGCCGAAGGTGTAGGCCACCCGGCCCGAGGCGATGCTGGCCGCGCTGCCGTTGGCCAGATAGCCGTCGAGGCCGTCGGGCACGGAGTGGAGCCTGGTGGCGTAGTCGTTGTACATCACCCCGGCGAAGACACCGGTGCGGCTGCCGCGCAGCGTCGCGGGCACGACGCCCGCGTCCTCGAACGCCTCGTGGGAGATCTCCAGCAGCAGCCGCTGCTGGGGGTCCATCGCCAGGGCCTCGCGGGGGCCGATGCCGAAGAAGTCGTGGTCGAAGTCGGCCGCGTCGTGCAGGAAGCCGCCGGTGCGGGCGTAGGTCCGGCCGGGGCGGTCCGGGTCGGGGTCGTAGAGCGCCTCGACGTCCCAGCCGCGGTCGGCGGGGAAGTCCGACACCGCGTCGGTGCCGGCCGCCACCAGTTCCCAGAGCTCCTGGGGGGTGGTGACGCCGCCGGGGTAGCGGCACGCCATGCCCACGATCGCGACGGGTTCGTGCGCACGGTGCTCGGCCTCGCGCAGCCTCCGTCGCGTCTCGCGCAGATCCGACGTTGTCCGCCTGAGGTAGTCGAGCAGTCGGTCCTCGTTGTTCACCAGCGCAGCCGTCCGATCGAAATCGAAAGAAGCCTTCGGAAGACGCGGGGCTCCCGGGCTCCTCGGTCCGCGCCCCCCGCCATTCGGAGGCTATGGAGCGCCGGACGGCCCGGCCAACCCCTATACCCCCCAGCACGGGCAGGGGGTGCGGCGGCGGAGCCGGGCAGGGGCCGAGGTGGCCGAAACGTCCGGCGTGGCGTTGCCGGCGTCGGCCGACGACCCCTCAATACAGTGGCCTCGAAGGGAACTTCGGGGGTCGAGCCGGTGTTTGACACCGGTTCGAAACATTACGTAGGTTCCGTATTCATATTTCGCTGATGTCCTGGATTGACGAGGTCCATCGAGCGCACCACACCCCCGGGGAAGCAACATTCACCCAAGTTCTAGGGGTTTTCGGGTGTGCCGTGCGCTGGACTGCCTGGATCGACACCTCTCTCCACCACCGGCCCGGGGTGCGCGTCCGGCGCGGCCGCTCGGTGGAGGGGGGTTCTCGGAATGCTGACCGCGGGGGCGATTATGCGTTTGTTCGACCGGCATGAAGAACTGGAAGCCTTGAGCGAGGCGTTCGCCGACTGTGTCGGCGGTACGGGACAGCTCGTGATCATCAGTGGGGGGCCCGGCTCGGGCAAGACCGAGTTATTGCACGAGTTCGCCAACAGAGCCGTCGGGGCCGGTGCCCTGCTGCTCGCGGCCACCGCCTCGCTCACCGAGCGACTGCGCCCCATGAGCACCGTGGGCCACTTGCTGCACAGCGGTGAGGTGGCGGCCCCGGAGGCGCTCGACCATGTCACCCGCTGCCGCACCACCGACGGCGCGGCCTCTGCCGCACCCGGTCAGGACAGGGCGACGCGCATCGCCCGCGCCGTCCAGGACGCGGGTCAGGCCGTGCTGGACCTGGCGGACGAGCGGCCGGTGGTCGTCGCCGTCGACGACTGCCACTACATGGACGGCGAGTCGCTCCAGACCCTGCTCGGGCTGCTGCGGCGGATCCGCACCCGGCGGATCCTGGTGGTCTGCGCGGGCTGGGAACAGTCCGGGCTCGCGCACCCGCTGGTCCACACCGACCTGCTGCGCCGCCCGCACCGCCGGGTGCGGCTCGCGCCGCTCTCCGAGCAGGGCGTCGCGCTCATCCTCGCCGCCCGGTCGCCTGGCCCGCTGCCGGACGGCGCCGGCGCCGCGTACCACCGGATGACCGCGGGGAACCCCGCCCTGGTGCACGCGCTCCTCGACGACACCACGCGCCTGGGCGCCGAGCCCGGCGCACCCGTCGCGAGCGGCGGCTACCGGCAGGCGGTGCTCGCCTTCCTCCACCGCGCCGAGCCCGGCCACCTGCGGATCGCGGGGGTGCTGGCCGCCCTCGGCGACCTGGCCTCCGCCCGGACCACCGCGCTGCTGGCCGAGGTCCCGCCCGACGCGGTGCGGCACGTGGCCGAGGGGCTGGGCTCGATGGGCCTGCTCGACGGCTACCGCTTCCGCCACCCCGCGGCGGCGGCCGCCGTCCTCGGCGACCTCGGGCCCGCCGACAGCGCACGGCTGCACGGCGCCACCGCGCGGCTGCTCTATCTGGAGGGCGCGCCGCCGGCCGACGTCGCCGGGCACCTGCTGGCCGCCGGCGAGGTCACCGAGTCCTGGGGGCCGTCCGTCCTGCGGCTGGCCGCCGAACAGGAGCTGGCCGAGGACGACATCGAGCAGGCGACCGCCTGTCTCGGTCTCGCCCTGCGGGTCTGCGAGGACCAGCGGGAACGCGAAGCCCTGTCCGTCACGCTGGCCCGCGCCGTCTGGCGGGTCAACCCCGCCGCCGCGGGGCCGCACCTCGTGCCCCTCTACGACGCGGCGAGGACCGGCACCCTCGCGGTCGAGGAGACCGCCACCGTGCTGCGCCACATGCTGTGGCAGGGCGACACCGAGCTCGCGGCGGAGACGGCGGCCGCGTACACCGGCTCCCGGACCGTGGCCGACACCCACGCCCTGGCCGAGATCGACTTCGTCAGGAACTGGTTCTACGGTGTGCCGCGCCCGGCCGGGCAGCGTGTGGACCTCGCCAGGGTGGCCGCCCTCGAACCCGCCGCCACGGACCGCGCGGCCGGCCTCTGGGCGAAGGTGGCCATGCTGGCCGGAGGGGTCGTCACCGACGAGTCCGTCGCGCGCGCCGTCGAGGCGCTGCAGACCCACGGGCCCAGCGACCTGCGGCTCGAACTCAGCACGATCTCCCTGCTCCTCATCGCGCACGCCGACCGGGCGGCGACCGCCGCCGAGGCGTGCGAGGCGATGCTGGCGGAGGCCGGGCGGCGGGGGGCCACGACCTGGCAGGCGGTCCTCGGCGCGGTACGGGCCGAGATCGCCCTGTTGCAGGGGGACGTGGAGACTGCGGCGGCGAAGGCCACCGAGGCGCTCGCGCTGCTGCACCCGCAGGGGTGGGGCGTGCTGGCCGGACTGCCGCTGGCGACGGCGCTGTCCGCGTACACCGCCATGGGCCGCCACGAGGCCGCCGCCGGACTGCTCGCGCGCAAGGTGCCGGACAGGATGTTCCAGACGGGCTTCGGCGTGCAGTATCTGCGCGCCCGCGGCCACCACTACCTCGCCACCGGCCGGGCCTTCGCGGCGCTCAACGACTTCGAGACCTGCGGTCAGCTGATGCGCGACCGCAACCCCGACCTCCAGGAGCTGATCCCCTGGCGCACCGACCTCGCCCGCGCGAACCTGCGGATAGGCAAGGCCCGGGTGGCCAAGGAGTGGGCGCAGAAGCAGCTCAAGGTGCGCGGCGGCATCGGTTCGCGGACGCGTGCGATCACGCTGCGCGTGCTGGCCGGCGCGAGCCAGCTGCGGCACCGCACGGCGCTGCTGCGCGAGGCGATCGACCTCCTCCAGATCTGCGGCGACCGGCTGGAACTCGCGCTCGCCTACGCCGACCTGTCCGCGGCCCACTACGAACTGGGCGAGTACGCGCGGGCCCGGCTCCTGGCCCGCCAGGCCGCCCAGGAGGCCGAGGTGTGCCGCATCGAGTCGCCGGTGGGCAACCGGCTGGAACGGGCGGAGCCCACCGAGGCGACGGCGGCCGGGGCCGGAGCCGCCGCGACGCTCAGCGACGCCGAGTGCCGGGTCGCGGCGCTCGCCGCCCTCGGGTACACCAACCGTGAGATCAGCAGCCGGATCCACGTCACGATCAGCACGGTCGAGCAGCATCTGACGCGGGTGTACCGGAAGTTGAACGTCGCCAGCCGGACGGAACTGCCGTCGAAGGTCATCGAGCACCGGATCCCGACGGTGTCGGAGGCGGTGCGGCAGTAACCGCTCGCCCTTGGAGCGCGGGCTCGAACGCGCGCCCGCACCGGGTCGGCCGGGGGTCCCACGGGACCCCCGGCCCTTTCCTTGTTCAGTTGTACGACTCCAGCTCGTCGTCCAGGATCCCGAAGAGCTCGTCCGCCGTCGCCGACTCCAGGCCCGGTCCCGCGTCCCGCGGTTCCGGGGCCGCCGGGCCGGCCGTCGTCCACTTCGCCGTGAGAGCGCGGAGGCGCAGGGCGACCCTCGCCCGAAGGTCGTCGTCCATGGCCACCGCGTCCAGCAGGGTCTCCAGCCGCATCACCTCGGCCTCCGCGTCGGGGGCGGCGGGGTCCGCCGCTCCGACGAGTTCGGCGTGGAGGTGGTCGGCGATGGCGGCCGGGGTCGGGTAGTCGAACGTCAGCGTCGACGAGAGCCGCAGGCCCGTGTCCCCGCTGATGCGGTTGCGGAGTTCCAGGGCCGCGAGGGAGTCCACGCCCAGCTCACCGAAGGCCCGCTCGGGGTCCACCGCGTCCGCGTGGGCGTGGCCGAGGACGTCCGCGACATGGCCGCACACCGTCTCCACCAGCAGCTTCCTGCTGTCGGCCGGGGGCAGTTCCGCGAGCCGCCGCGGCAGGCCGACGGCCTCGGCCGGCTCGGTGGCGGCCGGTCCGGGCCGGGCCGTCCGCCGGGCCGGGGTCCGGCCGAGCGCGCGGACCAGCGGCGGCGCGTCCTCGGTCGGCCGCACCCGCATCGGCAGGAGCACGGCCCGGTCCGTGCCCAGGGCCAGGTCGAAGAGCTCCAGCGCCCGGCCGGCCGGCAGCGGCTCGACGCCGTCGCGGGCCAGCCGCCGCAGCTCGGTCTCGCCGAGCGAACCGGCCATGCCGGAGGCGGTGTCCCACAGCCCCCAGCCGAGCGACAGCGCGGGGAGCCCGGCCGAGCGGCGTACGGAGGCGAGGGCGTCCAGGAACCCGTTGGCCGCCGCGTAGTTCGCCTGCCCGGCCGCGCCGAGCGCGGACGCGGCCGAGGAGAACAGCACGAACGCGCTGAGGCCGAGGTCCCGCGTGAGCTCGTGCAGGTGCCAGGCGGCATCCGTCTTGGGCCGCATGACGGCGTCGAGACGGTCCGGCGTCAGGGACGGCAACAGGCCGTCGTCCAGCACTCCGGCGGCGTGCACGACCGCCGTCAGCGGGTGCTCGGCGGGGATGCCGGCGAGCAGCGCGGCCAGCGCGTCGCGGTCGGCGGCGTCGCAGGCGGCGACGGTCACCGTCGCGCCGAGCTCGCGCAGTTCGCCGAGGTCCCCCGGGTCGCCGCCGCGGCTGCTGAGCAGCAGGTGCCTGACGCCGTGCCGGGTGACGAGGTGCCGGGCGAGCAGGCGGCCGAGGCTGCCGGTGCCGCCCGTGATGAGCACGGTGCCTTCCGGGCCTGGCCCGGCGAGGCCGCCGGTGCCGCCGGCTTCGGCCGCGATCAGCTTCGGTACGTACGCCTCCCCCGCCCGCAGGGCGAGTTCGGGCTCTCCGGTGGCCACGGCCGCGGGCAGCGCCGCCAGGGAGGCGGGGTCGTCGTCGAGGTCGACGAGGACCAGCCGGCCGGGGTATTCGACGGCGGCGGACCTGACGAGGCCCTGGATCCCGGCCTGCGCGAGGTCGGGGTCGCCCGCGAGGGCGGCCGCTCCCCTGGTGACGACCACCAGCGGGCCGTCTCCGGGCGAGGGGTCGGCCAGCCGTTCCTGGAGCGTGGTGAGCATGCCGCGTACGGTCTCCCGTGCCGCGGTGGGCGCGTCCGCGGCGGTGGATCCGGGCGCGAAGAGCACCGCGTCCTCGTGGAGTCCGGCGGGTGCGGCCAACGGCACGGGGGCCCAGGTCAGTTCGTAGAGGTCGCCGAGGGCGGGCGCGCCCAGCTGGTCCGCGGTCACCGGGCGGATGCGGAGCGAGGACACCGCGGCGACGGGTGCGCCCGCGCCGTCGAAGAGGTGCAGGCTCATCCGCTCGGTGCTGTGCGGGGTGAGCCGCAGCCGTACCGCCGAGGCGCCCGCCGCGTACAGCGACACGCCCTCCCAGGCGAACGGCAGCGTCATCACGGTCGGGTCCTGGCCGTCCACGAGGTCGATCGCGTGCAGCGTGGCGTCGAGCAGCGCCGGGTGCAGGCCGAAGCCGGCCGGTCCGGCGTCCTCGGGCAGGGCGAGTTCCGCGTAGACCTCCTCGCCGAGCCGCCACGCGGTGCGCAGGCAGCGGAACAGCGGGCCGTAGCCGTAGCCCTGTTCGGCGAGGTGGTCGTAGGTGCCGGTCAGGTCGACGGGCACGGCTCCGGCGGGCGGCCAGGCGGCGAGGGCGGCGGGTTCCGGCGCGGGCTCCGGCGCGAGGACGCCCGTGGCGTGCCGGGTCCACTCGCCGGCCGCGTCCTCGTCGCGCGCGTGGACGGTGACCGTGCGCCGCCCGGCCTCGTCGGGGGCGCCCGCGACGACCTGGAGCTGGAGCGCGCCGTGCGCCGGCAGCGCCAGCGGCCGCTCGATGGTGAGTTCCTCGACCTGGGCGCAGCCGGCCCGGTCGCCCGCCTGGACGGCCAGTTCCACGAACGCGCTGCCCGGCAGCAGCACCACGCCGGCGACGGCGTGGTCGGCGAGCCAGGGGTGCGTGGTCAGCGACACCCGGCCGGTCAGCGCGACGGAGTCGGCGCCGGCCAGCCCGAGCACCGCGCCCAGCAGCGGGTGGTCCGCGGGCGCCTGGCCCAGGCCACCGGCGTGGGCGGGGGCGGACGGCCCGTCGTCCAGCCACAGCCGCTGCCGCTGGAAGGCGTACGTCGGCAGGTCGGCCCGGCGCACGCCCGTCCCGGCGGTCATCCCGCGCCAGTCGACGTCGACGCCGCGTACGTGCAGGGTCGCGAGGGCGGTGGCCAGCGCGACGGGTTCCTCGCGGTCCCGGCGCAGCGCGGGGACGAGCACCGAGCGCTCGGGGTCGGTGAGGCAGTGGGTGCCCATGGTGGACAGGACGGCGTCCGGGCCGAGTTCGAGGAAGGTGCGTACTCCGGCGGCTTCCAGGGTGCGGATCCCGTCGCCGAACCGGACGGCCTCGCGGACGTGCCGGACCCAGTACGCGGGTGAGGTGAGTTCTTCGTCGGTGGCCCGCTCGCCGGTGAGGTTGGAGACGACCGGCACGGCCGGGGGTGCGAACCGCAGCTCCCGTGCGACCTTCTCGAACTCCTCCAGCATCGGCTCCATGCGCGGCGAGTGGAAGGCGTGGCTGACGCGCAGCCGCTTCGTCCTGCGGTCGGCGAAGGCGGCTCCGACGGCGGCCACCGCGTCCTCGTCGCCGGAGACCACCACGGCGGACGGTCCGTTGACGGCGGCGATGCCCACCCGTGCGCCGAGGTGCGGGAGCACCTCCTCCTCGGTGGCGTCGACGGCCAGCATCGCGCCACCGGCGGGCAGCGCGTCCATGAGCCTGCCGCGGGCCACGACCAGGCGGGCGGCGTCCTCGAGGGTGAGGACGCCCGCGACGTGGGCGGCGGTCAGTTCGCCGATGGAGTGCCCGGTGAGGAAGTCGGGGCGGATCCCCCAGGACTCCAGTAGCCGGAAGAGCGCGGTCCCGATCGCGAACAGGGCGCTCTGGGTGTACGTCGTCCGGTCGAGCAGCGCCGCTTCCTCGCTGCCCGGCTCGGCGAGGATCACGTCGCGCAGCGGGCGGTCGAGGTGGGTGTCGCAGTGCCGGCAGACGTCGTCGAGGGCGCGCCGGAAGACGGGGTGCGCGGCGTACAGCTCCCGGCCGGCGCCGGCGCGCTGGGCGCCCTGCCCGGTGAAGAGGAAGGCGACCTTCCCGGCGACCGGCCTGCCGCGTACGACGGCGGGTGAGGCGGCCCCGGTCGCCAGGGCGGCGAGCCCGGCGGCGAGTTCGTCGCGGTCGCGGGCGATCACCCCGGCCCGGTGGCCGAGGGCGGCGCGGCCGGTGGCCAGGGAGAAGGCGAGGTCGGGGAGCGGGGTGTCCGCCACGGCCGTCAGGCGGCCGGCCTGCGCGGCGAGGGCTTCGGGGGTGTGGCCGGAGACGAGGACGGGCAGCAGCGGGGGCACGGTGGCGTCCGCGGGTGCGGTCTCCTCAGCGGGTTCGGGGGCCTCGATGATGGTGTGGGCGTTGGTGCCGCTGATGCCGAAGGAGGAGATCCCGGCCCGGCGCGGGCGGCCGGTCCGAGGCCATTCCCGTGCCTCGGTGAGGAGTTCCACGCTGCCCGCCGTCCAGTCCACCTGGGTGGACGGCGCGTCGACGTGGAGGGTGGGCGGCAGGACGCCGTGGCGCATGGCCAGCACCATCTTGATCACTCCGGCGACCCCGGCGGCGGCCTGGGTGTGGCCGATGTTCGACTTGACGGAGCCCAGCCACAACGGCCGGTCCTCGGGCCGGTCCTGGCCGTAGGTGGCCAGCAGGGCCTGTGCCTCGATCGGGTCGCCGAGGGTGGTGCCGGTGCCGTGCGCCTCGACCACGTCGACGTCCGCCGCGGACAGGCGGGCGCTCGCGAGCGCCTGGCGGATGACGCGCTGCTGGGACGGGCCGTTGGGCGCGGTCAGGCCGTTGGAGGCGCCGTCCTGGTTGACGGCCGAGCCCCGGACGACCGCGAGGACCTGGTGGCCGTTGCGGCGCGCGTCCGAGAGCCGCTCCAGCAGGAGCATGCCCGCGCCCTCGGAGAGCGCGGTGCCGTCGGCGCCGTCGGCGAAGGACTTCGCCCGGCCGTCGGCGGCGAGGTTGCGCTGCCTGCTGAAGTCCACGAACGTGTCGGCGGTCGACATGACGGACACGCCACCGGCCAGCGCCAGGGTGCACTCCCCCTGGCGCAGGGCCTGGACCGCCAGATGCAGGGCGACCAATGAGGACGAGCACGCGGTGTCCACGCTGAGGGTCGGGCCCTCCAGGCCGAGGGTGTAGGCGACCCGGCCGGAGGCCACGCTGCCGAGGCTGCCGTTGCCCAGGTAGTCGCGCACGGACTCGGGGGCGTTGCTCAGCCTGCTGCCGTAGTCGTGGTACATCACGCCGGTGAAGACGCCCGTGCGGCTGCCCCGTACGGCGTGCGGGTCGATGCCCGCGCGCTCCAGCGCCTCCCAGGAGACCTCCAGCAGCAGCCGCTGCTGGGGGTCCATCGCGAGAGCCTCGCGCGGCGAGATGCCGAAGAAGTCGGGGTCGAAGTCGGCGGCGTCGTGCAGGAATCCGCCCTCGCGGGTGCTGCACCGGCCCGCCTTGCCGGGCTCGGGGTCGTAGATCCCCTCCAGGTCCCAGCCGCGGTCGGCGGGGAAGGGCGACATGCCGTCCCCGCCCGCGGCCAGCAGCCGCCACAGCTCCTCGGGGGTGCTGACGCCGCCGGGGTAGCGGCAGCTCATCGCGACGATCGCGACGGGTTCGTCGGCCTCGGCCGCGGGCTCGGCCCGCTCGGCGTCGGCGGGCGCGTCCGGTCCGACGAGCTCGTCCTTGAGGTGACCGACCAGGGTCTGGGCGTCGGGGTAGTCGAAGACGAGGGTCGCGGGCAGCCGCAGGCCGACGGCGGTGGCGAGCCGGTTGCGCAGTTCCACCGCCGTCAGCGAGTCGAACCCGGCCTCGCGGAAGGCGCGTCGGGGGTCGAGCACCATGTCCACGCCGTGTCCGAGGACGGCGGCGACGTGCGTGCGGACGAGTTCGTGGAGCAGCGCGTCGCGGTCGGCGGGCGCCAGGGCCGCGAGCCGCTCGCGCAGCGAGCCGTCCGCCGTGGCCGTGGCCGCCGTGCGCCGCGCGGGTGCGCGGACCAGGCCGCGCAGCACCGGGGAGAGCGTGGCGGCCCGCCCGAGCGCGGGCAGGTCGAGGCCGATGGGCAGCAGCAGCGGGGCGTCGGAGGTCAGCGCGGCGTCGAAGAGGCCGAGCCCCTCGGCCGTGGCGAGCGGGCGGACGCCGGAGCGCGCCATGCGCTCCACGTCGGCGTCCGCGAGGTGCGCGGTCATGCCGGTGCGCTGTTCCCAGAAGCCCCAGGCGAGGGAGGTGGCGGGCAGGCCGCGTGCGCGCCGGTGGTGGGCCAGCCCGTCGAGGAAGGCGTTGGCCGCGGCGTATCCGGACTGGCCCGCGCCGTCCACGGTGCCCGCGGCCGAGGAGAAGAGCACGAACGCCGCGAGGCCCATGTCCTCGGTGAGTTCGTGCAGGTGCCAGGCGGCGTCCGCCTTGGGCCGCAGCACCGCGTCGAGCCGCTCGGGGGTGAGCGCGGTGGCGAGGCCGTCGTCGAGGGCTCCGGCGAGGTGGACGACGGCGGTCAGGGGGCGGTCGGCGGGCACGCCGGCGAGGAGTGCGGCGAGCTGTGCGCGGTCGGCCACGTCGCAGCGGGCCACGGTGACGTCCACGTCCAGGCCGGTGACGCCGTCGGCCGCGACGCCGCTGCGCCCGGCGAGCAGCAGGTGGCGTACGCCGTGCTCGTGCACGAGGTGACGGGCTATCAGGCCGCCGAGCACGCCGGTGCCGCCGGTGATGAGCACGGTGCCCTCGGGGTCGAGCGCGGGGCTCCGGTCGCCGTGCCCGGCCCTGGTCATGCGCGGGACGTGGACGACGCCGTCGCGCAGGGCGAGTTGGGGTTCGCCGGAGGCCGCCGCCGCGGCGACCACGTCGTCGAGTGCGGCGTCGGGGTCGGCGTCTACGAGGACGAAGCGGTCGGGGTTCTCGGCCTGGACCGCGCGCACGAGGCCCCAGGCGGCGGCCGCGGCGAGGTCTTCGACCCCTTCACCGGCCACGGCGACGGCTCCCCGGGTGAGCACGAGCAGCCGGGCGGTGGTCGCGTGGTCGTCGGCGAGCCACCCCCGTACGGCCTCCAGGGCCTGGCCGGCGGCCGAACGGGTGCCCGCGAGGGGGTCGCCGGTCGCGCCCAGCGGGAGGACGACGACGTCGGGCAGCGGGCCGGAGGCGGTGGTGTCGTCGAGCAGCACGTAGGGGACGGCGGGGCGTTCGGCCGGGGGCAGGGCCGGCCAGTCGAGGCGGTAGAGGTCCTCGGTGCGGTCCGCCGCGGCGAGCGCGGTGGGGTCGACGGTGCGGGAGGTCAGCCCCTCGACGGTGGCCACGGGAGCACCGGTGGTGTCGGCCAGATGGAGCGTGGTGACGTCGGTGCCGGTGATGCGTACGCGCAGGGCGGTCGCCCCGGTCGCGTGGAGCGAGACGCCGCTCCAGGCGAAGGGAAGCCGGGCCGGGCCGTCCTCCGGCTCGCCGAGTCCCACGGCGTGCAGGGCCGCGTCGAAGAGCGCCGGGTGAAGCCCGAAGTGGTCGGCTTCGACGGGGAGTTCGACCTCCGCGAAGGTCTCCTCACCGCGCCGCCAGGCGGCGCGCAGGCCCTGGAAGGCGGGCCCGTAGTGGTAGCCCTGCCCGGCGAGCCGGTCGTAGACGTCGCCTGCGGGAATCGGCCGGGCCCCGGCGGGCGGCCAGGCGGCGAGGTCGAACCCGGCGTCGCCCGGGTCCGGCTCCAGCAGGCCGGAGGCGTGTCGGGTCCAGTCGCCGGTGCCGCCCTCGGGGCGGGAGTGCACGGCGAGGGGGCGGCGGCCGGTGGCGTCGGTGTCACCGACGTGGAGCTGCACCTGCACGGCGCCGCGCTCGGGCAGCAACAGCGGTGCCTCCAGGGTGAGTTCGGCGACGCGGCCGCAGCCGAGCTCGTCCCCGGCCTTGACGGCGAGCTCCACGAACGCGGTGCCGGGCAGCAGGACCGTGCCGCCGACGGCGTGGTCGGCGAGCCAGGGGGTGGTGCCGGTGGAAAGACGGCCGGTGAAGAGCGTGCCGCCGCCCTCGGCGACGGTGACGGCGGCGCCGAGCAGCGGGTGCCCGGCGGCCGTGAGACCGGCGGCGGTGACATCGCCCGCGGCGGGCGAGCGGCCGAGCCAGAAGCGTTCGCGCTGGAAGGCGTACGTCGGCAGGTCGGCCGGCTGTGCGGGCGCGCCCTCGAAGGCCGGCCGCCAGTCGACGGGGACGCCGCGCACGAACGCCTCGGCCAGCGAGGTCAGCCAGCGCTCCCGGCCGCCCTCGTCGCGGCGCAGCGAGCCGAGGGTGAGCACGTCCGCGCGGACGGCGTCGGCGGTCTCCTCGACGCTGTGCAGGAGCACGGGGTGCGGGCTGCACTCGACGAACACGCCGTAGCCCGCGCCGAGCAGCACCCGGGTGGTGCTGTCGAAGAGCACGCTTCGGCGGAGGTTGGTGTACCAGTATTCGGCGTCGAGGCCCCGGGTGTCGAAGAGCGCGCCGGTGACGGTGGAGTAGAACGGCACGGTCCCGGACTCCGGCCGTACGGCGGCGAGTTCGGCGAGGAGCCGTCCGCGGATGGTCTCGATCTGGGCGGAGTGCGAGGCGTAGTCGACGGGCAGCCGCTTGGCGCGGATCCCGTCGGCCTTGAGCAGGTCCTCCAGTTCGCCGATCGCGTCGGTGTCGCCGGAGAGCACCACGGAGGCCGCGCCGTTGACGGCGGCGACCGAGACCCGGCCGTCGTAGGCGGCGAGGCGTTCGCGGATCCGCTCCTCGGGCAGGGCGACCGACAGCATGCCGCCGCGGGCGGAGAGTTCGTCGGCGATGGCCTGGCTGCGCAGGGCCACGACGCGGGCGCCGTCGGCGAGCGAGAGCGCGCCCGCGACGCAGGCCGCGGCGATCTCGCCCTGGGAGTGGCCGATGACGGCGCCGGGTTCGATGCCGTACGAGCGCCAGAGCTCGGCCAGCGACACCATGATCGCCCAGAGTGCGGGCTGGACGACGTCCACGCGGTCGAGGGGGGCCGCGCCGCGCACGGTGGCCAGGAGGTCCCAGTCGGTGAAGGGGGCGAGGGCGTCGGCGCACTCGGCCATCCTGGCCGCGAACACAGGCTCGGAGTCGAGGAGTTCCGCCGCCATGCCGGCCCATTGGGAGCCCTGCCCGGGGAAGACGAAGGCGACGCGGGACTCGCTCACCCGCGCGCCCCGCACCACGTGCGGTGCGGCCTCCCCCTCGGCGAGGGCGGTCAGCCCGGCGAGGAGGGCCGGGCGGTCGGCGCCGATGACGACCGCGCGCTCGTCGAGGGCGGCCCGGGAGGTCGCCAGCGCGTGGGCGACGCCGGGGAGGGGCGCGTCGGCCGCGAGGTGGTCGAGCAGCCGGCGCGCCTGCGCCTCCGGCCCGCGCTCGCCCTTGCCCGTAAGGACCAGCGGCACGGGTCCGGTCAACTCGACGGCAGAATCCACCTGTTCGGGCTCGGGAACGCCTTCCAGGATCACATGGGCGTTGGTGCCGCTGATGCCGAACGAGGACACGGCGGCGCGCCGGGGCCCGTCGGTCGCGGGCCAGGGCCGGGCCTCGCCGAGCAGCTCGACCGCGCCGGACTCCCAGTCCACCTGCGGGGTGGGCTCGTCCGCGTGCAGCGTCTTCGGCAGGACGCCGTGCCGCATCGCCATGACCATCTTGATCACACCGGCGACACCGGCGGCGGCCTGGGTGTGCCCGATGTTCGACTTGACGGAGCCCAGCCACAGCGGCTCGCCCCCGGGCCGGTCCTGGCCGTAGGTGGCCAGCAGCGCCTGGGCCTCGATGGGGTCGCCGAGCGGGGTGCCGGTGCCGTGTGCCTCGACGGCGTGCACCTGGTCCGCGCGGAGCTTGGCGCCGGCCAGGGCCTGGCGGATCACCCGCTGCTGGGACGGGCCGTTGGGCGCGGTCAGGCCGTTGGAGGCGCCGTCCTGGTTGATGGCGCTGCCCTTGACGACGGCCAGCACGCGGTGGCCGTTGCGCTCGGCGTCGGAGAGCCGCTCCAGCAGCAGCATCCCGGCGCCCTCGCCCCAGCCCGTGCCGTCCGCGCCCGCGGCGAAGGACTTGCAGCGGCCGTCCAGGGACAGGCCGCGCTGGCGGCTGAAGTCCACGAAGGTGTCCGGGGTGGACATCACGGTCACGCCGCCCGCCAGCGCGAGCGAGCACTCGCCCGAGCGCAGCGCCTGGACGGCGAGGTGCAGGGCGACCAGGGAGGAGGAGCAGGCGGTGTCGACGGTGACCGCGGGGCCTTCGAGGCCCAGGGTGTAGGAGACGCGGCCGGAGGCGACGCTGCCGAGGTTGCCGTTGCCGAGGTAGCCCTCGACGCCCTCGGGCACATCGGTGAGCCAGCTGCCGTAGTCGTGGTACATCACCCCGGCGAAGATCCCGGTGCGGCTGCCCCGGAGCGCGTGCGCGTCGATGCCCGCCCGCTCGAACGCCTCCCAGGAGGTCTCCAGCAGCAGGCGCTGCTGCGGGTCCATGGCGATGGCCTCGCGGGGCGAGATGCCGAAGAAGCCGGGGTCGAATTGCGCGGCGTCGTAGAGGAATCCGCCCTCGCGCACATGCGTCTTGCCGGGCGCGTCCGGGTCCGGGTCGTAGAGACCCTCCACGTCCCAGTCGCGGTCCGCGGGGAAGTCGCCGATGGCGTCCACGCCGTCGGCCACGAGGCGCCACAGCTGCTCGGGGGAGGTGACGCCGCCGGGGTAGCGGCAGCTCATGCCGACGATCGCGACGGGTTCGTCCGCCGCGGCCGTGATCCGCGCGTTCTGCTCGCGCAGCCGCTCGTTCTCCAGCAGTGACTCGCGCAGCGCCTCGACGATCTGCTCGACAGATGTGTCCACGGTCCGTGTCGCTCCCTGGTTGTTACTTGGCGTCACTGCGGTCGAGTGCAGCTCGGACGAGGTCGGCGACATCCATGTTCTTGATGTCCGACAGGGTCTTGAGGCCGGCGGCCGGCCCGCCGTCCGGGCCGGCCGGTGCGGTCGGCTCGGTCGGCTCGGTCGTTCCGGACAGCTTCAGAAGGCTGTCCAGCAGGCCCGCTTCCCGGATGCGGGCGACCGGGATGGCGGTCAGCAGGTCGTGCAGCCGGGCGTCGTCGGCTTCCTCGGGCGGTGTCCCGGCCGACGGCCGGTCGGGGACGAGCCGGGTGAGGAGATAGGCCGCGAGGGCCGCCGGGGTGGCGTAGTCGAAGATCATGGTGGAGGGGAGCCGCAGCCCGCTCACGGCGTTCAGCTTGTTGCGCAGCTCCACCGCGGCGAGGGAGTCGAAGCCCAGCTCGGTGAAGGCGCGCTTGGGTTCGACGGAGGCCGGGCCGTCGTGGCCGAGCACGGCGGCGACCTCGGTGCGCACCGCCTCGAGGACGGCGTGCTCGTGGTCGGCGGGCGGCAGGGTGGTGAGCCGCTGGGCGAGCGAGGTGCCACCGGCCGTGGCCCGCGCGGCGGGTGCGGCGCGGCGAGCCGGGGGCCCGGTCAGCGCGCGCAGCACGGCGGGGACGTCGTCGCCCCGGCGGCGGAGCGCGGCGAGGTCGAGGCGGACCGGTACGAGCGTGGGGCGGCCGGTGCGCACGGCGGCGTCGAAGAGGGCGAGCCCGTCGGCGGGTTCGAGTGCGCCGATGCCCGCGCGGGCGATGCGCTGCCGGTCGGCGGCGTCGAGCCGGCCGCCCATCCCTCCGGCCTGGTCCCACAGACCCCAGGCCAGGGAGACGGCGGGCAGTCCGGCGGCGCGGCGGTGCTCGGCGAGCGCGTCGAGGAAGACGTTGGCGGCCGCGTAGTTGCCCTGGCCGGTGGCGTCCAGGGTGCCCGCCGCCGAGGAGAACAGGACGAATTTCGCGATCTTCTGACCCTTCGTCAGCTCGTGCAGGTGCCAGGCGGCGTCCGCCTTGGGCCGGAGCACCGTATCGATGCGCTCCGGTGTGAGCGAGCCGATGAGGGAGTCGTCGAGGACGCCGGCGGCGTGCACGACGCTGTGGACGGGGTGCCCGGCGAGCAGCGCGGCGAGCGCCGCGCGGTCCGCGACGTCGCAGGCGACCACGTCGGCGTGCGCGCCGAGGGCGGCCAGTTCCTCCGTCAGCTCCCGCACGCCGGGCGCCTGCGGGCCCCGGCGCCCGGCGAGGACCAGCCGGGTGACGCCGTGGCGCCGCGCGAGGTGCCGGGCGACGAGCGCGCCGAGCCCGCCGGTGCCGCCGGTGACCAGGACGGTGCCCCAGTCGTCCGTCTCGTCGGCGCGAGCGTCCGCGTCTGTGCGGACCCGGGCGAGGCGGGGCACGAAGGCCGCGCCGTCGCGGAGGACGACCTCGGGCTCCGCCGCGTCGAGCGCGGCGGCCAGCGCGGACAGGGACAGCGGGCCCTCGCCGAGGTCCGCGAGGACGACCCGGCCCGGGTCCTCGGCCTGCGCCGCGCGGACCAGGCCGCGTACGGCGGCGTCGGCGAGCCCGGCGCCGGTGAGGACGACGAGCGTCGACGCGGCGTACCGCTCGTCGGCCGACCAGTCCCGCACTGGGCCGAGCACGGCGTGCAGGGCCGAGCGCACGGCCGTCGGCACGTCGCCGGAGTCCGCCCGGACGGGCAGGAGGACGGTGTCGGGCATGTTCTCACCGAGTGCGGCGAGGTCCGGGCAGGTGGGCAGGCCGAGCCCGAGGTCGCCGTCACCCAGGACCACGAACTTCCGCTGTGCGGTGGCGGGTTCGCCCTGCGGGCAGGGCGTCAGCTCCACGGCGAACAGGGCGTCCTGCTCCGCGCTCAGCTGGTCCGCCGTGACGGGCCGGGTCACGTAGGACCCGACCGTCGCCAGCGGCGCCCCGGTGCCGTCCGCCAGCTCGATGCGTACGCTCCCGGCGTCGGCGCGGGTGAGCCGTGCGCGGGCGGCCGAGGCGCCGACGGCGTGCAGGGCGACGTCGTTCCAGGCGAAGGGCAGCCGTGTCCCCTCTTCGGCCGCGTCGTCGTCGAGGAGCGAGGTGACGTGCAGGGCGGCGTCGAGCAGGGCGGGGTGCAGGCCGAACGCCGCGGCCTCGGCCTGTGCCGACACGGGCAGTTCGAGCTCGGCGAAGACCTCGTCGCCCCGGCGCCAGGCGGCCTGGACGCCGCGGAAGACGGGCCCGTACGCGAAGCCGTCGGCGCCCAGCCGGTCGTAGAGCCCGCCGGTGTCGACGGGAACGGCGCCCGGCGGCGGCCACTCGGTGTGCGGCGCGGGCCTCTCGGCGGGCCGGTCGGTGAGGAGGCCGGTCGCGTGCCTGGTCCAGCCCGCGTCGGCGGCGGCGTGCTCGGGGCGCGAGAAGATCTCCACCGCGCCGTCCTGACCAGCCGTCACCTGGAGCCGCACGGCCCCGCGTCGCGGCAGCACCAGGGGCGCCTGGAGGGTGAGTTCCTCCAGGACCGGGCGGCCGACGAGGTCACCCGCCCGGATCGCGAGGTCGACGAGCGCCGTGCCGGGAAGCAGCACGGTGCCGAGGACGGCGTGTTCGGCGAGTGCCGGGTGGGTGGCCAGGGAGATCCGGCCGGTCAGCATGACGCCGTCGGAGGCGGCGACGCGGATCTCCGCGCCCACGAGCGGGTGGTCGAGCGGCGCCTGGCCGAGCCCGCCCGCGTCGCCCTTCGCCGGGGGGACGTCGAGCCAGAAGCGCTTGCGCCGGAAGGCGTACGTCGGGAGGTCGACCCGGTGTCCCGTACGGCCGCCGTGGAGCGCGGACCAGTCCACGTCGGCGCCGCGGGTGTGGACCCGCGCGAGCGCGCCCAGCAGTTCGCGCACCTCGGGGCGGTCCTTGCGGGAGACCGAGGTGAAGACCGCTTCGGTGGCGCAGTCCTGGCCCATGGCGGTGAGCACGGCGTCGGGCCCGAGTTCCAGGAAGGTGGTGACGCCCTGGCCGGTCAGGGTGGTGACGGCGTCGGCGAAGCGCACGGTGCGACGGACGTGCCGGACCCAGTAGTCCGGGGAGCACAGCTCCGCCGCGGTGGCCGGGCGGCCGGTCAGCGTGGAGACGAGCGGGATCGCCGGCTCGGCGGGGGTGAGTGCGGCCATGACCTCGCCGAACTCCTTGAGCATGGCGTCCGTGCGGGGCGAGTGGAAGGCGTGGGAGACCCGCAGCCGCTTGGTCCGGGCGAAGTTCGCCGCGACGGCGAGGACGGCTTCGGTGTCGCCGGAGACGACGACGGAGTCCGGGCCGTTGACGGCGGCGATGCTCGTCCGCTCGTCGAGCAGGGGCAGCACCTCCTCCTCGGTGGCCCGCACGGCCACCATCGCGCCGCCCTCGGGCAGCGCCTGCATCAGGCGGCCGCGCGCGGAGACGGCCCTGGCCGCGTCCTCCAGGGACCAGACCCCGGCGACGTGCGCGGCCGCGAACTCGCCGATCGAGTGGCCCGCCAGCCAGTCGGGCCGCAGCCCGAAGGACTCCAGCAGGCGGTAGAGCGCCACCTCCGTCGCGAAGAGCGCGGCCTGGGTGTAGGCCGTCTGCTCCAGCAGGTCCGCCTCCTGGCCGAAGAGTACGTCGGCGAGGGGCCGTTCCAGGGACTTGTCCAGCAGGGCGGCGACCCGGTCGAAGTGCTCGGCGAAGACGGGGAAGGCCGCGTACCACTCGCGGCCCGCGCCCAGGCGCTGGGAGCCCTGGCCGGAGAAGAGGAAGGCGAGCGAGCCCTCGGTGACCGCGCCGGTGACGAGGTGGGCGGCGGGGTTCCCGGCCGCGAGCGCGGCGAGGGCCGCGTCCGCCTCGGCCCGGTCGGCGGCGAGGATCACCGCGCGGTCCCGGTGCGCGGTGCGGTCGGTGGCCAGGGCGAAGCCGATGTCGGCGAGGCCCGGGCCGGACTCCTCGGAGACCAGGGGGCGCAGCCGCTCGGCCTGGGCGCGCAGGGCCTCGGGGCCGCGCGCGGAGACGGGCAGTGCCACGAGGGGCTGGGGCGGGGTGGTGGCGGGCGCCGGATCGGGCGCGGTCTCTCCGGTCACGGGATCCAGCTCGCGTGCGTCCCCTTCGGCCACGAGGCCCCGTGCGGGCGCGGCCCCTCCGGTCACGAGATCCGGATCGGGCGTGACCTCTCCGGTCGCGAGGGCCGGATCGGGCGTGGCCCCTCCGGTCACGAGACCCGGTGCGGGCGTGCCCTCCCCCGTCACGAGGTCCGGCCCGGGCGTGGCCCCTTCGGTCACGAAGTCCGGCCCGGGCGTGACCTCTTCGAGGATCACGTGCGCGTTCGTACCGCTGATGCCGAAGGAGGAGACCGCGGCCCGGCGGGGCCTGTCGTCCTTCTCCCACGGCCGGGCCTCGGTGAGCAGGTCCACCGCGCCGGCCGTCCAGTCGACCTGGTCGGAGGGGGCGTCCACGTGCAGCGTCTTCGGCAGCGTGCCGTGCCGCATCGCCATCACCATCTTGATCACCCCGGCGACACCGGCGGCGGCCTGGGTGTGGCCGATGTTGGACTTGATGGAGCCCAGCCACAACGGCCGGTCCTCGGGCCGGTCCTGGCCGTACGTGGCCAGCAGCGCCTGCGCCTCGATCGGGTCGCCGAGGGTGGTGCCGGTGCCGTGCGCCTCGACCACGTCGACGTCGGCGGTGGTGAGTCCGGCACCGGTGAGCGCGGCGCGGATGACGCGCTGCTGGGACGGGCCGTTGGGCGCGGTCAGGCCGTTGGAGGCGCCGTCGGAGTTGATCGCGCTGCCCTTGACGAGGGCCAGCACGCGGTGGCCGTTGCGCCGGGCGTCGGAGAGGCGCTCCACCACCAGGACGCCGACGCCCTCGCCCCAGCCGGTACCGTCCGCCGCGGCCGCGAAGGACTTGCAGCGGCCGTCACCGGCCAGCCCTCGCTGCCTGCTGAAGTCGACGAACGTGTCGGGGGTGGACATCACCGTCACTCCCCCGGCCAGCGCCAGGGAGCACTCGCCCTGCCGCAGGGCCTGGGCCGCCAGGTGCAGGGTGACCAGCGACGACGAGCAGGCCGTGTCGACGGTGACGGCCGACCCCTCCAGCCCGAGCGCGTAGGCGACCCGGCCGGAGACGACGCTCCCGAGGTTGCCGTTGCCGAAGTACGCGGCGACGTCCTCGGGTACGTCGGTGAGCCAGCTGCCGTAGTCGTGGTACATCACCCCGGCGAAGACGCCGGTGCGGGTGCCGCGGATGGCGGCGGGGTCGATGCCGGACCGTTCGAGCGCCTCCCAGGAGACCTCCAGGAGGAGGCGCTGCTGGGGGTCCATCGCCACCGCCTCGCGGGGGCTGATGCCGAAGAAGTCGGCGTCGAACTCGGCCGCGTCGTAGAGGAATCCGCCCTCGCGGGCGTAGGTCTTGCCGGGGGTGCCCGGCTCGGGGTCGTAGAGCCCCTCGGTGTCCCAGCCGCGGTCGTCGGGGAAGGCGCCGACGCCGTCGACGCCGTCGGCGACCAGCCGCCACAGCTCCTCGGGGGAGCGGACGCCGCCGGGGTAGCGGCAGCTCATGCCGACGATGGCGATCGGCTCGTCCCCGAGGGCGGCGGCCGGCGCGGGCCGCGCCTCCTCGCGCCGCTCGGCACCGAAGAGGGTGTCGCGGATGTGGGCGGCGAGGATCTTCGGGGTGGGGTGGTCGAAGACGAGGGTGGCCGGGAGGCGCAGGCCGGTCGCGGAGTTGAGCCGGTTGCGCAGTTCGACGGCCGACAGCGAGTCGAAGCCGGTCTCGGTGAACGCGCGGCCCGGGTCGACGGCGGCGGCGCCCTCGTGCCGCAGGACGGCGGCGACCTCGGTGCGGACGAGTTCCAGCAGCGCGCGGTCCCGCTCCGCCGGGGGCAGGGCGCCCAGGGTGCCGGCGACGGCGGGCCGCGGGGTCTCGCGGGCCGCGACGGCGCGCCGGGTGACCGGCCGCACCAGGGCGCTGAGCAACGGCGGGATCCCGTCGGGGCGGGCGCGTACGGCGGCGGCGTCGATCTCGACGGGGGCCACCCGGGCCGCGCCGGAGCGGACCGCCGCGTCGAACAGGCGCAGCGAGCGCGCGGCGTCGAGGCCGGGCAGTCCGTACCTCGCGATGCGGGTGAGGGCGCTCGCGTCGAGGTCCGCGCCCATGCCGGTGTCCGTGGCCCACAGGCCCCAGGCGAGGGCGGTGGCGGGCAGGCCGAGGGAGGCGCGGTGCTCGGCGAGGGCGTCGAGGGAGGCGTTGGCGGCCGCGTAGTTGCCCTGCCCGGCGCCGTCGAGGACGGCGGCGAGCGAGGAGAACAGCACGAACGCCCTCAGCTCCCGGTCCCGGGTGAGCTCGTGCAGGTGCCAGGCGCCGTCGGTCTTGGCCCGGAAGACCTCGTCGAGCATCTCGTCGGTGAGCGAGCCGATCACGCCGTCGCGCACGGTCCCGGCGGCGTGGATCACGGAGTCGACGGGGTGCGCGTCCAGCAGCGCGGCCACTGCCTGACGGTCACTCACATCGCAGGTGGCCACCGTCACCTCCGCGCCCAGCGCGGTGAGTTCGGCGGCCAGCTCGGGCGCGGATCCGCGCCGGCTCGCCAGCACCAGCTCACGGACGCCGTGTTCGCGCACCAGGTGCCGGGCCAGCAGGCCGCCCAGGCCGCCGGTGCCGCCGGTGATCAGCACGGTGCCCCACTCCGGCGGGGCGTTCCGTACGGGCTGAAGGACCGTCAGCCTAGGGGCGCGGAATTCGCCGTCGTGCACGGAGAGTTCGGGCTCGCCGGTGGCGAGGGCCGCGGTCAGGTCGCGGTCGGGCAGCGGGCCGTCGTGCTCCAGGAGGACGAAGCGGCCGGGGTTCTCCGCCTGGGCCGAGCGCACCAGGCCGCGGACCGGCGCGTGGGCCGGGCCGGGCGTGGTGACGACGACGAGCCGTGCGTC
This sequence comes from Streptomyces sp. NPDC001407, assembly GCF_042895325.1. Lineage (NCBI taxonomy): Bacteria > Bacillati > Actinomycetota > Actinomycetes > Kitasatosporales > Streptomycetaceae > Streptomyces > Streptomyces sp. NPDC001407. The sequence goes on from NZ_JBIAWF010000003.1 coordinate 330,365, forward strand.
GGCGCAGCGGTCGTCGGCCAGCCAGTCCTGGAGGAGCCGCAGGACGGCGCCGGTCGCGGTCCGTGCCACGGCCGCGGGCAGGCCGTCGTGGTCCGGGACGCGGTGGACGACCACGTCCGGCACCGGCTCGGCCAGTTCCCCGAGTCCGCCGTCGAGGGTGGTGACGCGGGGCTCCGCGGCCGCCGTGGGCCTGGGCACCGGGAGCGGCCGCACGGTGTGGAGCGTCTCGGTGTCGGGCACCGGCCGGGATGTCAGCGCGCCCACGGTGGCCACCGGTGCGCCCGTGGCATCGGCGAGCCGGAGCGAGAGCGTGTCCTTGCCACCGCGGGAGATGTGGACGCGCACCGAGGTGGCGCCGGCCGCGTGCAGCGCCACATCCGTCCAGGCGAACGGCACCAGCACCTCCGCGCGGGGCGCGGCGCCGAGGTCGGCGGCGTGCAGGGCGGCGTCGAGCAGCGCCGGGTGCAGGCCGAACGCGGCCGCGTCGGCGGCCGCCTCGCCGTCGAGTGCCACCTCGGCGTAGACGTCGTCGCCGCGCCGCCACGCGGCGCGCAGGCCCCGGAAGGCGGGGCCGTAGCCGTAGCCCTCGTCGGCGAGCCGGGCGTAAACGCCGGTGAGGTCGACGGGGTCGGCGCCCTGGGGCGGCCAGGCCTCCTGCCGTACGGGGGCGGCCGGTGCGGTGGCGGGCGTGAGGACGCCGGTGGCGTGCCGGGTCCACGTCCCGGCGTCCGCGGCGTCCGGCCGGGAGTGGACCGTGAGCGGGTACCGCCCCGACCCGTCCGGCTCCCCCACCGCGACCTGCACCGCCACTCCCCCGTCGGCGGGCAGCACCAGCGGGGCGCCGAGGGTCAGCTCCTCCAGCGTGCCCGCGCCGACGTGGTCGCCCGCGCGCAGCGCCAGCTCAACGAACGCGGTGCCGGGGAACAGCACCCGCCCGGAGATGACGTGATCGGCCAGCCACGGGTGGGTACGCAGCGACAGCCGTCCCGTCAGCACCACGCCGTCGGCACCGACGGCGACCACCGCGCCCAGCAGCGGGTGTCCGGCGGGCAGTTGGCCCAGGCCGGTGGCGTCGGCGGTGGCCCAGCCCGGTTCCAGCCAGAACCGCTTGCGCTGGAAGGCGTACGTCGGCAGGTCGATCCGCCGGGCGCCGCGGCCCGCGTGGAAGCCCGCCCAGTCGACGCGCACGCCCCGCCCGTACGCCACCGCGAGCGCGGACACGGCCTCGTGTGCCTCGGGGCGGTCGCGGCGCAGCAGCGGGACGAAGGCCGGGTCGTCGCCCTGGGCGCTCTCCTCGCCCATCGCGCAGAGCACGCCGTCGGGCCCGAGTTCCAGGAACGTGCGGACACCCGCGCCCTCCAGCGCGCGCACGCTGTCGTGGAAGCGGACCTGGGCGCGGACGTGCTCGACCCAGTGCTCGGGGTCGCACAGCTCGTCGGTGGTGAGGGCGCCGGTGACGGTGGACACGACGGGGAGGGCGGGCGGGGCGTAGGTGAGCACCTGGGCGACGCGGCGGAACTCCGCGAGCATCGGCTCCATCAGGGGCGAGTGGAAGGCGTGGCTGACCCGCAGGCGCTTGGTGCGGTGGCCTCGCTCCGCGAGCGTCGCGGCGATGCGCAGGACGTCGCTCTCGTCCCCGGAGAGCACCACCGAGGCGGGGCCGTTGACCGCGGCGATGCCGGTGCGGGCGGTGAGCAGGGGCGTGACGTCGGCCTCGGTGGCCTGGACCGCGACCATCGCGCCGCCTGCCGGGAGTTCCTGCATCAGCCTGCCGCGGGCGGCGACGAGGATCGCGGCGTCCTCCAGGGACAGCACCCCGGCGGCGTGCGCGGCGGCGATCTCGCCGATGGAGTGCCCGGCGAGGTAGTCGGGCCGCACGCCCCAGCTCTCCAGGAGCCGGAACAGCGCGACCTCGACGGCGAACAGCGCGGGCTGGGCGTACGCGGTCTCGTGCAGCCGCTCGGCCTCGGGTGTGCCGGGGTCGGCGAACAGCACGTCGCTCAGGGGCGGTTCGAGCTGCATGTCGAAGCAGGCGCACGCGTCGTCGAGTGCCTCGGCGAACGCCGGGAAGGCTTCGGCGAGTTCGCGTCCCATGCCGATGCGCTGGCTGCCCTGTCCGGTGAAGAGGAAGGCGAGCCCGCCGGGTGCGGCGACGGTCGTGGGGGCGGTGCCGGAGGCGAGGTCCGTCAATGCCGCGCGCAGGGCTTCGCGGTCGTCGGTGACGATGGTGGCGCGGTGCGGGAGGGCGGCGCGGGTGGTGCCCAGGGAGTACGCGAGGTCGGTGAGGGGCGCCTCCTCGGCGAGGGGCAGCAGGGCGGCCGCCTGGGCGCGCAGCGCCTGTTCGCCGCGTGCGGTCAGGACGAAGGGCAGCGCGCCGGGGGCGACCGGCTGCCCGGTGGCCTCCGGTGCCTCTTCGTCGTCGGGCTGCTCCAGGATCAGGTGGGCGTTGGTGCCGCTCACGCCGAACGAGGAGACGCCGGCCCTGCGCGGGCGTCCCGCGTCGGGCCAGGGCGTGCCCTCGGTGAGCAGTTCGACCGCGCCCGAGGACCAGTCGATGTGCGGGCTGGGGGCGTCCACGTGCAGGGTCCGGGGCAGGTGGCCGTGGCGCATGCTCAGGATCATCTTGATCACCCCGGCCACGCCCGCGGCGCCCTGGGTGTGCCCGAGGTTGGACTTGACCGAGCCGAGGAGCAGCGGTCCGCCCTCGCCCCGCTCCTGGCCGTAGGTCGCGAGCAGCGCGTTGGCCTCGATGGGGTCGCCGAGGGTGGTGCCGGTGCCGTGCGCGTCGACCGCGTCGACGTCGGCGGGGGTGAGGCCGGAGTTGGCCAGGGCCTGGCGGATGAGGCGCTGCTGGGCGGCGCCGCTGGGGGCGGTGAGACCGTTGCTGGCACCGTCCTGGTTGACCGCCGAGCCGCGCACGACGGCGAGCACCCGGTGGCCGTTGCGCCGCGCCTCGGAGAGGCGTTCGAGCACCAGGATGCCGACGCCCTCGGCGAAGCCGGTGCCGTCGGCGGATGCCGCGAACGCCTTGCAGCGGCCGTCCGGGGCCAGTCCGCGCTGCCTGCTGAAGGCGGTGAAGACCCCGGGTCCGCCCATCACGGCGACGCCTCCGGCCAGGGCCAGCGAGGACTCGCCCTGGCGCAGCGACTGGCAGGCCAGGTGGATGGCGACGAGGGAGGCCGAGCAGGCGGTGTCGACGGTGACCGCCGGTCCCTCGGTGCCCAGGACGTACGCGACGCGTCCGGAGATGACGCTCGGCGCGTTGCCGGTCATCAGATAGGCGTCGAGTCCGTCGGGGGCGTCGTGCAGGCGCGGGCCGTACTCCTGCACCTCGGCGCCGAAGAACATGCCCGCCGCGCTGCCGCGCAGGCCGGTCGGGTCGATGCCAGCGCGCTCCAGCGCCTCCCACGCGGTCTCCAGCACGAGCCGCTGCTGGGGGTCCATCGCGGGGGCCTCGCGCGGGCTGATGCCGAAGAAGTCGGCGTCGAACTCGGTGGCGGTGCCGAGGAATCCGCCGGTGCGCACATAGCTCTTGCCGGGGGCGTCGGGGTCCTCGTCGAAGATGCCGTCGAGGTCCCAGCCGCGGTCGTCGGGGAAGGCCGAGAGGACCTCGCCGCCGTCGACGAGCAGCTGCCACAGCTCCTCCGGCGAGCCGATCCCGCCGGGGAAGCGGCAGCCGATGCCGACGACGGCGACGGGCTCGCCCAGGGCGTCGGCCGCGACCGGTGCCGGTGCGGGCCGGGCGGCGGCGTCCCCGAGGGCCCCGGTCAGCAGCCGCTCGGCGAGCGCGACGGGGGTGGGGTATTCGTAGGCGAGGGTGACCGGCAGGTCGAGGCCGGTCGCCGCGCTCAGTCTGCGGTGCAGGTCGACCGCCGCCAGTGAGTCGAAGCCCAGTCCGGCGAAGGGGAGCGTGAGGTCCAGGCTCGCGGGGGCGTCGGGGCGGGCCGCCCGCAGTGCCGCCGCCGCGTGGGCGTGCACGAGGTCGAGCACCACTCTCCGGTGTTCCGAGGGCGCGGCGGTGGCCAGCAGCCGTGCCAGTGCTGAATCGGAACTGGACTCGTTCATCCGCGCATCTCCACTTTCGGCCGAGACCGTTTTCCTGTGACGTTAGTGAGGCACCGGGAAGGGCCACACCCTTAAGCACCCCTAGGGCCGAGTGCTTTCTTGCGGGGTGTGCCGGTGAGCGTTTCGGGGTCGAACTTCCGGCGCATGTAGGAAAGGGACTCCAGCAGTTCGCCGGAGGTCACGGAGCGGGCCCCGCCCGTCCCGACCACGCCGGACAGCGGCAGCCGGCCGATGTCCGCCCAGCGCAGCCGCCCCGAGCCGTCGATGTAACTCCTGCTGCGCCCGGCGTTGTCCGGGTGCAGGCAGTAGGGAATGTCGAGATATCCGCGCCGGAAGGCCAGCAGCAGGGCCTGGCCGAGATCCGGCGCCATGTTGAGCACGGCGGAGATCAGGGCGGCGGCTTCCGCGTAGGTCTGGGAATCGGCGTCCGGGGGTGCTCCGGCGGGCCGGGCCCGGGCCGCGGCGGCCGCCGCGTATTCCAGCGCGCTGATGTTCTCCTCGACCGTGGGAATCCGCAGGGATTCGGCCTCGGTCTTCACGATCAGCCGTTCCGAGCCGGTCGTCGCGGCGAGTTCCGCCGCCGCGCCGAGCAGTCCGTAGGCGCCTTCCGGTGACGTCGGATAGACGCCCATGTAGGCGTAGATGACGACGTGCCAGTCGGTGTCGGGCAGGAGCTCCGCGCACAGTCTGCGCAAGGCGGCGACGGCTTCGGCGTCCTGTTGCGGATGCGTCTGCTGGGCGTAGCTGACGGAAATGCTGCGCAGTCCGTGCTGGTGGAAGAAGAGCGCTTCGAGCACGCTGAGGGCCACCAGCTGGCTGGGCGGGCACAGCTGTCCGAGCATGCACCCGCCGAAGGTCTCCAGGTGCGGTTCCATGCCGAAGTCGCGCAGCCGGACGAACACGTCGCACGAGCGCGCCCAGTTGTCCACCGACTCGTGCAGCGGGACGCGCCCGTAGGGCAGGCAGTACGAGACGGGGCCGCCCTCGGACGCGTCCAGGCCCGCGGTCATCAGGGCCCGGAAGATGTCGACGGGGTCGGGCGAGCCGTGCCGGACCTGCACGGGGAAGTCCGGGCCGTGAATGCCGTCCAGGACCCACCGGGTGGTGGCGAGGTCGTGGCTGACGATCGGGTAGCCGTTGAGCGACTCGCCCTCCAGGAGGGCGAGTCCGGCCGACTCCAGGTCCCGGACGCGGGTGTAGCTGTCCAGGGTGATCGTGCCGACGGTGCGTCCCGCGGCGGCCTTGGTCGCCCTCAGGCCGGCCCGCATCCGGTCCGGCTCGCTCATGCCCATCCGGGGCTGCACGACGAGCTCGCCCTCGGCGCGGGCCCGGCGGACGAACGCGCCGAACCCCGCTCCGCTCACGCCAGCGCCCGCTGCGGGAGCGTGTCGAGCAGCCGCCGGAAGGAGGCCATGCCGTCGGCGCCGTCGTCGAAGACGGCGTCGTATCCGGCGGTGACCAGGGCGGCGAGCTGCTCGGCGCTCTGCGGTCCGGCGATCCCCAGCTTCCCGCCGATGACCGCGGGCATGCCGGTCAGCCCGCCCTGCCGGCGCAGCCTGTTGATCAGCCGCATGCCGTCGCGGTAGCCGTGGCCGTTGACGCTGCTGACGACGAGCAGGGCGGGGCCGCGGGCCAGGCACTCGGCGACCACCCGTTCCTCGGGCACGCAGGGGCCGAGGTTGACGACGTCGAAGCCGAGTTCCTCCAGCAGCAGTTGCAGGAAGACGAGGTTCCAAGTGTGCGAGTCGGAGGTGACGCCGGTGACGATGACGGTCGCGTCCCGGCCGGCCGGGGTGTTTGGCCGGGCGGCGGCGCCCGTCGTGTCCGGGGTGGTCATCGCGTCCCCCGCCCGTACTCGTAGCCGCGCGTGTGCTGGATGCGGGAGGCCGAGAGGACCTCGTCGCCGCGGACGACGACCTCGACCGGGGCCGGTCTGCCGAGGAACATCAGCAGGCTGGCCGTGGGGCCGTACGCGCCCGCGTTGGGGACGGCGACGACGTCGCCGGGTGCCAGCGCGGGCAGCTTGATGTCGCGGCCGAGGATGTCGCCGGGGGTGCACAGCGGGCCGACGAGGCTGGCGATCTGCTCGGGCGGGGCGTCCGTCCCGTGCGGCTCCACGGAGACCGGGAGGATCCTGCCGAGGCCGGACATCCCGCCGAAGGTGTTGATGCCGCCGTCGACGATCGCGAAGCGGCGGCCGCGGCTCTCCTTGAGGTTGACCACCCCGACCAGGAGGGTGCCGCTGTCGCCCACGAGATAGCGCCCGGACTCGCAGGCGACGCGCGGGGCGCCGGTGCGCCAGCCGGGGAAGTGCGCGTCCAGCGACTCCGCGAGGGCGGCGCGCAGGGTGCCGTAGACCGGCCGCTCGCCGGCCACCGCGTACGGCGCCGCGAATCCGCCGCCGATGTCGAGGAAGCGGAAGGGGATGCCCAGCTCCTCCTGCAACTGCGCGGCGACGCCGATGGTGTGCCGGAATTCGGCGATCAGGCTCGCCTCGTCCTTGGCGTTGCTGAGCGGGAAGAAGTGCGCGCCCGCCACCCGCGTCCCGGCCACGCCGACGAGCTCGTCGCGCAGGGCGGGCAGCGTCTCGCTGTCGAAGCCGAACTGCGAGGGCACGCCGGTCATGCGGATGCTCGTCGAGGCGGTCGCGGAGGCGCTGTTGACCCGCAGCAGGCAGTCGGCGATCACCCCGAGGCGGTCGGCGACCGCGCCGACGCGGCGCAGGTCCCCGGGTGACTCGACGGAGAACAGCCGGACCCCGTGGGTGAGCGCCTCGGCCAGCTCCTCCTCGGTCTTGCCGGGGCCGGTGTAGAGGACGTCGGCGGGATCGGCCCCGGCCTCCAGGACGGCGGCGAGTTCGCCGACGGAGCTGATCTCCGGCCGGCAGCCGCGCCCTTCGCCGCCGCACATCTCGCGGACGAGCTCCGGGTGCGGGTTCGCCTTGGCCGCGTAGAAGAGGTGGAGCTCCTCGGGCAGCGCGGCGAAGAGGTCACGCTTGGCGGCGGCGACGCGGTCGAGGTCGTAGACGTAGGCCGGAGTGCCGAAGCGCTCGGCGAGCTCGGTGTAGCGGGTCACCGGGAATTCCCTTCAAACAGCAGTGCGAGCTGCTTGCGCTCGTGCTTTCCGTGCAGGGTGAGGGGCAGCTCGTCGACGACCCGGCACAGGCCGGGCACCTTCGCGGGCTCCAGCCGGCGCGCGAGTTCGCGCAGCACGGTGTGCGGGGCGACGTCCCCCACGACGCACACCGCCAGGTCGCGGTCCTCGCCGGGCGGCAGGGCGGCCGCGGCGCGGACGCCGGGGATGTCCATCGTGGCGGCCTCGATCTCGGTGGTGCTCATGCGCACGCCCTTGCGCTTGAACATGTCGTCCCGGCGGCCCTCGTAGTAGAGGAAGCCGTCGTCGTCCAGGTGGCCGTAGTCGCCGGTGTGCAGGCGGAGGGCGCCGGTCGCGGCGTTGCGGCGGAAGGTCCGCTCGGTGATCTCCGGGGCGCGCCAGTAGCCGGGCATCACGTGCGGGCCCTCGACCACGATCTCGCCGGTCTCGCCGGTCGGCAGCTCGGCGCCGTCCGGGCCGAGGACGAAGACCTTCGTGCCCGGCAGCGGGCGGCCCACCGAGTCGCGCTTGGTGTCCTCGAACTCCGGGGGCAGCACGGAGATGCGCTTGCACTCGGTCTGGCCGAACTGCCGCACCACCTCGGCGCCGGGGAAGGCCGCGCGCAGCGCGTCGGCCGTCGGCCGGGGCAGCGCGGCACCGGTGTTGGTGAACATCCGCACCCGCGAGGTCCCCTCGGGGGCGGGCTCGCGTTCGGCCAGGGAGCAGATCATGGTGGCCAGGGAGGGCACGATGGGCACCACCGTCGCCCCGGACTCCCGGATGCGCTTGAGCAGAACCAGGTCCGACTCCCCGTCGGCGAGGACGAGTTCGGACCGGCCGAGCGCCGCCAGCAGGATCTTGTAGAGCCCGTAGTCCCAGGAGATCGGGAAACGGCAGAAGACCACGTCGTCGGGGCGGTAGCCGAGTTCGAGCTGGATGGCGTACGAGGCGAAGAGCATCGGGCCGTGCGGGCAGATGACGGCCTTGGGCGCGGCCGTGCTGCCGGAGGTGTAGACGAGCGCCGCGATGTCCTCGGCGCCGACCTCGGCCGGGGCGGCGGCCCGGGCGCCCTTCTCGTGCAGGGCGCTCACGTCGCGCCAGAACTCGCCGGCTCCGAGCACCGGTGCGGGCGAGAACTCCGCCACCCTGTCCACCGCCGCGTCGGCGGCGACGACCAGGCGGGGCTCGGCGTTGGCGAGCACGGAGCGGAGGTGGAAGTCCTTCATCCCCGGGTTGAGCGACACGAGGACGGCGCCGCGCCGCGAGACCCCGTAGAACAGCGCGACCAGCTCGCGCGTGCTGGGCAGTTGAGCCAGCACCCGGTCGCCGTGGCCGACGCCCCGCTCCTCCAGCCAGGCGTCGACGGCGTGGCTGTGGGCGGCGAGTTCCCGGTAGGTCCAGCGTCCGGTGCCGTCGGTGACCGCGACAGCGTCGGGTGCGGCGTCGGCCGCGGCCTCGTCGAGCAATGCGTGCACCAGCTCGGGCGGACGGGCGTCCGATGTCGATTGACGGTTCACTGCGCCCCGTATGACCTTTCATCAGAGCCCTCGTGTGCAGCCGGGAAGCGACCGTCTCAGTCGACTGTCGGCGCGGCCTGGAGGGCGAGCTTCTTGCGGTCTATCTTTCGGTTCGGATTCAGCGGGAATTCCGTGAGGTGCACGTACTTCTTGGGCACGATCGCCACCGGCAGCACGCCGCGCACCTCGCGGGCGAGCCTCGCCGGGTGCACGACGGCGCCGGTGTAGAACACCACCAGCTCGGCCGTGCCCTCCGCGGTGACGGCGACGGTGACCGCGTCCTGCACTCCGGCGCAGGACCGCACCGCGGCGTCGACCTCGGCGAGTTCGACCCTTACGCCGTGCACCTGGACCTGTGCGTCCTCGCGGCCGAGGTAGAGGAGCTCACCGTCGTCGGCGCGGCGGACCCGGTCCCCGGTGCGGTACCACCGCAGGCCGTCCTTGTGGAAGAAGCGGCCGATGTCGTCGGTGGGGTCGAGGTAGCCGGGCGTCAGCTGCGGCCCCGCGACGCACAGTTCCCCCTCGGTCGCGCTCTCGGCACCCGTGGGGTCGAGCAGCAGGACGTCGTGCCCGCCGTGCACCGTGCCGATCGGCACGACGCCGTGGAGTCCGCGCCCGGCGGTCCACCGGTGGGCGGAGACGGTGATGGTCAGCTCGGTGGGGCCGTAGAGGTTCTCCAGGGTGGAGTCCGGGGCGGCGGTGTGCCAGTCCTCGGCGTCCTGGCAGCCCAGTGCCTCCCCGGCGAAGAAGCTCCACCGCAGCGACGGCATGGCTCCGGGCCGCAGGCCGCCCATGCGCCGGATCAGCGCGATCGCGCTGGGCGTGGAGAACCAGACGGTCAGCCCCTCGGCGGCGGCGAATTCCGGCATGTCCCTGAACGCCTGGGGTGGTGGCACGGTCAGGGTGGCACCGGCGCCCCAGGCGCAGAAGAGGTCGAAGACCGCGCAGTCGAAGTTGAGGTCGAAGTTCTGCGAGAAGACGTCCTCGGGCCCGAAGTCGTACCGCTCGTCGAGCAGGCGGAAGTAGTGCCGGGCGTTGGCGTGCGTGACGGGCACGCCCTTCGGCCGGCCCGTCGAGCCCGAGGTGAACAGCACGTACGCGATGTCCGACTCCCGTACGCGCACCGGCCCTTCGAGGACGGCGGCCGCGTCGACCGGCACGGCCGGCATCGGCTGGCCCGCCGGGGGGAAGAGCACCGGAAGATCGACGCCCAGCTCCCACAGTCCGGTCAGGGCGGGCAGCGCGTCGTCGTCCGCGAGGATCGCGCCGACCCCGCTCGCCTCGATCATCTGCCGGGTCCGCGCCGCCGGGAAGGCGGGTTGCAGCGGGACCATGGTGATCCCGGTGTACAGCCCGGCCAGGACGGCCGCGTACGCCGAGATGCCCTTGCCCGCCAGCACGCCGATCGCGGCCGGGCGCGACGGCAGCCCGGCGAGCAGCGAGCCCGCCAGGAGCAGCGCGCGCTCGTGCAGTTCGCGGTAGGTGAGCCGCGCGCCGCCGGAGCGGACGGCCGGGCGGTCCGGCGAGCGGGCCAGGCCGCGCAGGAAGCGTGCCGGGAGCACGGCTTCCATGGTGTCGTGGGTGTCGTCGTCCATCGTGGTGTCCCCGGTCCCGGCTATCCGGCCGCGGTGGGCAGCAGGCTCTCCACGGTCTTCCAGAGGATGCCGGGGTTCTCGAAGTTCTCCATGGCCAGCGCGCCGTCGAGGAACCTCACGTCATAGGCGTGCTCGAGGTTCCCGAGGAGCTCGACCACGCCCAGGGAGTCGAGGCCCAGGTCGCGCAGGCAGGTGCCGGCCTCCAGCGGCTCGTCCGGCCCGAGGAAGGGCAGGAACTTGCGCAGAAGCTGTTCGAACTGGTCGTCCCACATGCTGGATCCCAATCGTCAAGGGTGCTCAGGCGGCGCCGGCCCGGCGCCGGGGTGTCATCGCCAGCCGCGGATGGGCGGGGATGACCTCGAAGTTCTTCGTCGTGCGGCCGACCCGGCCGAACAGGCTGTCCGGCCCGGCCACGCAGACCCGCTCGACACCCGCCTTCTTGAGTGCGTCCACGACGGACGGCCAGTCCAGGGGGCGGGTGAAGCTGTCCAGGAGCATGGTGCGGATGCCGTCGGCGGTGTGCAGCAGGGTGCCGTCCTGGTCGGCGACCACCGGCAGCCACGGGTCGGCGAAGTCGAGGGTGGCCAGCACCTCCCGCTCGACCTGCTCGCGCAGGGGCGCGAACGCGGCCGCGTGCATGGGTGGCCGCATGGTGTAGAGCGACATCCCGCCGACGGCGCGCAGCCGTTCCTGCATCCACGGCACGCGGCTCTCGGCCAGCGAGACCATGAAGAAGTCGTCGTCGATGTAGCAGGAGACGGCGTGCCATTCGCCCTCGGCGTCGAGCTCGGCGAGGATCTCGTCGAGCCGCTCGCGGGGCGTGCGGGTGAAGGAGAGGGTGACAATGTCCCGGTGTTCCTCGGCGAAGTAGGCGTCCATGCGGCGCGCGAGCTCGGCGGTCACGCGGACGGCCTCGGCGACGGGCAGGGCGCCGGAGAAGGCGATCGCCGCCTTCTCGCCGAAGCTCGGCCCCACGCACAGGCCGGGTTCGATCCCCAGCCGCTGCCGCGCCCACTCGGCGGACGCCAGGCAGTTGACCAGGAAGGCGACCTGTGCCGCTTCCGAGTAGTCGCCCTCGGCCTCGCGGAAGGCGTCGACCAAGCAATAGCCGAGCACGTCGTCGGCGAGGGCGACCAGCTCCCGGGCGCGGGGGTTCACCACCATGAACCGGCCGACGTCACCGAACGCGGACGGTCCCATGCCGGGAAAGACGATCGCCGTGTTGTTCGCCATGGGGTGCCAGGGCCTCTCTTCCGGTCCGGTCTCTACAGGCTCTTCAGGAAATCGGTCAGCACCTCGGTGAACCGCTCCGGCTCCTCCAGGTGCGGCACGTGGCTCGACTCCTCGAAGACCTCCCAGCGCACGTCCGGGATGCGGTCCTGGAAGGGCTGCATGGTCACCTGGGTCGCCTCGTCGTGGCGGCCGTTGAGCAGCAGCGTGGGTACGGCGACGGTGTCCAGGTCGTCGATGACCGACCAGTCCTTGAGAGTGCCGATCACATGGAACTCGTTCGGCCCGTTCATCGTGTAGTAGACGGTCGGGTCGTTGTAGATCTCCATGAACGAGGAGAGGAAGTCCCGCGGCCACGGCAGGGTCCGGCACACGTGGCGGTCGTAGAAGACGCGCATGGCGGTGAAGTATTCGTCGGTGTCGGTCGTGCCGGCCGCCTCGTGCCGCCGCAGCGTGTCGTCCACGCCGGGCGGGAGCGCGGCCCGGAGCACGTCCATCTCGTCGAGCCACAGGGGGTACGAGGCGGGCGAGTTGGCGATGACCAGGCCGCGCAGCCCGGCCGGGCGGGCCGCGGCGTGCTTGGCGGAGAGCAGGCCGCCCCAGGACTGCCCGAACAGCACATAGTTACCGGCGACCCCGAGCCGGCCGAGCAGGTTGTCCAGCTCGCCGAGGAAGAGCCCGGGGGTCCAGAAGTCGGCGCCGCGGTCGGGCAGATGGGTCGATCCGCCGTTGCCGAGCTGGTCGTAGTGGACGACCGGCCAGCCGGCCTCGGCGAGTGCGGTGAGGCTCAGCAGGTAGTCGTGCGTGCTGCCGGGGCCGCCGTGCACGACGACGAGGGCGGGCCTGTCCGTGTCGAGGTCGCCGGTGATTCGGTACCAGGTCTGGTACTCCCCGAAAGGGACGGTTCCCTTCGCGCTGGGGTCCGCGGACACGGTAAGCACCTCACTCCGGGCTGCGGTTACGTGTTCCGGCTCCGACGCTAACGGGGCGACCGGCGCCACTTGGACCCCTAGGAGCCCCTAACCGCACCCCCCGGGTCCGCACGGCGTTCGGATCTTGCGAACACTGTGCGGATATATGTACAGTGTTCGCAGAGAGAGCCCGACGAGAGACACCGGCAAGAGGAGTGACCCCGCCATGACCTTCGATCTCGCCCACTGGCAGGCACGGTTCGACGAGCTGCGCGCGGCGCACCACGTGCCCGGCGCGACGCTGGCCGTGCTCACCGGAGGGGACGTCCACGAGCTCGCCAGTGGCGTGCTGCACCGGGGCACGGGCGTGGAGGCGACCACCGACTCGGTGTTCCAGCTCGGCTCGATAGCCAAGGTCTACACCGCCACGCTGGTGATGGGGCTCGCCGAGGACGGCGCGCTCGACCTGGACGCCCCGGTGGTGGACGTCCTGCCGGAGTTCGCCGTCGCCGACCCCCGGGCCACCCGGGCCATCACCACCCGGCAGCTGCTCTCCCACACCAGCGGCCTCACCTGCGACTTCACCCACGACACCGGGCGCGGCGACGACTGTCTCGCCCGTTACGTCGAGGCCGCCCGGGGCGTGGCGCTGGACTGCCCGCCCGGCACCGCCGTCTCGTACAGCAGCGTCGGCTACAACGTGCTGGGCCGCATCGTCGAGGTGCTCACCGGGCTGACCTGGGACGAGGCTCTCAAGCAGCGGCTGCTGGCCCCGCTCGGGCTCGACCGGACGATGACGCTGCCCGAGGAGGCGCTGGCGTTCCGGGCGGCGATGGGGCACCTGGGCGAGCCGGGCCAGGACCCGGAGCCGGCCCCCGCGTGGGACATGATGCCGCGCTCGGCGGGCCCGTACGGCCGGGTCATCGCCTCCGCCGCCGATGTCGTGCGGCTGGCCGCGATGCACCTCGACGGCGGCAAGGCCCAGGACGGCACGCGCCTGCTCTCCCCCGGGACGGTGGCGGCGATGCAGCGGCGCGAGGTCGACGTCCCCGACAAGTGGACGGTCAGCGCGGACGGCTGGGGGCTGGGCTGGACGCTGTACGACTGGGACGGGATCGCGGGCTTCGGCCACGACGGCGCGTCCATCGGGCAGTACGCCTATCTGCGGGTGGTGCCGGAGGCTGGCGTGGCCGTCGCGCTGCTGACCAACGGCGGCGCCGCGCGCAAGCTCTACGCCTCGCTGCTGCGCGAACTCCTCGCCGAACTGGCCGGGGTGCGGATACCGGACTCCCTCGCCCCGGCGGAGCGGCCGCCCGTGGTCGACATGGCGCCGCTCGTCGGCACCTACCGCCGCGAGGGCGTGGTCATCACCGTCTCCGAGCGCGACGGCGCGCCGCACATGGTCTACGAGTTCGTGGACGGCATGAAGGACTTCTCCCCGCCGCTCGACATCGACCTGGTGCCGGTGTCCGCGACGGTGTTCGCCGGGACGGGCGCGGGCCCCTCCTTCAGCGAGGACTGGATGCCGGTGGTGTTCTCGACGCTGGCCGACGGCACCGGGTGCGTCTACGTCGGCATGCGGGCCGCGCCGAAGACCGGCCGCTGACTGGGGCCGGTAGGGGTACGTTCCGCGGGCCGCGGTGTCTAGCGTGCGAACGGCGGTCGCAGGCACGCCGCTCCGGGCGCCGGTCCCCGTGCCCGCCCGTACGAACAGTCGAGTGCGAGAGGGCACCATGACGCAACCCGCCGAGCAGGCGCACCAGCACCCCGCGTTCCCGATGGCCCGCAGCTGCCCCTTCGGCCCGCCGGAGGAATACGCCAAGCTCCGCGCCGGCGAGCCGGTCTCCCGCGCCACGCTCAAGGTCAACGGCAAGCCCGCCTGGCTGATCGCCAAGCACGAGCACGTCAAGAAGGTGCTCGGCGACTCCCGGGTGAGCGCCAATCTGAAGCTGCCCGGCTATCCGCTCCAGGTGCCGGTGCCGGAGGAGATGCTCCAGGCGGTCCCGCTGACGTTCCTGTCGATGGACCCGCCGGACCACACCGTCCAGCGCCGCATGCTGGCACCCGAGTTCAGCGTCCGGCAGATGCGCGCCCTGCGGCCGCGGGTGCAGCAGATCGTGGACGCCCGGATCGACGCGATGCTCGCCGCGGGCGGCCCCGTCGACCTCGTCACCGCGCTCGCCCTGCCCGTGCCCTCCCTCGTCATCTGCGAACTGCTCGGCGTCCCCTACGAGGACCACCCGCGGTTCGAGATCTGGGCCGGTCAGATCATGAACCGCGACATCAGCGACGAGGAGCGCGGGCAGGCCCACTACGAACTCGACCGGTACGTCGACCAGCTGGTCACCGCCAAGGAGAGCGAGCCCGGCGACGACATGATCAGCCGGCTGATCGAGAAGAACCGGCAGGAGCCCGCGGTCGAGCACGCCGACATCGTGAGCATGGCCAGGCTGATGCTGGTCACCGGCCACGAGACGACCGCCAACATGATCGCCCTCGGCACCCTGGCCCTGCTGGAGCACCCCGAGCAGCTCGACGCGGTCAAGAGCGACGCCGGACTGCTCCCCCGCGCCGTCGAGGAACTCCTGCGCTACTTCAGCATCTCCGACTCCGGCACCGCGCGGGTCGCCCTGGAGGACATCGAGATCGGCGGCGTCACCATCCGGGCCGGCGAGGGCATCCTGCCGCTCAACAACTCCGCCAATCACGACGAGGCGGTCTTCACCGACGCGGACACCCTGGACATCCACCGCGAGGAGGCCCGCAGCCACCTCGCCTTCGGCTACGGCGTGCACCAGTGCATCGGGCAGAACCTCGCCCGCCTGGAGCTGGAGATCGTCTACGGCACCCTCTTCCGCCGCATCCCGGGCCTCCGCCTCGCCGCGCCCCTGGACGAGCTCCGCTTCAAGGACGACGCCATCGTGTTCGGCGCCTACGAGCTGCCCGTCACCTGGTGACCCGTCCGCACCCGCACCGAGTCCTACCGTCCGAAGGGGCACCATGACGCAGTCCGCCGACCAGGCGCAGTACCCGGCCTTCCCGATGACCCGCACCTGCCCGTTCAGCCCGCCGGAGGAGTACGCCAAGCTCCGCGCCGGCGAGCCGGTCTCCCGCGCCACGCTCAAGGTCAACGGCAAGCCCGCCTGGCTGATCACCACCTACGAGCACGTGAAGCAGGTGCTCGGCGACTCCCGGGTGAGCTCCAACCTCAAGCTGCCCGGCTATCCGCACCAGTTCCACATCCCCGAGGAGATGCTCGCCTCCGTACGGCTGATGCTGCTCTCCATGGACCCGCCGGACCACACCGCCCAGCGCCGCATGCTGATCCCCGAGTTCACCGCGCGCCGGATCCGGGCGATGCGCCCGCGGATCCAGGAGCTCGTGGACGCCCGGATCGACGCGATGCTCGCCGCGGGCGGCCCGGTCGACCTCGTGACCGCGCTCGCCCTGCCCGTGCCCTCCCTCGTCATCTGCGAACTGCTCGGCGTCCCCTACGAGGACCACGCGCGGTTCGAGGAGTGGTCGGCGATGATGATGAACCACGACGCCGGCCCCGAGGAGTACGGCGCGGCCGTCCAGGCCCTCGACACCTATCTGGACTCGCTGGTCACCAGCAAGGAGAACGCGCCCGGCGACGACCTGATCAGCCGGTTCATCGAGAAGAACCGCACGGAACAGGTCGCCGACCACACGGACGTCGTGACGATGGCGCGCCTGATGCTCGTCGGCGGCCACGAGACGACCGCCAACATGATCGCCCTCGGTGTGCTGGCGCTGCTGGAGCACCCCGAGCAGCTCGACGCGGTCAGGAGCGACCCCGAGCTGCTGCCCAAGGCGGTCGAGGAGCTGCTCCGCTTCTTCAGCATCTCGGACTCGGGCGCGGCGCGCGTGGCCCTGGAGGACATCGAGGTCGGTGACGTCACCATCCGGGCCGGCGAGGGCATCCTCCCGCTCAACAACTCCGCCGACCACGACGAGAGCGTCTTCCCCGACCCGGACACCCTCGACATCCACCGCGAGGAGGCCCGCAGCCACCTCGCCTTCGGCTACGGCATCCACCAGTGCATCGGCGCCAACCTCGCCCGCCTCGAACTCGAGATCGTCTACGGCACCCTCTTCCGCCGCATCCCCGGACTCCGCCTCGCCGCACCCCTGGACGAGCTCCGCTTCAAGGACGACGCCATGGTCTACGGCGTCTACGAGCTCCCCGTCACCTGGTGATCCACTCCCGGATCATCCGCTCCTGAATCGAGGTCCATCGCCATGCGTGTCAGCGTGGAATCCCACAGGTGCGTGGGGTCCGGCCAGTGCGTGATGCTCACGCCGGACGTCTTCGACCAGGACGACGACGGCCTCGTCGTCCTGCTCCAGGAGGCACCCCCGGAGGACGTGCACGACGACGTCCGTCAGGCGGCCATGACGTGCCCGACGCAGGTCATCCGGCTCGACGAGTGACGCGAGTGGTGCCAGTGACGCTGGTGGCGCGGCCGGGCGCAACGGATTCCCCCATGGTTCGTTGAGGTCAGGGGGGCCGAGGCCGAGGGAGCGCGATGCCCGCACCACCGCCCGCCCTGAGCGTGCGCGACGTACACAAGTCGTACGGATCCCACGAGGTGCTGCGGGGCGTCTCGCTCACCCTCGCCCCCGGCACCCTCGCCGGGCTCGTCGGGGAGAACGGCGCGGGCAAGACGACGCTGCTGCGCATCCTGTGCGGGCAGCTCCCCGCCGACTCGGGGACGGTGGAGCACCTGGGGGCACTGGGCTACTGCCCCCAGGAGACGGTGCTCAACGACTTCCTCACCGTCGAGCAGCACGTGCGCTACTTCCGCTCCGCGTACGACCTGGACAATGTGGACCGCGCGGAGGAGCTCCTGGAGGAGCTCCACTTCGCGGAGTACCGCCACACCCGGGTCGACGCCCTGAGCGGCGGCACCCGGCAGAAGCTCAATCTGACGCTGGCCCTGATGCACGACCCGCGGGTGCTGCTGCTGGACGAGCCCTATCAGGGCTTCGACTGGGAGACCTATCTGCGCTTCTGGGACCTCGCCGCCCGGCTGCGGGACCGCGGCCGGTGCGTCCTCGTCGTCTCCCACCTGGCCTGGGACACCGAGCGGCTGGACGAACTGCACGAGTTGCGCGACGGCGTCGCGGGGCCCGGGGCGGGGCGGTGAGCCGGGCCCGGTCGCGGCTCGCCACGGCCATCGGCTTCGCCCTGCTGGAACACGCCCGCAACCGCTTCGCGCTCGTCCTGGTCGTGTTCTACATCCCGCTGTGGCTCACGCTGGAGCACTGGTTCGTCACCTCCGATCCCGCGACGTTCCTGCTGCGCGCGACCGGGGCGCGGCTGACCGTCGACGGCGGCCATCTGACGATGGTGTCCGGGGCGGTCAACACGGTCACGCTGATCGTCGGATTCATGATGTTCATGACGACGTTCAAGTCCCTGGCCTTCGACACCCGGCTGGTGCTCGCCGGCTATCCCCGGTTGCATCTGCTGATCGCCAAGGTCGTCGCGATGACACTGGCGGCGGCCCTGATCGCGGGCTACGCCACGGCCGTGGTCTGTTACTACTGGGACCCGGTGCGGCCCGCGCTGCTGGCGGCGGGGCTGTTCACCGCGGCCGTCGCCTACGGCGGGATCGGCATCCTGCTGGGCGCGTTCCTGCGGAGCGAGCTGGCGGGGATGTTCGTCATCATCATGGTCAGCCTGCTGGACACGATGCTCCAGAATCCGATCAGCAACCCTGCGGCGAGCAAGGACGGGGTGAACCTGCTGCCGGAGTACGGGCCGACGCAGGTGAGCGTAGCGGCGGGCTTCACCCACTCGGTGCCGTGGGAGCAACTGCCGCTTGGTCCCCTGTGGTTCGCGGGGTCGTGGCTGCTGGGGACGGCGGCTTTCCATCTCCGCACGCGCGATCATCGGCTGACCGGGGGTGCGATCCGCGGGCGCGGGCCGTCGGTCCGGGCGTAGGCCGTCTTGTTCCCCTACCCGCCGCTGCATGTGATGTGCGGCTCCGCCGCGTGGGGGGCTGCGCCTGCGGCGCTTTGTTCCCCTACCCCGCCCCTTCCCGAAACTGGGGCTTCGCCCCAGACCCCTGACCGCGCTCCGCGCGGTGTCCTCAAACTCCCCCAGCTAACGCTGGGAGGTGCCCCCAACGGGCTGGATGGTGCGGACCGTAACCAGCGAATTCAGCCCGTCCGGCGTTTGAGGACGCTCCCCCAGACTTCGTCCGGGGGGACCCCCAAGGGCGCTGGGGTCCAGGGTCTCCCCGGTTTCGGGAAGGGGCGGGGTAGGGGAACAAAGCGCCGCTGGGGGCACCTCCCAGCGTTAGCTGGGGGAGCACTCCAGCCGCACCCGGGCACGGGTCCGGGGCGGAGCCCCGGCCGCGGCGGAGCCGCGCATCAGATGCTGCGGGAAGGGGCGGGGCTGGGGAAGAAAAAACCGCCGCCGTCAGGCGTCCCCACCCGCATCACCCAAAAGCTTTGCCGCCCGCATCAGCAACTCCTCATACACCGCAGGCCGATCCTCGTCGATCACCGGCGCCCCGACCCCGAAGTCCCCGTTGACCCACCGCGCCGAGACCCCAGGATTCGCCGACTCCGTACCGTCGTACAGGAAGACATGCGGACTGCACCGCACCCTCCCGTCGCACGCAGCGCGGTACTGCTCGAACACCGCCCGCCGCGCACTCCCGTCGTCGAGCGCGTCGGCGAGGGCGTCGACGTCCACGACCCCCGTGGCGCGCGCCGTGTCGAGGATGACGTGCCTCATGGAGATGCACCGGCCCTCGGCCCAGAAGGCGCGCCGCAGGGCGAGGTCGAGTTGTTCACTGGCCTGCCAACTCTGGGCCTTGGCCGCCTCGACCGCCTCCAGCGCGGGCAGTGTGGTGACGGGGTAGGTCCAGTCGGGGCCCTGCCACAGCCGCCAGCCGGCGTCCGGTTCCAGTGCGCCGAGCACGGAGATCTCCGAGTCGACGCCGGGGCGGGCGTTGACCTCTTCGTTGAACAGCTCCAGCGGGAAGGCCCGCAGGTCGAACCAGACGCGGCCCTCCAGCCCGAGCCGGCGCCGCGTGGTGTGCAGGCGGTGCACGGCGACGTGCGCGAAGGAGCAGTTCAGGTCGGTGAAGACGACGACGGTGTCCGGGCTGTCCGGCAGCCGGGGATCTCTGCCGGCCGCGGTGTTCGGTATCTGCTTCACATCTCTCCTCACGGGGAGTCGCCTGGAGCGGGCCCGGCCCGCGGCCGTGCCCGCTCCAGGCACCTTGTCACGGCGTCCGGCGCGCCGTCACGGTGTTTCGGTCACACGGAGCAGTCCCCACCAGCCCTCGCAGACTCCCCAGTGCAGATTGCCGGTGCGGTAGGCGTAGTCGCCGGGGTAGTTGGCGCGGAAGCGGACGGTGCGGGTGCTGCCCGCGGCGAGGGCGCCGATGGTCGAGACGTACGGGCCGCGGCCGGTCCCGGAGCTGTCCCAGACCTGGCCGTGCACGGTGAAGCACTGGTTGCGGCTGCGGGCTCCGCCGATGGCCAGGTGGATCGCCACCTGGTCGCCGGCCCGGCACCGGAGCAGCGGGGTGGGCGGGGCGGGGTCGGCCAGCACGGGGTGGAGCGGGTGCAGGGCGGCGGTGCGGTAGTTGAACGCCTTCTGCCCGTCGTCGTCCCGGCTGTCGGAGAACAGGTCGGCGACGGGCTGGGTGAGGTCGCCGTCGTGGAAGAGCCGCAGCCCGTCCTGGCTGACCAGCACCAGTTCGTGCACCGGCTCCGCGTTGAGCCTGCGGACGACCGCCTGTTCGCCGGTCCAGCACTGCGCGCCGGAGTCCGGGTCGTAGGGGGTGGCGTCGGCGGCCTCCACGACGAGGGCTCCCACGAGGCCGCGGCGCATGTGGGAGACCACGTCGGCCTGGTCGCGGAGCAGGGCGACGCCGGGCTCGGCGGCGTACCAGTGGTAGGTGCGCGAGCCACCGGGCTTGACGGTGCTGTCCTCGTTGTATCCGGCGTGGGCTCCGTCGTCGGTCCGGACGTCGTAGCGCAGGCGGGTCGGGTGCAGGGAGACGCGGCCGGAGATCACGCGGGAGGCGGGGTCGTCCTTGGCCAGCAGCGGCGGGTCGAAGGCGCTCGCCGGCGGGGGCCCGTCCAGCTCGTTGACGAGGGTCACCTCGACCCACTCGCCCTCCCGGCAGCGCAGCACCAGCGGGCCTTCCTGCCGGACGCCGTCGACCTCGTAGACGAGCCCGTACGGGTCGACGCGCTTGTCGCTGTAGAGGATGTCGCGGGCCTTGGCACGGACGGTGAAGCGGCGGACCCGCTGCTTGGGCGGCAGATGGCCGAGCACCGGGGAGGCGGCGGGCAGGGCGGGCAGGCCCTCGCGAGGGCTGTCGTGCAGGCGCAGCAGCCCCCAGCAGCCCAGCCACAGATCGTCGGTGGCCCCGAACGACCAGAGGTGGTCGCCCGGCCCCTGCCGGGGGTCGAGGTCGAGGTCGCCGACGTTGGAGATGCCCAGGGTCAGCTGGTCGCGCCAGGGGGTGTCGGGGCGGCCACGCCACTGGCGCCAGCGCAGCCCGTTGGTGGTGAAGCTGTGCTGGAGGTCGTGGGAGCCCTGGAGGACATGCAGCCGGATCCGCTCACCGGGGTAGGCGTGCAGCAGGGGCGTGCCGGGGTCGCCGTGCACGCTGCTGGCGAACCAGTCGGCGGGGTCGCCGCCGCGCTCGGAGAGGGGTTCGCAGCGGTAGTTGACGGCCATCACGCCCTGGTCGTCCGGGGCGCCGGGCGTCGGGGGCGGGTTGATGGGCCCGCCGCCGTGGCCGCCGGGCATCTGCGCGCCGGCCATCTGCATGTGCTCGACGAGGGGGACGAAGTCCGCGACGGCCAGCACGAATTCGCGGAACTGGCCCTCGGGGCGTTTGATCACGGCCTGGGTGCCGCGGCGCAGCGGTGTCGTCGCGTCGGCGGGCTCGTACCACTCGGCGTCCTCCGCCTCGGCGACCATCGCGCCGAAGAGGCCGTGCCGCTGGCGGTAGTTGGCGAGCAGGTGGTCGTGGAAGAAGACGGTGCCGAACTCCTCGTTGACCCACCACCGGTAGGTCCAGGAGTGGTAGCGGCCGAAGTCCTCTGTGCCCTGGTCCACGGTGGTGGTGCCGGAGATGTAGTTCCAGCCGATGCTGGAGCCGTCGGAGATGAGGGGGTCGTATTTGACGAGGTGGGTGTGGAGCCCGCACTCGGGCTGGAAGGGCAGCGCGGGGTCGAAGGCGTTCTCCTTCTGGGGGCCGGTGGGCAGCGCGTTGGTGAGGGTGAGTTCCAGGATCTCGCCCTTGCGGGCGCGGATGACCAGGGGCTCGATGGTGCGCTCGCCGGCTTCGAGCTGCCGCCGGAACTCCTCGAGCCCGCCCGCCTCCTCCAGTTCCTCCGCGAGGACGAAGAAGTGTCCGCGGTGGTCGTGCCAGGTCACGGCGTGCTCGGCGGTGGGGTCGCCGTGGTAGTAGACGGTGCCGCTGGCGGCGACCAGGTGGTAGCGGCGTACGGGCGCGTCCGGTGGGCCGATCTTGGTGAACGCCTCGCCGGGCTGGGGGTCCTGGCAGAAGGCCGCGGCCTCCAGCGGGGTGGGCTCGCGGCCCATGCCCAGCGGCTGGTGCGGGGTGCGCGGCGGCCGGGGCGACTTCTGCGGATAGGCGGCGGCTTCCCGCATGAAGTTCGGGAAGCCGGGCTTCTCGGGCGTGGGCAGCGGCGGCGGGGCGCGGTGCGGGAGCGGGGCGAGGGCCGTGATCGGGGTGCCGTCGGGGTAGGTGCCGGTGCCGTCCTGGAGGGTGTCGAACATCCGGAAGAGGCCCCACATGCCCATGTGGAAGTGGACGTACATGTGGCAGTGCCAGATCGCGTCGCCGACGGCGGCCTGCGCGGAGCCGAGGCCGCCGATGAGTTCCAGGGTGAGGCCCTCCTGGGGGCTGATGCTGACGGAGTCCACGATCGGGGACTCCGGGTCGCCCGGGTCGCTGCGCCACTGGTGGAGGTGGGTGTGGAAGACGTGGGTGTCGCGCATGCCGCCGTGCACGAGCCGGATCACCGCGGGGTCGCCCTGGTAGCCGCGCAGCACGGGGGTGGCGGGGTCGCCGAACATCCATGAGCTGTGGTGCATCTCCTCGCCCGTCTGGGCGTCGCGCACCGGGTCGAGCTGTCCGCTGTCCAGCATCTGCTGGTAGCGGTACATCCGCCATTCCATGGGCTCGATGCGGAGGTTGACCGGCAGCATGGCGTTGTTGGGCGGGGTGAGGTCGGCGAGGGTGTCCGGGCCGCCCCGGCGCGCCCTGGCGGCCACCGACGGGTGGGTCATGGGACTGACCGCGTCCATGCCGGCACCCGTGCCGCCCGTCGCACCCATGCCACCCATGCCGCCCATGGGCATCACGGTGGAGAGGTCGGCGGGGTTGTCGTTGCTGGGGTACTCCATCATGAAGATGACGAACTCGCGGAAGCTGCGGTCGGGCAGGTGCACATCCGCGTAGAGCCCGGAGGCGAGGTCGCTGCCGGTCTCCGGGTCGGTCCAGGTGGCGTCCTCCGCCTCCACCACGAGCGCGCCGATCATGCCGTGGCTCTGGCCGCCCTCGCCGCGCGGGTCCGCCATGTCGCCGAAGTGGAAGACGCCCTCGTGCTCGCACACCCACTCGTAGACGCGGGTGCCGCCGGGCGGGACGCTGGTGTCGGGGTTGCGGCCGACGGCCAGTCCGTCCTGGGCGCGGGCGTCGTACTGCACGCCCTGCATGGTGATGCCGGTGGGGCGGTCCAGTTCGTTGCTCAGGCGCACGCGCAGCCGCTCGCCGCGGCGCACCCGCAGGACGAGCGGCCGGGTCAGCGGGTGCGGCTTCGGGACCCGGTCGGGCTCCTTGAGGTAGTCCGGGAACGGCGAGGGCCAGGCGGCGGCGACCGCCCGGAGCTCCTCGGCGTCCTCGGCGAGGGTGTAGAGGGCGCCGTTCGCGTCGTAGTCCCCGAACCCGTTGTAGGCGATGGGGACGTGCAGGGCGACGACGTCGTACGTGCGTGTGGGTGTTGCCATCAGTTGTGCTCCCCCGTGATGTCGTACGTGCGCGCTTGCGATGGGATGTGGGAGGTGGAGGGTTTGGGCATCGGGCCCGTCAGGCGGCGGTGCTGTGCGCGAACCGCGCGATCTCCTCGCCGCTGGAGAGGATCCGGCCCTCCCAGCGGTAACTCTGCTGGAAGGGACCGCCCTCGCCCGCCCCGCCGTTCCGGGTGAAGGTGAGGACGACCCGGTCGCCGCGCCGCACGGCCACCTGGTTCTCGATCGGCAGATAGCAGTGCTTCCAGCTGTCGGAGGCGGTGCGTTCCGCGATGCCGTCGCCGGAGATGTCCAGGGCCACGGTGTCGGACAGGGTGGCCACGAAGTAGCCCTTGAAGCCGCTCAGCACGCCGTCCCGGTGCACGGTGAAGACGAGCGGCACCTGGTAGGTCGCGGACGGTTCGGCCTGCTCCAGGTCGTAGACGCGCACGATCCGCGGCGCGGCGAGGTGGCCGTCCAGCGGCAGGACCACGTCGTAGTAGAGGTCGAAGGGGCCGCGGGCGCCCCGGCTGCGCAGCAGTTCGGCGAAGTGCCCGGCCCCGCCGCCGTCCTGCGGCAGCCCCGCGCGCACCTGGGCGTGGGCGCGGGGGGCGGTCACCGGGACGAGGTAGCTCTCGACCCGGCGCGGGAGCATCGTGCCGCCGGGCGCGAGGAAGCGGCGGCGCGCGTCGGCGAGGATCGCGGCGAAGCCCTCGTTGTCGGCGAGGTTGCCCATGATCTCCGAGATGACGACGTCGGCCCGCTCGGGCAGCTCCACGTCGAAGGAGAGGCCGTGGACGGGCCGGAAGCGGTCGCCGTGACCGGCGGCCGTCACCCGGTCGCGGGCGGTGCGCAGCACCTCGGCGTTGAGCTCGATGCCGTAGACCCGGCGGGCGCCCGCCTCCAGGGCCCACTGGGCGAGGATGCCGGTACCGGTGCCCAGGTCGAGGACGGTGGCGCCGGGGCGTACGGCCTCCAGGACGGCGGCGCGGAACGCCTCCATACGCAGGTCGTCGCCGAGCATCAGGTCGTGGAAGGCGAAGTCCCAGTCGGTGAGCCGTTCGGAGGCGGGCAGCCAGACCTGTTCCGCGGTGTACGGCGCCGGGCCGTCGGTGGTGGCGGTCACTGTGGCTCTCCTCGCGTTTCTGCCGGGGCGGTGCGGTCGTCGCCGCCGGCCTCGCGCCCGGCGGGCCGGACCGGGAGCGGGCCCGCGCAGGGGCCCGAGACCTGACGGCCGGTGACGAGGTCGAAGGTGGAGCGGTGCAGCGGGCAGGTGATGCGCAGGGTGTGGGCGCTGACGTAGCCGTGGGCGAGCCGGCCCTTGCGGTGCGGGCAGGCCGCCGCGATCTCGTACGCCCGGCCGTCGACGGTGACGCGCACCCACTCCCCCGGCAGCGGCTCGACGATGGGTGTCTGGTCGGTCACGCCGCCTCCCGGGCCCGTTCGACGGCCGCCTCGAAGGCGGTGCCGATGAGTTCGGAGACGAGCAGGGCGCCGGTCCACAGCCGGGTGGGGTCGAGGCCGTGGGCGGACTCGTACTCCCGGATGGCCACCTGCATCTCCTTGCGGTGGAAGGTGTCGATGTGGAGGTGCTCGGTGTAGTACCGCCCGTTGGCGATGCCGAGCCGTTCGCAGGCGCGGGCCTGGACGGTGAAGGCGGACGGGATGCTGGCCTCCAGATAGGCGAGGCCGCCGAGGAAGTGCTCCATGTGCGGGGCGCGCTGGGTGAGCCAGTAGAAGACGTCGAGGAAGGCGTAGGTCTCGTCGCTGGTGCGGTCCAGATAGGCGTCCAGTTCGAGCGGGAGACCGAGTTCCGCGAGGAGGTTCACGTAGAGCTGGGAGTGGGCCTGCTGGAGGTTCCCGCAGCCGAACTCGTCGATGATCACCCGCATCACGGCCATCTGCGCGCGCAGCGGCAGGCGTGGTATCGCGGGGAAGAAGTTCTGCGCCTCGGTGAGCCCGTCCGGCGCGAACTCCGCGACCACATAGGCCATTTGACCGATCGTCGCCTCCTCGGCGAGGTAGCGCCCCGCCGGTGTGCCCTCGCTCTCCTTGGCCAGCAGGTCCTCCAGCGCCGCGACCCAGTCGGCGCGGGAGGCGAGCGGTGGTGTCGTCTCCTCCAGGTGGGCCACGCGGGCCACCACCCAGTCGCGCTCGATCCGCTCGATCTCGGCGAGGGTCCGTACGTCGGGCAGGGAGCGGTTGTGGACGAACAGCCGCTTGAGGTCGCTGTCCGTCGGCGCGGTCCTCATGTGCGGCTCCCTTCCGGTGCTGCGGTCCGGTCGGTGCCGAGCACCTGGCGGCGGTGGAGTTCGGTCTTGAGCGAGCGGTACCAGTCGGGCCGGTCCAGACCGTACCGCTCGCAGGCTTCGCGCACGGCCGCGTCGTACACCGGCCGGGCCTCGAACGCCGTTGCGCACAGGGCTGGTTCGGCGTTGGCGAGGGACATGACCCAGCCGTCCACCTCCCCGCAGACGCCCACGAGGTGCTCCAGGCCCTGGAGGACCGGCACGCCGGGGCGTGCGGCGAGCAGGGCGCGGGTGGCCGCGGGGTCGCCCGCGGAGTCCTTGACGGCCACCACGCCCGGCAGGGCGCAGATCCTCAGCAGGGTGTCGTGCTCGACGGTGTTACGGGAGATGCCGGACTCGTGGTAGACGACGACGGGCAGTCCCGCCTGCGCCACGGCCGCGTAGTGGTCGTACATCTCCCGCTGGGTGACGTCCGGCCCGTACGGCGTGGTGGTGACGACGGCGGTGGCGCCGAGGCGGGCGGCGGTTTGGGCCAGCGCGGTCACCTCCGCCGTGCCGGGCCGCTGGATCCCGGCGAGCACCGGCAGCCCGTCGGCGCAGGCCAGCGTGTGGGTGACCATGTCCTTCCATTGACGGTCCGTCAGCGCCCAGCCCTCGCCGGTGCTCAGGGCCGGGAGCAGGGCGGTGGCGTGGGGCCGCACCGAGGCGACAAGGGCTGCGACGTCCGCCCGGGGCACCTCGCCCCCGGCGGACAGCGGGGTCACCAGGGGGACCGTCACTCCGTGGAACATCCGTCCTCCCCCCACAGGAGTCCGTGCGGGATCCGCAGGGCGAGCGAAGCTCGGTAGAGCTTCTCCAGGCCCTCGGGGAAGGGGACTTCCGGTCCGGCTTCGGGCGGGTGGACGGTCAGGGCCCGGCAGGCGCGCAGGCCGGGGCTGACCGTGCAGAGGACGCCGCCGTGGCGCAGCACCATGCCGGCCAGCAGCCGCTCGTGCACGGGCAGTCCGGCGGTGGCGTCCGCGCCCAGGCCCGCTTCGATGTCCTCGCGGGTGTAGCCGAGGCGGTCGATGCGCATGTCGGTGTGCAGGTGGTCCATGAAGGGGTAGTAGGCGTCCTGGAGTTCGCGCGGGAAGCGCCACACCAGGTCGTCGCAGCGGCCCACCTGTTCCCAGCTCATCACGACCCGGCCGTGGAGCCGGGTGGCGAAGAAGGACTTGCAGGCGATCCGTGTCGCCTCGTCCGCGCTGTTCATGCCGAGGAACAGCGCGGCGTCCACATAGGTGGTGCGCACGGGGTGCTCGTGGCCGGCCGCCTCCCGGTGCGGGCGGCCGGTGCGCAGCTCACCGGTCATGGCGTTCCAGCGCGGCGGTGAGGCGGGTCATCGCGGCGGAGAACATCCGCGGGTCGCGGGCGAGTGCGATGCGCAGATAGCGCTCGCCCTTGCCGGGTTCGCTCCAGTAGAAGTAGCGGCCGGGCAGCAGATAGAGCCCGTCGGAGGTGAGGTCGCGCTGGAGCTCGGTGGCGGTCAGTGTGGGGTGGTCGATCCTGAACCAGGCGACACTCACGTTGACCACCGGCTCCTGGTACTCCAGGATCGACCCGTCCAGCGCCTTGCGGGCGGTCTCGCGGTTGCGGGTGAGGACGTCACGGACCGAGGAGAGGTCGTCCTCGATGGAGTCCTCGATGTACTCGGCGAGCATGTTCAGCACGAACGGCGAGACATTGAGCAGAACGCTGGTGTGCAGGTTGTATACCGCCTCATGGATATCGTCGCTGACGGTGAGCATGGCGCATTTCGCGTCCTGCACCGGCCAGGTCTTCCCGGTGTCCTCGATCGCCATGTAGCTGACGCCTGAATTCTCCAGGAGCTCGTACATGTCGAAGCGGGCGACGTCGGGGTCGAAAAGCGTGAAGGAGGCGAAGCAGAAATCAATCACCAGCAGCTTTCCGTGGTCCTTGCAGAACCGGACGACTTCCTCGAATCCCTTCCGGCCGTGTTTGAGCAGGCTGAAGCCGGTGGGGTTGTTCGGGTCGACCAGGAACAGGGCGTCGGTACGGACCCTGCGCGCCAGCTCCGCATAGATCCGGTCGGGTTCGGCGAAGGCCGATTCGTCCACCGGGTAGAGCGGCACGCCCATATTGGCCAGCACGTCGTAGAGATTGTCGAAGCACGGCTCGATCAGCGAGACCGCCATCCGCCGGCGCTTGAGGTACATGCCGACGACCATGGTCGATATGGACGCGGCGTAGGAGAGCATGGTCTTCTGCCGCGCCCGCGCGGTCGGCTGCCGGTGCAGGCGGAAGAACGCGTCGGTGAACCGCTGTTCGTAGGTCTCCTGGAGCCCCTCCTCCGCTTCGTACCACAGCTCCGGGAGCCGGGCGACGATGCGGCGCTGGCTGGCCGACTGCCGCTGGTGCGTATGGGCGTCCGCGAGGTTGAACTCGGTCCGCAGGGCCTGGATCTCGTGCTGGGTGAGGTCGACGAGAGCCCCGTCGGTGAGGATCTCGGGTGAACTGGTGCGGGTGCCGCTGTGGTTCATGGTTCCTCCCGTGCACACGGTCGGTTCTCGGACCTGCCGGGTCCGGCGCGGTCCGTGGTGCTGCTCCGCTCACCCGGCCACGCCGCCGAAGGCACTTCGGCGAGGCCGCCGGGACCATCCCTGGGGACGCCCCGCACGCCGTGCGCGGCACTGTGCCGGCGCACCGGCGGGCCGGAGCGTGGAAGAAATTGCGCGGCCGCGTATTTATCCGCGGCGCGGGCGCAATTCAGCTGATGTGGTGCTGCCTTGAGGTGTGGGGCCACACGGTCGTGCCGGGCCGGTGAAGCGGCTCGGATTTCCTTGTGGCGCGCCGACGGCTACGCGTGCCCGGACCGGGCCACTCTGTGCCCGTCGGCTGTCCGGGCGTCGCCCGGAATTAAGTGATCCGCAATGTGGTGATCTTCTCGGCCGCTCGCCGATGCCCCGATCACGAGCTGTCTCCCGCGTCGGTCGGCATCTTCATGCGAACACGGTCGGATTTACTCGCCATGTTCCTTCTCCCCCGTAACGGACCGCAGTCCGACGCGCAGGACTATGCCATACCCGCAACACCGCGGGCAAGCGTTCCCATAGCCCCGATTTACTTGTCGGAAATAAATCAAGATCCATTCATATGCCGCTGGACAGCGGGTAATTGAGAGAGATCCATTCCGGACCGCGTACAAGCGGAATGGCCCGCCGGACGTCCGTGAAACGAAAGGCGGGCATGGCACAGCGCCCCGCACGCGGTGCCCGAAGAGGGCCACGGCGTGCGGGGCGGTGCGGTGTGCGGGCGCGGGTTCAGCTCTCGCGGATCGTCTCGATCTCCAGCGTCAGCTCGATCTCCTTGGAGACCAGGATGCCGCCGGTCTCCAGGGCCATGTTCCAGGTCAGGCCCCAGTCCTCGCGGTTGACCTTGCCGTGCGCCGAGAAGATCGCGCGGTCGTTGTTCCACGGGTCGCGGGCGTAGCCGAGGTAGTCCACGTCCAGGGTGACGGAGCGCGTCACGCCCTTGATGGTGAGGTCCCCGGTCATCTTTCCCTTGTCGCCCTGCCAGGTCACCGCCGTCGAGGCGAAGGTGGCCTTGGGGTGCTTCTCCACGTCGAAGAAGTCGCCCGAGCGGAGGTGGTCGTCACGGGTGCGGTCGCCGCTGTCGACGCTGGCCATGTCGATGACCGCGGTGACCCGGCTGTCCTCGGGCCGCTCACCGATCTCGACGGAGGCCTCGACGCCGGTGAACCGGCCGCGCACCTTGGTCAGCATGAAGTGCCGTCCCAGGAAGCCGACTTCGGCGTGGCCGGGGTCGACCTTCCAGGTGCCGGCGGACGGCAGCTCGACGCCGTTCACCTGGCGGGTGGGGGAAGCGGAGGTGCTCATGAGGTGTCGCCTTCCTTTCAGGCGGTCCTGCTGGAGGGCCCGGTCTCGGTCGGCAGCCCGGCGTCGATCCAGTCCTGCTTGCCCTCGCCGTATTCGTAGACGTTCGCGTAGCCGAGCTCGGTCAGGCGCTTCGCGGCGATGCCGGAATTGCCGCAGGGCTCGTTGGCGCAGTAGACGATGATCTCGGCCTGCTTGTCGGGCAGCAGCTCGGGAGCCAGCTTGTCCACCGCGTCGTGCGGCAGGTTGAGCGCGCCGGGCAGGTGCGCCTCCTCGTAGTACGAGGCGGGCAGCGCCTCGATGACCGTCACCGCACCGCTGTCGATCTTCTTCTTGACGTCGTCACGCCCGATGTTGCGGACCATGCCGCCACCCCTTCGAGGTTCGAGTTTTCCGTGCGTTCGCACACACACTACCAAGTGCGTGCGGACGCACACAAGGGCCGATATACTTTCCCCGTGAGCAAAGGGGATGTGGGCATCGAGGCATGGCGAGCACTGCTGCTCGCCCACAACACAGCCGTCCGCGCGATCGAGAGCGACGTGCAGCGCGAGGGCCGCGTCCCCCTGACGTGGTACGACGTGCTGCTGGAGCTCAAGGCCGCGGGCGAGCACGGACTGCGGATGCAGGAGGTCGCCGAGCGCGTGGTACTCAGCCGCACCCGCGTCAGCCGCCTGGTCGACGAGATGGTGCGGGTGGGCCTCGTCCGCAAGGACGCGGACGGTGCGGACAAGCGCGTGGTCTGGGCGGTCATCACAGAGGACGGCCTGGAAGCGCTGCGGGCGACCGCGCCCGCCTACATGCGCGGCATCCGCCGCCACTTCTCCGCCTACCTCACCGACGAGGAGACCGAGGTGGTCGCCGAGGCCCTCACCAAGGTGGCCCGCGGCGAGCTCGTCGACACGGTGGACGCCCCGCGCCGCCGCGGCTGAACGCTGCTCAACTCCCGGACGGGCGCGGACCGCTGACGGTCCGCGCCCGTCCGTGTGCCGGTGGTGATGCACGGCTCCTCCTCACCAACCCTTTGCCGTTCGTTCACGGAATGGCCCCTGCCGGTCAGCATGCTGGCGAGTGACGATTACCAGCCGGTAAGTACGGCGTCGGGGCACCACGGGACGGTGGTCCGGCGCCGAGGGCTGTCCCCCACGGAGTCAGGAGCACGCGGCATGCCCGCATACAGCAGACGTCAGTTCCTCACCGGCGCCTCGGCCGCGGCCGCCGGAGCCGCGCTCGCGCTGGCCGACAGCTGGTACGCGTCCGCGGCCGTACGCGACCGGGCGGTGGCCGCCTCCGCCGCCAGGGCGGTCCGGATCGGCGGCACCACCCTGGAGCAGGTGGCCACGCCGACGGGCACCGGCCCGTACAAGCTCTTGCGCTCCGGCCCCGGCTGGCCCCTTGTCGTACGCACCGAACTCGCCGCCGCCTCCTCGGCGCGGGACGCCAGGCGTACGGCGCTCGCGTCCTTCGTGCAGTTCACCGACCTGCACCTGGCCGACACGGAGTCGCCCGTACGCTTCGAGTTCCTCGCCCCGCACAACGACAGCGCGCACCGCCCGCAGGAGGTGCTGACCGTACGCGGCGCCTCCTCGCTCGTGGAGCGGGTGAACTCCCTGGTCGGCGGCCCCTGGACGGGACAGCCCTTCTCCCTGGTCATGGCCACCGGTGACAACACCGACAACCACGAGCTGATCGAGCTCGACTGGTACCTCTCCGTCATGAGCGGCGGCCGCGTCACCCCCAACAGCGGTGACCCGGCGCGCTACGAGGGCGTGCAGAACTCGGGCAACGCGGCCTTCTGGCACCCGGAGTCCTCCTTCCGGGACTCCTACAAGGGCCGGGGCTTCCCCGAGATACCCCGCTTCCTCTCCGCCGCGGGCAGTTCCTTCACCGCACCGGGGCTGCGCACCCCGTGGTACTCCACGGTCGGCAACCACGACGACAGCATCGAGGGCACGCTGCCCGACCTCGGCCTCCTCCATTCCCTCTACACCGGTGACCGCAAGCTGGAGGGCTGCGACCAGGCGGAGGCCGCGAAGCTGGCGGACGCGCTGCGCAACGACCCGGCGCAGGCCGTGCTCCGGCTGGCACACCTGCTGAAGAACTCGGGCCCGGTGCGCCACATCACCGCCGACGAGCGGCGCGCCCCGTTCACCCCGAAGGAATTCGCCACGGCCCACCTCGACCCGAAATACACCGGCCCCGGCCCCGTGGGCCACGGCTTCACCGCCTCGGCCGCCGACAGCGGGAAGCTCTACTACACCTTCCCCGTCTCGGAAGGCGTGCTGGGCATCAGCCTGGACACCACCAACCCGGCCGGATTCGCCGACGGTTCGGTGGGCACCGCGCAGCTGAAGTGGCTGGAGTCCGTGCTCCAGGCCCACAGCGGACACTGGTACGACGGCGACGGCCACGTCGTCAAGGGCGGGACCGGGGGAGCGCTGGTCGTCCTCTTCAGCCACCACACCAGCACGAGCATGGGCAACCTGCTGCCGGACCCGCACCACCCCTTCGAAGGACGGCACGACGGCGCCGCCCTGGTCGCGCTCCTCCAGCGCTATCCCAACGTCGTCGCCTGGGTCAACGGCCACACCCACGAGAACCGCATCACGGCCCACGGCCACACCGTGCCCGAGCGCGCCTTCTGGGAGATCAACACCGCCTCCCACGTCGACTTCCCGCAGCACGCGCGGATCATCGAGATCGCGGACAACGGCGACGGCACGCTGTCGCTCTTCACCACGCTGGTGGAGTCGGCCGCTCCGTACACGACCGACTTCTCCGACACCTCCGAGGCCGGCCTCGCGGCCCTCTACCGCGAGCTGTCCTACAACGACCCCTATGCCACACCGGACCGGAAGCTCGGTGCCCCCGTCGACCACAACACCGAGTTGCTGCTGACGAAGCCCCGGGGCTGACCGGGCCACGCGGTGGTCCGTCCCGGGCCCGGGACGGACCATCCGGAACCTCATGTAATATTTCTTCCGCGCCGCTAGCTCAGTTGGTCAGAGCGGCTGACTCTTAATCAGCAGGTCCGGGGTTCGAGTCCCTGGTGGCGCACCACAGGCGAAGGCCCCCGCTCCGGCGGGGGCCTTCGCCGTCTTCCCCGGGCTCAGGAGGAGAAGAGCCTTTCCAGGAAGGGACTTCGGAAGACTCCGGCAGGGTCGTGGCGGTCGAGTGCGGCTGCGGCGTCCTCCCAGCGTGTGCCCGCAGGCTGGCCAGTCCGGAAGGCGCCGGGCCAGGTTCTGCCGAGGAGCGCCGCGTCGGTCCAGGCGCCGCCCGGGCCATAGGCCCAGCCCTTGGCCCACTCGGGGCGGATCGCGCACCAGCCGGTGAAGTGGGTGACCATCCACTGTTCGAGGTCGCGGTGGAAGGTGTGCTCCCCCGGTGTGCCGGGGAAGGTCGTGGAGTTCAGCCAGACGACGGTGTCCCACTCGGGGTGGTCGGGCCGGGGCCGGGCCGGTGAGAGCCACGGGCCGTCGGGGGCGGGCGCGTCGACACCGGTGATCCGCACGTCGACGGGGCCGTTGACCGGGTACTCCCCGCGCGCCCGGTGCGCGTCGAGCACCTGCTGGAAGCGGGACCAGAAGCCGTGCAGCACGCGCTGCACGTCCGCTCGCGCGCAGAGCACCGCCCAGCCGGCGAACACATAGCGCAGCGTGGTGGGCCGCATATAGAGCACCGTGTTCTTCGACCAGCCCCACAGGTCCCAGGTGGCGGTCGCGGTCAGCCCGAGCCTGATGCCCTCCGCCAGCCCGGTGGTGAGCACGGGCGTCAGCGCGGTGGCGCCCCGCATGATCTCGGCCGCGAGATCGGACAGTTGCCGGGGGATGACGTCGTAGAAGACATAGGGATAGGGGGCGTCGGTCTCCCGGGACGTGAGCGGCCGCCGGGGCTCCTCGGACCAGAGCTTGAGCCAGGCCCGCTCGGTGTACGGCAGCCACAGCACCTCGACGCGCCCGCTGCCCGCCAGGGCGCGGTCGAGCGTACGGCCGGGTCCTCCGGGCGGGCCGAAGAGTTCCGCCATGGGGATGTCGTACGAACTGACGCACCGCAGCCGGACGTTCGCGGGCACCCGGAGGGTCGCCTCCGCGACGAACGCCCGGCCGAGGTGCAGGAGGAACGCCGCGGTGTCGGGCTCGCCTCGGTGGAACGTCCGCAAGGCATACCGCCCGGCCGCGGCGTCCCAGACCACCGCGGTGAGTGACTCCACCAGATCGCTGACGGTCGACGCGAAGGCGTGCCCCGCGCCGGGAGCCGGCACGCCCGTGCCGTGGCCGCCGATGGCCAGGGCTCCGGCCACGGTCAGATCTCCGATGGCGGGGACGCACGTCAGCCCGTGACCGGCGGCCTCCAGGACGGAGTGCACCGCGTCCATGGTGGCTCCGGCCTGCGCGATGACGGCCGGGGATCCGCCGCGGCGGAGCGCGATCGCGGTGAGGTGTTCCGTGGAGTCGACCAGGACGAGCCGGCCGGTGGCCTCGCCCCGGCGGGCGAGCAGGGGCGACCAGCTGTGGCCGCTGCCCTTGGGGCGCAGCCGCCAGCCCTGGGCGCGCGCCCAGTCGGCCAGCGTGACGACATCGGCGGGGGTCGCGGGGAGCGCGGTCCACACCGCGTCCAGGGCGACCTCGCCGGACCAGTTCCGAAAGCCCTGGCGGACGAGGCGGATGCCGGGCGGGAAGGACGGCGGGGCGCTCATGCCCGCGGCGTGCGCGTCCAGCCGGAAGGCCGGGGTCCAGCCCATGGCCGTCCCCGCGGCGGTGGCGGCGGCTGCGGTGAGCACCCGGCGCCGGCCCGGCGCTTCCTTGTCGGTCACTTCGTCAGCCTTTCTGTCATGGCTGCTACGGCAGTTCGCCCCTCATGGCGTGCGGTAGAGCGGGCCCGGGGATTCCGGGCCGGGCGGCGCCTGGATGATGGGCACGGGTTTGTTGTGCGGCCAGCCGTCGGAGGCGTCGTCGAAACTGAGCTCGCCGCTGGCGGCGGGCACGGGGCTGGCGTCATGGAGGTTGGTGATCTGGTTGTAGACGTCCTGCACCCCGGGCGCTTCCTTGCCCGTCTGGCCGGTGACGATGCGCGTCGCCCAGACCGCCGTCAGCACGGCGTCGTGATGCATGATCGCGTATCCGTCGCCGAGCTCGGTGTCGGGGAACTTCAGGTCGTGGAAGCTCTGGTAGAAGGGCTTGAAGCCGCTCGGCGCCTGGATGCCCTTGATCCACTGCTCGGAGCTGCTCGCCG
The DNA here is from genome assembly GCF_042895325.1 of Streptomyces sp. NPDC001407. Taxonomy (NCBI): domain Bacteria; kingdom Bacillati; phylum Actinomycetota; class Actinomycetes; order Kitasatosporales; family Streptomycetaceae; genus Streptomyces; species Streptomyces sp. NPDC001407. The sequence continues at coordinate 365,191 of NZ_JBIAWF010000003.1, forward strand.
ACGCCTCCAGGATGGTGATCGCGCTGTCCTTGAGCAGTCCCTTCACCTCCGCCGCCTGCTGGACGGCCCCGGTCGAGCCGGTCACGACCGTGACCGGCTTGTCGTGCCCGCACTGGCCGCGCGTCGACAACGCCCGTACGAGATCGGGCAGATCGCGTCCCCGGCCCGCGTAGAAGACCAGTTGTGCCTTGGTGAGACAGATGTTGTTGACGGCGTTGAAGAACAGTTTGGGTATGCCTTCCGGGTTGCGCCCTGTGGCCCCGACGAACGATACGCGCCGCTTGTCGATGTAGTCGGGGAAGACGTCGTCGTACGCCTTGCGCATGGTGCGTACGAAATTGTCGTCCCTGCTGTCGAACACGAGGTAGCCGCGTCGCTGTTCGGCGGGGAGGCGGTCGAGCCGGGCGCGGAGGGCCTTGGCGTAGTCGGGGTTGGAGGGCGAGACCTTGAACAGCCGCTCGGAGTTGAGGTTGGTGGCGGTCAGGACGGCGCCGATCGCGGGGATCCCGTCCTTGCCGAGCGCGTCGGCGGCGCTCTGGGTCTCGGGGATGCTGACGCCCATGCCGGTGACGGCGACGAGGGGGTGCGGGCCGCCGGTCAGCCCCGCCAGCCGGTCCACCGCCTGGCGCCAGTAGGTCTGGTTGCGGCCCTCGCTGGCCAGGACCAGCTGGATCTGCGGGGTGCGGCCCTGGATGCCGGTGGCGGCCGCCTCGGAGAGCGCGGGGCAGGCATTGGCCCGGCACTGCGCGGCGTAGGCGCCTTCGAGACTGCTGCGTATCTCCTCTATCGGCAGGGCGCTGGTGTCGCTGTCGGTCATCGGGCCGAGCACGGCGACCTTGACGTACGGGACGGGGGTCCTGCCCTCGGCGGGCTTCTCCCACTGGTCGCGGACGCGCTGGTTCTCCTTGGCGATCCGCTCGGTGATCTCCTTGAGCCGCGGGGCGAAGGCATAGGCCGTCTCGTCCATGACGCCGACGCACTCGCGCTGCGCGCCGGAGCCCGCCCACTCCAGGCCGGGCGTGTCGTCGGCGCAGCTGTTGTCCGCGTCGTCCGGCCGCAGCAGCCACACGGCGCCCCCGGCGACGAGGGCGAGGACGAGGACGAGCGCGGCCACCCCTCGCCAGCCCTTCCACCACGGTGGCAGTTCGTCGGGTACCGGGTTCGCGGGCATGGCTGTCTCCCTTGCCGGGTGGGTGGGCTCCGCGCGGTCAGTGGTATTTCGCGGCCTCGTGCCGGAGGCCGGCCCTGCGGGGGTCGGAGTGCAGGGCGAGATCCTGGAACATCGAACCGATCGTGAGATTGAGCTCCGGGCTCGCGCCGGGCAGCCGGTTGCGCGGGTCGGCCGCCAGCCACAGCGCGGTGACCAGGAGGGTCATGGCGCGGTGGGCCACGAAGGAGCGGGGGGCGAGGCCGGCGGCGAGCTGGTCCACGCGGTGGGTCGCCGACCGCTCGGGCACGACCGGCTCGCGCAGCGGGGCGGCGGTGATCGCGTACAGCTCGTACAGCCAGGTGTCGGTGTCGGGCACCTCGACGAGGTTGTGGGCGAGGTGGTCGACGACGTCGTCGAGGCGGCCGCGGGCCAGCGCGTGGTACATCACCTCGGGCGTCCGGCCGCGCAGCCGGTGCCAGCTCTGCATGGTCTCGTGCGTCTCGTCCCACCGGTCGGGGTCGCGCGCCAGGGCCTGGAGGAGCAGCAGGCGCAGCCAGGGGTGGAGGACGGGGGTGCCGGGGACGGGGCCGGGGTGGACGTGCTCCAGATAGCCGGAGCCGCGGCCGCCGCGCGCGGCCGCGTCCTGGGGCACCGGGTCGACGAGCCACAGCCCGGTGCCCACCACGCGCGCGAGGGAGTTGCGGGTGTGGAGGGAGAAGGAGTCGAGCAGGCCCGCGTCGCAGGCCGCGTCGAAGGCGCGGGCGGCGCTGCAGGTGACGAGCGCGGCGCGCTGATCGGGCGTCAGCGCGTGGAGCAGGTCGAGCAGGACGGCGCGGTCCAGGGGCGGTCCGCCGTCGGGCGAGCCGTCGGCGGGAGCTTCCGGCAGGGAGAGGATGCCGCGCAGCGCGGTCTCGTGGTCCCCCTGGCCCGCGCGGCGTCCCACGGTGTCGAGGAGGCGGACCACGCTCCACGGGTGGCCGCGGGTCAGCCGGTGCACCAGCGCGGGCGCCTCCGGCAGCCGCGCGGCGACCCCGGCCCCGAGCTGGGCCACCTCGCCCTGCGTCAGGTCGCGCAGCTGCACGCAGTACCAGCGCCACGACAGGTCGGGCGGCGGCGACGGGATCGCCCGGACCCAGTCGGCGTACGAGGCCTCCTCGGGTGTGCGCACGCGCACCCCGGCCGGGCCGCGCGCGAACGGTCCGGGGATCCGGCCGGTGTCGGAGGCGGTGGCGACGACCAGCAGCGGGTCGGTGGCGGTGCCTGCGTCGCGGAGCTGGAGCAGCAGGTCGACGAACTCGCGCCCGCCGTCGGCGTCGATGTTGTCCAGCAGCACCACGCAGTTGCGGTCGCGACGGCGGCGGGCGAACTCGCCCCGGAGGTCGGCCAGGAACGCCTCGCACAGCCTGCGGTCCACGGCGGCCCGGTCGTCGGGGGCCTCGCTCTTGCTCAGCTGGTTGAGGGCGACTAGTTCGGCCAGCGGCGTGTGGGGGCCCGCGTACCAGGAGAACCCAGTGCGCCGGGCCAGGGCGAGCGGGAGCTTGGGCGGTCGGCGGATGAGGCCCGCGAGCAGGCCGACGCCGGGTATCTGGACGAGGCTGAGGTCCTGGAGCAGCCCCGCGAAGTCGGTGGCGCGCTCGGCCGCGACGGTGTGCTCCTGCACCTCCTGCAACGCCCGCCGCAGCTGCTGGCCGGCCCTGCGGGCGTCGTTGGCGTCCAGCGAGAGCCCCGGGTCCACGACGACCAGGCCCAGGGTGAGCCGGGGGAAGCGCAGGGAGGGCTGGCGGGGGAAGCGGTGGGAGAGGCCGTAGGCGAGGCGGCCCGCGATCTCGTGGGGTCTTCGGCGGGCGGCCGAGCCGAAGTCGTAGTACGCGTGCGGGCGGTGCGAGCCGAGATAGCCGAGCCACTTCAGGGCCGTGGTCCTGCCGCTGCCGCGCGTCCCGACGAGCACGGTCACGGGAAGGCCGGGCCCGGCCCCGTCCGCGCGGCCGTCCTGCACCCGGCCGCGGCACTCCTGGTAGAGCGTTTCGATGCCCTGGATTCCCACCGGGCGAGTCATCGGTTCCGGCACTCTGCTCCGCCCCCCTCGAACCGGCTCTGGGCTCCCGGCTCGTCCTGGCATAGTGCCACGGTCCGTGTGGCGTGGGACACGGTTCCGCGGGCTCGCCCGTACGGAGCCGACGCTGTACGAGTACAACCCTGTTGCCCCTGCGCCGCGTTCAGCCGACCGACGGCTTGCGCGCCACGCAGAGTGCGGCCAGCGGAAGGGGCCCGCTCCCCTCCCCCGCCCGGAGGAACCCGGCCACGGTGAGCGCGACATGCCACCCCAGCGGGGTGAGACCCGCGCTACGGAGCATCGCGTCGGCCTCCCCGTGGGTCCGTATGCGTCCGCGCTTCCGCACCGCCGCGAACACGGCCCGCAGCCACCCGGTGGCGAAGTGATCGGCGATCAGGACGTGCCCTCCCGGCCGCAGCACGCGGCTGATCTCCGCCAGCCCTCGCCCCTGGTCGGCCCAGTGATGAAAGGACAGCGTGCTGAGCACGAGCGGGAACGAGGCGTCCGGGAACGGGAGTTGCTCGGCACGCCCCACCACGTACGCCCCTCCGTCGACTGCGGCGCGACGGACCATCGAGGAGGCGGGGTCGACTCCGGTCGCGGCGGCGCGGGGGAAGTGCGTACGGACTTGGCGCAGCAGCGCGCCTGTGCCGCAGCCGATGTCGAGGATCCGCGAGGGGTCCGGTTCCACGGCCGTTGCGTGACGCAGCAGGGCGCGCTGGACGGGCCGGAAGTAGCGCTCCTGGAGCAGGCTGTCGTCGTAGGTGGCGGCCCACCGCTCGAACTGCTCCACGTCCCGTCGCACGGCTCCGGTTGTACCGGTGGGGGGTGGCGGTGGGGGGTGGTTCACGGCGGTGTGCGGGGCGGGTTGGGGCGGGGGGTGCGCTTGGACGGGCAGTGTGCGCTGGGGGCGTGCGCGCGCGTCAGCGAGAAGCCCCGCCCATACGGCTCATGGTGAGGGCACGGACGGGTCTCGGTCCGAGCGCGGGACTGCCGGCGACGTCGAGCGTGTGAAGGCGCGGCGGTAGGCAGTGGGGGTGGTGTCCAGTGCGCGCCGGAAGTGCAGCCGCAGGTTGGCTGCCGTGCCCAGCCCGCAGTCCCGCGCGACCTGTTCCACCGAGCGGTCCGTGGTTTCCAGCAGTTCCCGCGCCCTGCCGAGCCGGGCGTTGAGCAGCCACTGCAACGGGGTCGTGCCCGTCTCCTCGCTGAACCGGCGCATGAAGGTGCGCTGCGAGAGGCCCGCGTGCCGGGCAAGCACGCGCAGCGTGAGCGGCTCGCCGAGCCGCTGCAGGGCCCATCCGCGCGTACCGGACAGCGACGCCTGACCGGCCACCGCGACAGGGACGGAGCGTCCCAGTTCCGCGGGCTTACTGACCTTTTCAGATCGGTGTCGGGTCGTGGCGGCGGGCAATCCCTGCGGTATGCCACGTCCATGCGGTACGCGCAGGGCGGAGGCCTGACCGCTGAGCGGCAGGCTGTCCGTGAACGGGTCCGGCTGGAGGCCGGGGAGCGGTTCGCTCGTGGCGAGAAGACGGCAGTGATCGCCAAGATCCGCGGGTGAGCGTGCGTTCGGTGGAGCGGTGGCGCCGTGTGTGGCGTGAGGGCGGCAGTGTCGCGCTGAAGTCGGCGGGGCCGGCGAAACTGCCGGAGTTGTCCGATGCGCGGTTCACCCAGCTGGAAGAAGAGCCGGCCAACCGTCTTTGAGGACGAGGGCGGGTTCTCGATGGGCTCAGTCAAGATTTCCGTGAAGGGGTGACGTTGCGTCACCTTGGTGGCATGGTCGGTTGTGTGTGACGACTTGCTCGGCATGGTGTTCCCGCATCTGGAGAAGGTGCTGGTGGAACGGGTGTGGGCTGAGGACGGCGTGGTGCGGGTCAAGGCCCGCACTCGGGAAAATGCATTGCCGTGTCCCGACTGCGGCGTTTCCTCGTGCCGGGTCCACAGCCGCTATAAGCGGCACCTGGGCGACATGGCGGTCGGCGGACGCCCAGTGGTCATCGACCTGTCGGTGCGGCGGTTCTTCTGCGACGCGGCGGGGTGCGCGCGACGCACCTTCGTTGAACAGGTCGAGGGGCTGACCATCCGCTACGGGCGCCGCACTGCTGGGCTGCTGGAAGTAGTGCAGGCGATCGCCCTGGCGCTGGCCGGCAGAGCCGGCGCACGGCTCGCCGGAATCCTCCACATCCTCGTCAGCCGGGTCACGTTGCTGAACGTGCTGATGGCGCTGCCCGACCCGTGCCTTCGCTCGCCTCGGGTGCTGGGAGTGGACGACTTCGCCACCCGGCGCGGCCGGAAGTACGGAACCGTGCTGGTCGACGTCGAATCGCATGCCGTCCTGGATCTGCTGCCCGGCCGGGAGAAGGAACCCGTCGCCGCCTGGCTGGCCCGGCATCCCGGCATCGAGGTGATCTGCCGGGACCGGGCCGGCGCCTATGCCGAGGCCGCCCGCGCCGGAGCACCGGGCGCGCGGCAGATCGCCGATCGATGGCATTTGTGGGACAACTTGACCACAGCTGTCGAACGCACTGTGATCGCCCACCGCCCCAGTCTGCAGGCCCCCGAGCCCAACGATGCCGACACACGCCGACGCACAGCCACGGCGCCGCCCTCGACGCTCAATCCGGATACCGGCATGGAGAAATGGCTGGTCACCCGGACACGGGAGCGACACAAAGCGGTCCACCGGCTACTCGCCCGGGGCTGGACGATCAGCGCGATCGGACGGGAGCTGGGGCTGGCCCGGCACACCGCAGAACGCTATGCACACTGCAAGAACCTCGACGGACTCATCGACCGGTCTCTTCGCACCACGCGCCTGGACGACTACAAGCCCTACCTCATCCGGCGCTGGAACGAAGGATGCACCGACGCCGCCCAGCTCTTCCGGGAGATCTGCGCCCAGGGATACCCCGGCCGCACCCCGCAAGCGGTCCGCCGCTACCTTCGCCCGCTGAGGACCGGACTCGGGACGATCCGGTCGCCGGCACCCGCCCTCAAACCTCAGCAGGTCACCAACTGGATCACGTGGAATCCCCAGCACCTGCGTGCCGACGAGGAACACCAGCTCAGCGAAGTACTTCTCCGATGCCCTGAGTTGACGGCAGCCCGCAGTCACGTGCATGCCTTCGCGCGGATGGTCTGCGACCTCCGCGGAGACAACCTCACCGCGTGGACAGCCGCTGTCCGCGCCGATGACCTGCCCGCCTTCCACTCCTTCGCCGACGGACTGCAACGCGACCACGACGCCGTCACCGCGGGACTGACACTGCCCTGGAGTTCCGGACCCGTCGAAGGACACGTCAACCGGATCAAAATGCTGAAGCGACAGATGTACGGACGCGCCGGACTCCCTCTACTCCGAAAGCGCGTCCTCCTGGCACAACCACCCTCACGCTCAGTCACCCCTTCACGGAAATCTTGACTGAGCCTCTCGATGACGCCGCCACGCGCCCGCACCTGGGGCCGATGCGGGCACACCCCTGTCGTGAGGGTCTGCGGACGGTCCCGACGCCGGATCTCCGTCGCGGCGATGTGCCGCTACAAGCCTGGCGAGAAGTCCCGGCTGATCTATCGTCCATGCTTCCACCTGCCCTGGAATCGACGGTTGCCTCACCGAGACCGGACTCACCTTCGCCTCACACCAACCGACATGAGCCCAGAAAGGTCAGGAACGAACGATGCCGGGAGCGGGTGCGTGGCTGTCGTCACCCTCGGTGAAAGCAGGCTGCCGGGCGGGGGCCGCCGTGGTCAGACCGCCGGGCGGGCGGCGTGGCCGCGCCCGGAGCCGGCGCGGCGGACGTCCCGGGCGGCCAGGACGATCATGACGGCGGGAATGAGGACGTCGTTGGCCAGGATGCCGCCCGTGTTTCCGGCGGCGTGGTCACCATTGGCGAACCACTGGTAGACGTGGCCGATCGCGGCTCCCCACAGGAACGCGGCGGCCGCCAGCCCGCTCGTGAGGCGCTCGCGGGGCGACGCGGACGCGCCACGGAAGCCCAGCACGGCGAGGCCGAGGTTGGCGAAGGCGATCTCGAACTGGAACGGCGAGTGGGCGAAGCCGATGGCGTCGGCCATGGCCTTCGGGACCGCCAGGAACGAGAGCGTGATCCACAGGCTTCCGACGCCGAGGGCGCCGACGGCCCACCAGCGCTGCCAGATCTCCGCTGCTGCCGGCCGGTCCGGGCCGCGGCGACGACAGCTCAGCAGCGCGCCGAGGCCGGGCACCAGCATGAAGAGCAGCGGAAACGTGGTCTGAACGGCGTAAGGGAGGGTGTCCATGGACTTGAGTGTTGCATGGTTAATATTAACGACGCAAGAGTCGGGTAGGCTGGACGCATGGACGAAGGACTGGCAGAGCTCCTGTACCGCGTGGTCATGCTGATGGGCGAGGCGGCCCGGCGCCGTTCCGGTCCGGATCAGCGCCTCTCCCACAGCCAACTGCGGCTGCTGGGCACCCTCGAGGAGATCCAGCCCGCCACCCAGCACCAGCTCGCCGAGGCCCTGGCCCTGTCCGACCCCGCCATCAGCCGCGCCCTGCGCCCACTGGAGGCGGAGGGGTACGTGACGATCAGCGTCGACCCCGCCCACCGGCGCCGACGCCTGGTCGCCCTCACCCCCACGGGCCAGGCCACCTTCCTGGCCGAGGGCAAGCCCCTGGAGGAAGAACTCCGCACCGTCCTCCTCAAGGCCGGCTTCCCCTTCGACCGCTACCTCGCGGACACCCACCGGCTCGCCGCGCTGCTGACACCCGCGGAGCCACGGCGCGGAGCCACGGCCCGGCAGCCGAACGGCACACCGGAACCGGATGGAGCGGGGCCGGTGTGAGGTAGCCGCGCGAGTGTCTCCGTGCAGCCAGTGCCGGGCCACGCGCGTGGGGAAGGTTCTGGAAACCGCCGTGACCACCAGGGCCAAGCGCCTGGCCATAAGCGGCGGATTCTCCGCTCCCTCTTGGGGAGAGATGCTGCCTGCAGGTCACCGCCCGCACGGGTCAGTCCGACGCCATCAATGTCCACGGCACCAACCGGAACGGCGCCTGGGTCAGCACGGACTGGCCCAACACGCCCAGCCCCAGGCCCGCGCGGCCCGCCCGTGCCACCGCGCCTACATGAGGCCGGGACGATGGCCGAATCTTTGTGGCTTCTGCCAGTACGCCCGCCTGCCGGAGTACGGAGAGACTGCCCGCCAGAAGCTGCGGCGTGTCCTCCGGAACGGGGGCCGATGCCAAGGGACATGACGAAGCGCCAAGGAGGACAGCACGGTGAGCGGGCAGCAATATGACGAGAGTCCTTCGACGTCGCCACGGGGGTCCAGCTGCTCAACTACGCCGAGGACATCGCTGCCATGGAGCGGATGTGCCGCAACGTGCACCGGAGCCTGAAGCCCGGCGGCGAGTTCTTCGTGCTCGCCCAGACGCCCGACTATCGTTTCGACGGTCCGTCCTTGGCCAAGTACGGCTTTCTCTGCGAACCGACCGGCGAGGAGATCGAGACCGGACCTCGGGTGCGGGTCACGGCGCTGCTCGATCCACCGATCTCGTTCGTCGGCGCCTGCCCGCGCCGCGAGGTCTACGAAAAGTGTCTGCGGGCAGCCGGATTCCACGAGGTGACCTGGGTCCCACTGGAGGTGTCCGACGCCGGGGTGCACGAGTTCGGTGCGACTTTCTGGGAGGACCTCCTCGCCAATCCCCCGCTGGAGATGTTGCGCTGCCGCGCCTGACGAAGACGACAAGCCGCCCGGCCAGGACCGCACGACGTAGACCGAGGCCGAGGAATCCGGTGGCGGGTCATGGCCCGCGGCTGCTTGGATGCCACCGTGCTCACCGACCAGCTCGCCCAGCTCGAGGCGTACTACGACGCAGTCCCCCGCACCGGTGCGCGGGCCGAGGACTTCGGACCGCTGACCCTGTTCGTGCAGGAGGGCCGGGGAAGCTGGCCGTATTACGCCCGCCCGACCCTCGGCCGACCCGGCAGCGTCGGCCCGGGGGACGTGTCCCGCGTCCGCGCGCGACAGCGTGAACTGAGGGTGCCGGAGAGTTTCGAGTGGGTCGCCGAGACCACTCCGTCCCTCCGTACCGCCGCCGAAGCGACGGGGCTGGTCGTGCACGAACATCCGCTGATGGTGCTCGGCCCGGATGTCCCCTCCCCCGTCACGGCCGAGGGCGTGACGGTCCGCACCGTAGGCCCGGACGACCCGGTGCTCGCCGACGCCCTCGCCGTGGCCCACCTCGCGTTCACCGAGCCGGGCACCGCCATCGGTACGACGGGGTCAGCACAACTGGCCGAGCAGGCACGCGCCCTGACCGAGGACGGCTCGGTGGCACGCCTCGCGGCTCGCCTCAGGAGTGGCACGTCCATACTCGTCGCCGCTCTGCGTGACGGTACGGTGCTGTGCTCCGGACAGCACCAGCCCGTAGGCCCGGTCAGCGAGATCGTCGGCGTCGGCACCCTGCCGACCGCACGACGGCGCGGCCTCGCCCTCGCGGTCACCACAGCCCTGGTGGCGGACGCCCGGCACCGCCGGGGCGCACAGACCGTCTTCCTCTCGGCAGGTGACGACGACGTGGCTCGCGTCTACACCCGGGCGGGCTTCCGCCGCGTCGCCACCGCACTCATCGCCGGACCGGCCGACCGCACCTGACACAGTGCCGGGGGCCAGGGGGCCGGAACGGCACCGATGCCGCGTCTCGTTGAAGCCGGTGCGCGTCTTCAGATCCGGTTCGCGGGCTCGTCCAGCCACAACTGATGTGTGCCGCCGGGCGTGATGCTCATCCCGTATACCGGGTGATCCCGGGGCACCCCCGCTCCTCCCACCGCGAGCGGGCCGCCAGGACCGCGTTCCACAGCGACCTCGGCCCCTGCTGAAGGACGCTGTCGGCCTCGTCCCAGCCGTCGCAGCACACGGACGCGAACGACTCTTTGCCGTCCCACAGCAGGATGCGGCAGTCCCTCTCCCCCGCGTCGCCGGACTCCAGGGCTGCGTTCATGGCGCGCTCAAGCGCGCTCAGCGCAAGGTCGATCTTTCCCAGACGGATGGCAAGATGTCCGGCCAATTGCAGCGCCTTGCCCAACGCGGCCTGTCCTGCGGCTCGTTCGTCCACGTCCCCTACAGCGGAAGCGAAGCGGGCGTCAGTGATGATGCCGGGCAGCACGTCCATGAGCCGCCCGAAATCGGCCTCGTGGTGCAGAGTCCAGCTGTCGGAGATCTCGCGTCGCAGAAGGAGCGCGGTCAGCCGCCCCGGGCCGTTCGGCTCAGGGGGCGGGGCGAACAGCGGAGGCATGATCGCGCGGCGCAGGGCAACCAACCGAGGCGGATCGGCTTCGCCGGTGGACGGCACTCCGGGCGGGTCGCCGAGGAGGGCCGTCAGTTCGACGCCCAGCCCCCGGGACAGTGCGTGCAGGGTCGGCAGGCGCGCACTGTGCTTCCGCTTCTGTTCGAGCTTGCGGACCACGTCCACGGACACGCCGGACCGCTCGGCCAGCGCCTCTTGGGTGAGGTCGGCCAGCCTGCGGAGCCTGCCCAACCGGTCACCCAGGTGCTCCGTCACCATGGCCCCACGCTACCGCTCCGTACGCACGGCGAAAGCCCCCCGACGATCACCCAGCGCAAGCCGCAGCGTTCGGGCGCCCCGGACATCATCGGCGGCACCGACTGCGGCCGTCCAGCGTTGGATCGGCGACTTCTCGTCCGCCCACAGCGCCAACGCCCCTCCGGCGGCTCGAGATACAAGCCCACCACGTCATCGTCCACGGGAGGCTACCGATGGGTGCAAATCACTCACCGCCAAGCCGAATTCAGCCAACCTGCGAGTCTCTCCTGCCACGCATGTGCTGACCGGCCACATTGAGCCTCCCCCGTCGGGCAGTGAGACCAAGTGCCGACCGACATCGTCAGTGGCGCCTGCTATTTCTCTTCGCACGGGTCGTGTCGGGCGACTCGTATCGAGCGAAGGAGAGGCTCATGGCGGAGCGGATTCCGGACGGGTATCACAGGGTCCGTGAGCACATCAGGCGCAACCCCAGTCCACGGCGCCGCAAGCAGATCAGCGGATGGGGCCTTCTCGCTGTCGTCGCAGTGGTCTTGTGGCTATGGGCCAAGGGAAACGAGGGCTCTACGAGTGGAGAGCCTCCTTCCGCTCCCACGCCGTCGGTGAGTGCTTCCGCATCGGTGGCCGGGCGGTGAAAGAGCGCACTTTCCCACGACCCCGGATGCCGCGGGACAACGCCGAGTGGATCGCAGCAGCGGTACTTGCAGCCGTGGCTGCACTGTCCGTACTACAGGTGGCAGGGGCGATCGGTCGGCTGCTTGCACGAGGGTGGCCCCTGTGGGCGTCTCTCGCCATGCTCGCGGCAGGATTCGGTGTCGTCAGGTGGCGGCAGAGGCTCCTCGACAGCCGGGCGAAGGCGAACCGGGTGCGTCGGCTGAGCTATGACCTGGCGGATCTGGACGCGATGTCGGATCAGGAGTTCGAACTGGCGGCCCGCGACCTTCTGCTCCGGGACGGTGTGCATGCCCGGCACGTGGGGCGGCAAGGGGATCAAGCGGCGGACGTCATAGGTGAGGATCGGCGGCGCGGCCGCACAGTCGTGCAGTGCAAACACACACGGGTGGGCGGCAAGGTGGGCTCGTCGGTGATGTATCAGGTGAAGGGCACAGCAGGGCCCGTGCACGGCGCGGACCACGCGGTCGTCGTCACCAACGGCGCCTTCACCCGGGACGCCCGCATCTGGGGGGATCGTCACCATGTGCACTGGGTGGACCGGGACCGTCTACGGCTGTGGGCTGCGGAAGGCCGCACGTTGTACGAGGTGATAAACCTCCCCTCCGCCCGGCCCCGAAGCCGGGCCGGGGCGGCTCAGCCAGGTCAGAGCGGGACGGAAGCTGCTCGAGGCCAAGCATGATGGACCGGCCTCTTCACAGCGCGGCGTGAACGCCGGAATGCAGTACGGCCGGGAGCCACGGCCTGTAAAAGCGGCGGCAGCTCAAGCGAGAGGCCGCCGCTTCCGCTGGATACAGACCTGCCTAGCTCCCTACGAGTTGCACTCGGGGATTAGCAGACGGCACGTCGTCCGGAAAGCCATGCCTGTCCAAGGATCCGCCGAGCCAATCCGCAAGAAAATTCACGATCCCGCCGGAGAACTCCCACCAGTCATGGTTCCTGCCACTGACTGACCAAGCGAGAAAGCCCCCGCCCGTGCGTCTCATGGAGAGCACGAACGGGGCACGGGCGCGGCCGCCTACGGATGCTTCTCGCTCTTCTCCTGTACGCAGTCGAGACAGACTCATCCCTTACGGACCACGAGCTGTGTCCGCTCCTTCAGATGCTTGCCGCACCACTCGGAGGGCCCGGACCGATCGGGCAGATCGCGCTTGATCAGCGTCCCGATCATGAACCGGTTGTTCGGCGGCTCGTCCGGGACGGACGCATACGCGTAGGCGGGGCTGAGCGGGCGGGGCATCAGCACGACGACCTCCCGGGCTTCGTCTCCACGGTGTACGGGCCGACCTGGAAGACCCGGCGGGGCCGGGTCCGCTCGGGAGCGTCCAGCAGTTCGCTCTCCTCAACAGGCGGGAGACCGGCCGCACTCCGGTCGTGTCGTACCTCAGTGTTCTTTGCGGGTTGCCCCTGCTTATGCTCTCTCATGGCTGCCTGCTCATCCCTTTCAGGTGGTCCGCGCCCCCGGGCCGGTGGGACGGTCGCCGGGGTACTTGCGTCAGTCCATGATTGAGGTTGCGATGCTCACGCGGGAGGTGACCAGGGTTGACTACTCTGGAGCCCCGCCGGTCAACCCGCAGAGGTTCACGATGAGTGATTTTGCTGATCTCGCACGTAGGGCGATCCGGGACAGCGGCTACTCGATGAAGGCAGCCGCGCGTGCCATGAATTACGACCCGGCTTACCTGTCACGGGTGTTCAGCGGGAAACAGAAGCCGTCGGCGAACTTGGCCGCATCGCTGGACGCTCTTGTCGGAGCGGACGGTGCACTAGCGGCGACAGTGCTCAATGAAGACGAGGAGTCGAGGGTCGCTCGCAGCGCCGCCAACCCCTCCCGCTTGGACGCGGGAACCGTCGATGCACTTGCTGGAGTGCTGGCCGCTTACCGCCGCTTGGACGACACCGTGAAGCCCGAGTCGGTAATCCCCGCAACCGTGACTCAGACCAAGGAAGTTACCCGAATGCTCCGGGGCGCCCGAGGGGCCTACAGGGACCAACTTGCGGAAGTCGCATCGGAGTGGGTCCAGTTCTCGGGGTGGCTGTTCGCCCAAGTCCGCAAGGATGCCGCGGCGGTGGGGCTCCTCAACGACGCTCTGGAGTTGGCCGACGAAATCGGCAATGGAACGCTTGCCGCACAAGCGCTCAACTTCAAGGGTTACATTGCCCGCCAACAGAACAGGCACCAAGGAATTGCCCGTTGGTTCTCCGCTGCCGCCAACACTCCAGGGGCGCACCCTGCCCAGCGGATCGGAGACTTCCTGCAAGCGGCAGCCGGAATGGCAGCCATGGGTGAACTCGACTCGGCTCTTCGTATGGTTGAAGAGGCAGAGGGCCTTACGGACAAGGCAGCCGCTCTCCCTCCACCGGAAACCGCCTATTGGCTGACGCCCGCGTTCAATCGCCTGAATATGGGCCTCTGCACTCTCGAACTCGGGCGCTACCGCGAGGCAGCCGACCATTTGAGGTCCGGGCTCGCCGGCCTGCCCGAAGAGCTTCGGGACGCCCCATGGTCGTGGGAGCACAAAGACGCACTGCGTAGGGCTGTGGCGGCTGCCTAGAACGCGCGGAGGCCGCGCAGTCCCAGACCGCTGAGCACCGTCACAAGGTGGGGCATCGCCGCCCGCCCCCACCCCTGCCGTCAACCGCGCCCCCGACGATCACCCCACCACGCCGATTCCCGAAGCATCCGCAGCCCGTTGAGCCCCACGATGACCGTCGATCCCTCATGGCCCAGCACACCGAGCGGCAGCGGCAAGTGGCCGGCCAGGTCCCAGATCACCAGGCCCGAGATGAAGACCGAGGCGATCACGAGGTTCTGCACCACCAGGCCGCGGGCCCGGCGGGAGAGGGTCACCAGCTGGGGGACGGCGGCGAGTTCGTCGCGGACGATGACGGCGTCGGCGGTCTCCAGGGCGAGGTCGGAGCCGGCCCGGCCCATGGCGATGCCGGTGTGGGCGGCGGCCAGCGCGGGCGCGTCGTTGACGCCGTCGCCGATCATCAGCACCTTCCGCCCGGCGGCCCCCCGCTCCCGGACGGCGCCGGCCTTGTCCTCGGGCAGCAGACCGGCGCGTACGTCGGCGATGCCGACCTCGGCCGCGAGGCGGGCGGCGGCGCGTGGGTTGTCGCCGGTGAGCAGCATCGGCGCCGTACCGGCCAGGTCCGTCAGCGCGGCGACCGTTGTGGCGGCGCCGGGCCGGAGGCGGTCGGCGATGCCGAGGACTCCGGCCGGGAGGCCGTCGCGCCGCACGAGCACGGCCGTGCGGCCGGCGCTCTCCAACTCCTCTGCCACTGCCGCCGCTTCGGCGGATACGGGATCCCCGGCGCCGTGGAGCAGCCGGGCCGGGGCGCCGACGGCGACCGCGTGCCCGTCGACGGTGGCGCTCACGCCGATGCCGGGGGCGGAGGCGAAGCCGTCGGAGAGGGGGATGTCCAGCTCCCGCTCGCGGGCGGCGCGTACGACGGCCCGGGCCAGCGGGTGCTCGCTCGGGTGCTCGGCCGCCGCGGCCGTGGCCAGCAGTTCGTCCGCGTCCAGGCCGCTGCCGGTGAGCGGGCGGACGTCGGTGACCCGGGGAGTGCCCTCGGTCAGCGTGCCGGTCTTGTCCAGGGCGACCGCGTCCACCCGGCCCAGGCGCTCCATGACCACGGCGGACTTCACGAGCACGCCGTGCCGGCCGGCGTTGGCGATCGCGGACAGCAGCGGCGGCATGGTGGCCAGCACGACCGCGCACGGCGAGGCGACGATCATGAAGGTCATCGCCCGCAGCAGCGAACCGGTCAGGCCGGAGCCGAAGGCGAGCGGTACGGCGAAGACGGCGAGCGTGGCCAGGACGATGCCGATGGAGTACCGCTGCTCGACCTTCTCGATGAACAGCTGCGTCGGCGCCTTGGTCTCCGACGCCTCCTCGACCATGGCCACGATCCGCGCGACCACGAAGTCGCAGGCGTCCCGTTCGACCTTCACGCGCAGCGCGCCCGTGCCGTTGACGGTCCCGGCGAAGACCTCGTCCCCCGCCTCCTTGACGACGGGCAGCGGCTCGCCGGTGATGGTGGCCTGGTCGACCTCGCCGGCGCCGTCCAGCACCCGGCCGTCGGCGCCGATCCGCTCGCCCGGCCGGACGAGGACGGTGTCGCCGGCCACGAGGTCCGCGGAGGGGACGGTCCGCTCCTCGCCGTCGTCCAGCAGGAGGGTGGCGGTGTCCGGGGCGAGGTCGAGCAGGCCGCGCACCGAGTCGGCGGTGCGGGCGGTCGCCAGTGCCTCCAGCGCCCCGGAGGTGGCGAAGATGACGATCAGCAGCGCCCCGTCCATCACCTGCCCGATCGCCACCGCCCCGAGCGCGGCGACGATCATCAACAGGTCGACGTCGAGGGTGCGTTCCCGCAGCGCCTGGAGCCCGGCCCAGGCCGGCTCCCAGCCCCCGGCCGCGTACGCGACCGCGTAGAGCGGGCCCCAGGCCCATGCCGGGGCGCCGGTCAGGTGCAGCGGCAGCGCGGTCAGGAAGGCGAGCGTGGCCGCTGCCGCCCAGCGGGCCTCCGTCAGCGCGAAGACCCGGGTGCGGCGCCGCGGCACGGGTGTCGCGGTCGCGGGGACCGTGCGTTCGGGGCGGCGGAGCAGGGTGGAAGGCATGGGGGGACAACCCTTCGCGGACGGGGAGGGGCGACACCACCACGGTACAGGAACGAATGAACAGGTCTTCATTCATCGTCGGTAGGATGGCCATATGGGTCATGGAGCCGACAAGAGCGAAAACCACGGCGAGTACGCGGCCACCACGCGCGAGCGCCTGGACGCCGTCGGGACCGCGGACGTCGCCGCGACGCTCCAGGCCCTGGCCACCCCCTCACGGCTGCGGATCCTCGCCCGCCTCCAGGAGGGCCCCTGCGCGGCCGGCGACCTCGCCCAGGAGGTGGACATGGAGCAGTCCGCCTGCTCCCACCAGCTCCGCCTGCTGCGCAACCTCGGCCTGGTGACCGCCGAACGCCGGGGCCGCTCGGTCATCTACGCCCTCTACGACCACCACGTCGCCGAACTCCTCGACCAGGCGCTCTACCACGTGGAGCACTTGCGGCTCGGCCTGCGGGACGCCCCTCCCGCGGAGCGGGTGGCCGGCGGCCGGGCATTGTGAAGAGCCTGCGGGCCGTCAGGGAGCCATGAAGGCGCCCCACTTCACACCTTCGCCAGCGCGTCCCTCAGCCACCCGACCCAGAAGGTCTCCAGATCGATCCCGCCACGCAGCACCAGGTGGCGCAGCCGGTCGCGCTCGTTTTGCGGTTCGGCCGGGAAGTCCCGGCGCTCGATCGCCTCGTACTCCGCCAACTGCGCCTCGTGCAGGGCGAGATGGCGGCGCAGCTCCTCGGTGAGGCCCTCGGCGCCCACCACCCCCGCCGCCCGCATCCGCAGCAGGAGCGGGTCCCGTACGGGCTTGGGATCCTCGGCGGTGGCGACCCAGGCGGCGAGTTCCTCGCGGCCCGCGGGCAGGACCTCGTACTCCTTCCTCTGCCCGCGGGCCGGCTGGGTGGTGGGCAGCGCGCGGATGAGGCCGCGGTCCTCCAGCCTGCCGAGTTCGCGGTAGATCTGCTGGTGCGTGGCCGACCAGAAGTAGCCGATCGACCTGTCGAAGCGGCGGGTCAGCTCCAGCCCCGACGACGGCTTCTCCAGCAGTGCGGTGAGGATGGCGTGCGGCAGCGACATGGCGGCATCCTATCCGCGCAGATCGGACACGCAGTTCAGACGCACAGTTCAGACGGTCGCCGCGAGCTCCGTGCCCTGGCGGATGGCCTGCTTGGCGTCGAGTTCGGCGGCGACGTCGGCGCCACCGATGAGGTGGACGGTGTGCCCGGCGGCGCGCAGTTCCTCGTACAGGCCGCGGCGCGGTTCCTGTCCGGCGCAGAGCACGACGGTGTCCACGGCGAGGGTCGTGGCGGTGCCGTCGACCGTGAAGTGGAGTCCAGCGTCGTCGACGCGGTCGTACGTCACTCCGGCGGTCATGGTGACTCCGCGGTGCCGGAGTTCGGTGCGGTGGATCCACCCGGTGGTCTTGCCCAGTCCGGCGCCGACCTTGCTCGTCTTGCGCTGGAGGAGGTGGACGGTGCGCGGCGGCGCGGGCCGTTCGGGGGTGCGCAGTCCGCCCGGTGCGCGGTAGTCGGTGTCGACGCCCCACGTACGGAAGTAGGTCTCCGGGTCCCGGCTCGCCCCGTCGCCCGCGTCGGTGAGGAATTCCGCGACGTCGAAGCCGATGCCGCCCGCGCCGATGACCGCGACGCGCTCGCCGACCTCGGCGCCGTCGCGCAGGACGTCGAGATAGGTGAGGACGCTCGGGTGGTCGATGCCGTCGATGGCGGGGGTGCGCGGGGTGACGCCGGTGGCGACGACGATCTCGTCGTACGCGCCGGGGGCGAAGGTGTCCGCGGTCACCGGGGTGTTGAGCCTGACCTCGACGCCCAGGCGTTCGAGCCGCACACGGAAGTAGCGCAGGGTCTCGTCGAACTCCTCCTTTCCGGGGACCTTGTTGGCGATGTTCAGCTGCCCGCCGATCCGGTCGGCGGCGTCGTACAGCGTCACCGTGTGGCCGCGCTCGGCGGCGGACACCGCGAAGGCCAGACCCGCGGGCCCGGCGCCGACGACGGCGAGGCGCTTGCGCAGCCGGGTGGGCGCGAGGACGAGCTCCGTCTCGTGGCAGGCACGGGGGTTGACCAGGCAGGAGGTGATCTTCCCGCTGAAGGTGTGGTCGAGGCACGCCTGGTTGCAGCCTATGCAGGTGTTGATCGTCTCGGCGCTCCCCTGCCGCGCCTTCGCGACGAAGTCGGGGTCGGCGAGGAAGGGCCGCGCCATGGACACCATGTCCGCGTGGCCGTCGGCGAGCAACTGCTCGGCCTTCTCCGGGGTGTTGATGCGGTTGGTGGTGACGAGCGGGATCGACACCGAGCCCATCAGCTTCTTGGTGACCCAGGCGTAGGCGCCGCGCGGCACCGAGGTCGCGATGGTCGGGATGCGCGCCTCGTGCCAGCCGATGCCGGTGTTGATGATGCTCGCGCCCGCCGCCTCGATGTCCTTGGCGAGGGCGACCACCTCTTCCAGCGAGGACCCGCCGGGCACGAGGTCCAGCATGGAGAGCCGGTAGATCAGGATGAAGTCCGGGCCGACGTGCTCGCGGACCCGGCGGACGATCTCCAGGGGGAAGCGGACGCGGTTCTCGTACGGTCCGCCCCAGCGGTCGGTGCGGTGGTTGGTGGCGGGGGCGACGAACTCGTTGATCAGATAGCCCTCGGAGCCCATGATCTCGACGCCGTCGTAGCCCGCCTGCCGTGCGAGCCCGGCGGCCCGTACGAAGTCCTCGACGGTCCGCTCGATCTCGGCGTCGGTCAGGGCGTGCGGGACGAATCCGGAGATGGGCGCCTGGAGGGCGCTGGGCGCCACGAGGGAGGGGTGGTGGGCGTAGCGGCCGAAGTGCAGGATCTGCATCGCGATCCTGCCGCCCTCGCGGTGGACGGCGTCGGTGACGACCCGGTGCCGGGCTGCCTCCTCCTCGGTGGTGAGCGAGGCGCCGCCCGCCCAGGGGCGCCCCGCCTCGTTGGGCGCGATGCCGCCGGTGACGATCAGCCCCACGCCGCCGCGCGCCCGGGCGGCGTAGAAGGCGGCCATCCGCTCGAAGCCGTTCTCCGCTTCTTCGAGGCCCACGTGCATGGACCCCATCAGCACCCGGTTGGGCAGCGTGGTGAAGCCGAGGTCGAGCGGGCTGAGGAGGTGCGGATACGGATTCACGGCGGGGCCCTTCGCTGCGTGCCAGGTCCTGGGGGGACAAGCCTGTTTTCCGGGAGCGTATGACCCGCCGGCTCATTGTGCAACCAGTTGCATAATGGCCGGGCCCTTGGCGTACGAATTCACGCCCCCGCGCCGCCTCCCGTACGCCGCGTCCGCACACGTCAAAGCGGGGTCCGCGGCGCCGCGGACCGTGGTGGCACGCAGTGCCGTCGCGAATGGCTCAATAGTCCCTCTCCCCATGATCCGGGCGGCCGACTAGCGTGCCTCGGCGCGGGGGCCAAGTCGGCCGAAGGGATCAACGATCTTGTTCTACTTCGCTTTCAAAACCGTGGTGTTGGTGCCTTTGCTGCGGTGGCTGTTCCGGCCGCGCGTGGAGGGGATGGAGCACCTGCCGCAGTCCGGTGCGGCGATCATCGCGGGCAACCACCTGTCGTTCTCCGACCACTTCATGATGCCGGTGATGGTCCGGCGCCGGATCTCCTTCCTGGCGAAGCAGGAATACTTCACGGGGCCCGGCCTCAAGGGCCGGATCGTCGCGGCCTTCTTCCGGGGCATCGGGGCGATACCCGTGGACCGGTCGGGCAAGGAGGCCGCGCAGGCCGCGGTCGACACGGCACTGGGTGTCCTGGAGCGGGGCGAGCTGCTCGGCATCTACCCCGAGGGGACGCGCTCGCACGACGGGCGGCTCTACAAGGGCCGGGTCGGCGTGGCGGCCATGGCGCTCCGGTCGGGCGCGCCCGTGATCCCCTGCGCGATGATCGGCACGTTCGAGGCACAGCCGACGGGACGCCGCCTGCCGCGCCTCGTGCCGATCACGATCCGCTTCGGGGAGCCACTGGACTTCTCGCGCTACGACGGGATGCAGGACCACCGCGCGGTGCTGCGCGCCGTGACGGACGAGATCATGTACGCGATCCTCAAGCTCTCGGAGCAGGAGTACGTGGACACGTACGCCACCGAGGCGAGGGCGGCCCTCGGCGCGAACCGGCCGCCCGCCGACACGGGTGCCCGGACGTGGAACGCGCGCCCCGTGGCGGAGCGGCCCGCGGCGGCGTGAGGGGAGCGGCGGCCGGGCGGAGGCGTGTTTCCGATTGCCTCACGGGGTCACCCGCGAAGAAACAGGCCGTAAGAACCGGCCGTATCCATCGGGCAATCGAATTGAGCGTCACGTGAATTGGCGACAGCACGCCGCGTGCAGAGACGAAGACCCCGAGCTGTTCTTCCCCATCGGAACGCGCGACCCCGCCCGCACACAGGCCGAAGCGGCGAAATCCGTGTGCAGACGGTGCCCGGTCGTCGAGCAGTGCCTCACCTGGGCCCTGCGCTCGGGTCAGGAATACGGGATCTGGGGCTGTACGACGGAGTCGGAACGCCGGGCCCTGCACCGCGCCCGGCCGGCCGCGGGCCCGGCGCGTCCGGGCCGGGGCGTCCGCTGAGGACCGGGTGAGGACCGGGGCCCGGGGCAGCGCCCCGGAAAAGGCCCCGGTCACCCGCCTCTAGCGGCCGAGGTCCTTCTTCGCCTTGGCGACGGCTTCCTGTGCCTTGCCGGCCACCTTCTCCGCCCGGCCCTCGGCCTCCATCCGCTTGTCGTTCGCGGCCCGCCCCGCCGTTTCCTTCAGCTGGCCCTTGGCCTGCTTGGCCTTCGCCTTGCCCTTGCCCATGACCGGGTCTCCTCGTCTGTGAAGAAGGGTTCTGTGAAGCAGGGATCCCGGATCCACCCTGGGGTCGGCCCGTGGGGTCCGCAACCGCACCCGGAACAGCGGGCCGTACGGGCGGATTCACGGCGCCCCGGGTTTCCCCGTCCCGCGACGGGTCACCCGTAGCGGGACCCCGAAACGGAAAGGACCACCCGAATGCGCGTCGCGTTCCTCACGGCACCGGAAGGTGTCGAGCAGATCGAATTGACCGACCCGTGGCAGGCGGTGCTCGACGCCGGCGGCACGCCCCGGCTGATCTCCACGAAGACCGGCCGGATCCAGGCGTTCCACCACCTCGACAAGGCCGACACCTTCGCCGTCGACGGCGTCCTGGACGAGGCCGGGCCCGGGGAGTACGACGGGCTGGTGCTGCCCGGCGGCGTCGCCAACCCCGACGCCCTGCGGATGGACGGGCGTGCCGTGGCCTTCGTGAAGGCGTTCTTCGACGCGGGCAAGCCCGTCGCCGCCATCTGCCACGCCCCGTGGATCCTCGTCGAGGCCGACGTGCTGCACGGCCGGACGCTGACGTCCTGGCCCAGCCTGCGCACCGACATCCGCAACGCGGGCGGCACCTGGACCGACCAGGAGGTGGTGCGCTGCGCGCAGGGCCCCAACACCCTGATCACCAGCCGGAAGCCGGACGACCTCAAGGCGTTCTGCCCGGCCTTCGTCGAGGAGTTCGGCGGGCCTGCGTGACGCCCCGAGCGGAGAGGACCTCCATGCGCAAGCTCATGCCCAGGACCGGCCCGGCACGGCGGTGGCTGCGGTGGCGGGACCGGCCCGTCCTGCGCATCCCGCCCGGCGCGGACGACGTGGAGAACGCCAGCCGCCGGTTCCTGATGTACGGGGTGCTGCCGCTGTGGTTCGTCCCGAGCGTCGCGGACTGGATCATGCACCGGCGCACCCGGATCGAGGAGACCAGCGGCGTGCGGGAGTCGGCGGTGCACGCGCTGATGATGACCGAGGCGGGCGTGCCGGTCGTCACGGCGCTCGTGGCGAAGGTCAACCCCCTGGTCCTGTCCCTGATGGGCGGCGCGGCCGTGGCGCACGGCGCGACCGCCTTGTGGGACGTCACCCTGGCCTCCCAGGAGCGGGAGCTGCGCCCGGTCGAGCAGCACATCCACAGCTTCCTGGAGGTGCTGCCGCTCTCGGCGGCCGCGTTCACCGCGTGCCTGCACTGGGACCAGGTCCGGGCCGGGCTGCGCCGCGGCGAGGGCACGCCGGACGACTGGCGGCTCGTGCCCAAGGAACAGCCGCTGCCCGCGGGCTATCTCGCGGCGATCGCGGCGGCTGTGGGAGCCTTTGTCGTCCTGCCGTACGCGGAGGAGATGCTCCGCTGCATGCGTGCCGAGCGAAGGGTGTGACGCGTCGATGGCACTGAGGCCGACGGCAGGGAAGCCGCCCATGGAACCAGTGGTCTGGCGGCCGCCGCCGCGCCCCCGCGCGGCGGCGGGCCGTCGCACCACCATGCCGGCCCCGCGGCTGCTGCCGATCGGCGGGGAGGGACCGGAGCACCTCGCGCTCGACGCGTCCGGGAAGCTGCTCACCGGGGTGGCGGACGGCCGGATCCTCCGGGTGGACCCTGACGGCGGGCACGTGGAGCAGGTGGCCCGGACGGGCGGGCGGCCGCTGGGGCTGCACGCGCTGCCGGACGGGCGGGTCCTGGTCTGCGACGCCTACCGCGGTCTGCTGCGGATCGACCCGGCGAGCGGGGCGGTGGAGACCGTGCTGAGCGAGGCGGCGGGTGAGCCGTTGCGCGTGTGCAGCAACGTGACCGTGACCCGCGACGGCACGGTCTATGTGAGCGACGCCAGCCGCAGGTTCCCCCTCCATCTGTGGAAGGGCGACCTCCTGGAGCACTCCGGCACGGGCCGTGTCGTGCGGTGGGTGCCCGGGAGCGAGCCCGAAGTCGTCGTGGACGGGCTGCAGTTCGCCAACGGCGTCTGCCTGGCGCCCGACGAGTCTTTCCTGGTGGTCGCGGAGACCGGGTCCTACCGGCTGCGGAGGCTGTGGCTCACGGGGCCGCGGGCCGGTGCGGACGACGTGTTCGCCGACAACCTGCCCGGCTTCCCCGACAATCTGACGACCGGTGGGAGCGGCCTGATCTGGGTGGCGCTGGCCTCGGCCCGGGATGTCATGGTCGATCTGCTGCACCGCCATCACCCGGCCCTGCGCAAGGCCGTCTGGTCCCTGCCGTCCGCGCTGCTGCCGGACGCGCGCCGCACGGCGTGGGTGCGGGGCCTCGACGCCGAGGGCCGTACGGTGCACGACCTGCGGCGCGACGGCCGCGCCTACCACATGGTCACCTGCGCCCTGGAGGACGGCGGCCGGCTCCACCTCGGCAGCCTGGTGGAGCACGCCGTCGCCACGGTGCCCCTGCCCCGCGCGGCGTGATCCTCGCCTGACACACCCTCACACACACCGCAAACCGCCACATACAAGACATACGCTCACCGCGTGATCAATGTGACGGCGCTCCTCAAACGGCTGGCCATCGGCCGCGCGATGCGCAGCGAAGAGCTCCAGGAGACCCTCCTCCCCAAGCGGCTCGCGCTGCCGATCTTCGCGTCGGACCCGCTGTCGTCGGTGGCCTACGCCACGCAGGAGATCCTCCTGGTGCTCACCCTCGGCGGCCTGGCCTATCTGCACTTCACGCCGTGGATCGCGGGGGCGGTCGTGGGCCTGATGGCCGTGGTGGTGCTCTCCTACCGGCAGGTGGTGCACGCCTACCCCAGCGGCGGCGGGTCCTACGAGGTCGTCTCGACGAACCTGGGCGCCTCGGCGGGGCTGGTGGTCGCCGCGTCCCTGCTGGTCGACTACGTGATGACGGTGGCGGTCTCGGTCGCCTCGGGCGTGGACAACATCATCTCGGCGGTGCCCGCGCTCGCCGACCACCGGGTGCTGATGGCGGTCTGCTTCGTCGCGCTGCTGACCGGGGTGAACCTGAGGGGGATGCGCGAGTCCGGGCGGGCCTTCGCCGCCCCGACCTATCTCTTCATCACCGGCGTGCTGATCATGGTGGCGACCGGGCTGCTGCGCTATCTGCTGGGGCACGCGCCGGTCTCCGAGAGCGCCTCGTTCGGCGTCGCGGCGAAGCCCGCGGACGCCGGCCTCGCGGGCTTCGCCCTGATCATGCTGTGCCTGCGGGCCTTCTCCAGCGGCTGCACGGCGCTGACGGGCGTGGAGGCGATCTCCAACGGCGTACCGGCGTTCCGCAAGCCCAAGTCGAAGAACGCCGCGAGCACCATGAGCATCATGGGCACCATCGCGGTGGTGATGTTCGTCGGCGTCACCGCGCTCGCGCTGATCACCAAGGTGCACATCACCGCCGACTCCTGCCGGCTCACCGGGCTGCCGGGTGACTGCGGTTCGTACACCCAGCGGACCGTCATCGCCCAGCTCGCGGCAGCCGTCTTCGGCGGCGAGCACAGCGTCGGGTTCTACTTCGTCCAGGCGGCGACGGCCCTGGTGCTGATCCTGGCGGCGAACACCGCCTTCAACGGCTTCCCGCTGCTGGCCTCCATCCTGGCCCAGCACCGCTATCTGCCGCGGCAGTTGCACAGCCGCGGCGACCGGCTGGCCTTCTCCAACGGCATCCTCGCCCTGGCCGTCACCGCGGGCCTGCTGCTGTGGTTCTACAAGGCGGACGTCACCAGCCTCATCCACCTCTACATCCTGGGCGTCTTCACGTCCTTCACGCTGTCGCAGACCGGGATGGTCCGGCACTGGAACCGTGAACTGCGCGACCCGGCCACCGAGGCGGAGACGCGGCGGCACGGCCGGGTGGCCCGGGTCATCAACGCGCTCGGCGCCGTGGTCACCGGCCTGGTGCTGGTGATCGTGCTGGTCACCAAGTTCACCCAGGGCGCATGGCTCGCGGTCGTCGCCGCGACCTTGCTGTGGCTGATGATGCGGGGCATCCGCCGCCACTACGACACCGTCGCCGCCGAGCTCGCCGTCAGCGACCCGCGTGCCGAACTCGTCCGGCCCTCAAGGGTGTTGGGCATCGTGCTGATCTCCACCCTGCACAAGCCGACCCTGCGCGCCCTGGCCTACGCCCGCGCCTTCCGGCCGGACGAGCTGGAGGCGCTCACGGTCGCCGTGGACCGCGAGGAGACCGCCCGCTTGCAGGAGCAGTGGGCGGCCCTCGACCTCGACATCCCTCTGAAGGTGATCGACTCCCCGTACCGCGAGATCACCCGGCCGGTCGTGGAGTACATCCGCTCCGTGCGCCGGTCGAGCCCGCGCGACGTGGTGGGGGTCTTCATCCCCGAATACGTGGTGGGTCACTGGTGGGAGCACCTGCTCCACAACCAGTCCGCGCTGTGGCTCAAGAGCCGGCTGCTCTTCACACCCGGCGTCATGGTCACCAGTGTCCCCTGGCAGCTCACGTCCTCGGCCAGGGCGGACCACCCCGCGGCCCGGGCGCCGGGCGCGGTCCGCCGCGGCGAACCCCAGCCGCACACCCGCCCGTGACGTCCGCCGGGCGGAGCTCCTGGCGGGGCGTCAGTCCTTGAAGGCGTCCTTGGCCTTCTCCTTCGCCGCGCGCAGGTCGCCCTTGGCCTTCTCGCCGCGCCCCTCGGCCGTCTTCCGCTCGTTGCCCACCTTGCGGGCGACTTCCTCCTTGGCCTTGCCCTTGAGCTGCTCGCCCTTGGCCTTGGCCTTCTCGTCGGCGCTCATGGCGTACCTCTCTTCGTAGACGTTTCCTCCGGCCTCGAATCGCGTGCCCGCCTCTCCGCGCACGAAACAGCCGACGCCCGGGCTGCCCCGCGCCCGCCGGGCTGCTAGACCTGTCTGGACACCCCTTCCCAGGGAGGTTCCGTGACCGTACTGACCAGCGGCGGCCCCGGCACCGCCCGCCGGACCCGGGCGCGGCGCGCGCTCCTCTCGGGGTCGGTGGGCAATTTCATCGAGTGGTACGAGTTCGGGGTGTACGGCGCCTTCGCGTCGGTCATCGCCGCCGGGTTCTTCGGCGGCGGCCCGGGGAACGGCGCCGAGGGGCTGGTCAAGACGTACGCGTCGTTCGCGCTGGCCTTCTTCTTCCGGCCGGTCGGCGCGGCGCTGTTCGGGCGCGTCGGCGACCGGCTCGGCCGGCGGCCCGCCCTCGTCCTGGCCCTGCTGCTGATGACGGCCGCCACCACCGCGATCGGCCTGCTGCCCACCCGCGCCACCCTCGGCGCCGCGGCCCCCTGGGTGCTGACCTGCGTGCGCGCGCTCCAAGGCCTGTCCGCGGGCGGGGAGTTCGGCGGCGCGGTGTCGCTGATGACGGAGTCCGCCCCGCGCGGCAGGCGCGGGCTGTACGGGGCGTGGCAGTCGTTCACGGTCGCGCTGGGCCTGCTGGCCGGGGCGGGGCTGGCCGCCGGGACGGCGACGGTCCTGGGCGAACGGGCGCTGTACGCCTGGGGGTGGCGGGTGCCGTTCCTGCTGGCGCTGCCGCTCGGTCTGGCGGCGCTGTGGCTCCGGCTGGGCACGGCCGCAGCGGAGCCCGTACGCCGGACGGAGGCGGCCGCGACGGCCGCGCCACGCGAGGTGCTGCGGGCCGTCGCGCTGGGCGCCGGGCGCATCATGGGCTGGTCGGCGGCCGGTTACACCTTCCTGGTGGTCCTGCCGACGTATCTCCAGCACACGCTCGGCGCCACCTTTCAACAGGCGCTGACCGCCACCTTCCTGGCCAACCTCGGGTTCGCGCTGTCCATCCTGCCCGCGGGCGCGCTGAGCGACCGCGTCGGCCGCCGCCCGGTGATGGCGGCGGGGGCGGGGCTGGTCGTCCTCCTCGCCTTCCCGCTGCTCAGGGTCGTGCAGGGGGAGGGCACGCCGACGCCGGTCAAGGGGCTCGCGGTGCTCCTCGCCGGGGCGGTGACCGGGCTGATGGCCGGGCCGGGCCCGGCGATGCTGGCGGAGATGTTCCCCGCCCGGGTGCGCTGCACGGGCCTGGGGCTGGCCTATGCGCTGGCCAACGCCGTCTTCTCCGGCTGCGCCGGGCTCGTCCTCACCGAGCTGCTCGACCGCACCGCCGACGCCGACATCCCGGCGTACTACGCCATGGCGACCTGCGCGGTCAGCGGTGCGACGCTGTTGACGCTGCGCGCCGACGACCACCGGCGCGACCTGCGCGACTGAGAGGGAGGCCACCGGGCCATGCGCGTGATCGGGCTGATGTCGGGCACGTCGTACGACGCGGTCGACGCCGCGGCGGCCGACCTGCGCCTCGACGGTGACACCCTGCGCCTGACGCCGCTGGGCGCGCTGGGCCAGGCGTACGACGAGGGGCTGCGCGCGGAGCTCGCCGCCGCGCTGCCTCCGGCGACGACCACCCTGGAGACCGTGTGCAGGCTGGACACCGGGGTCGGGCGGGCGTTCGCGGAGGTCGCCGCCCGCGCCGACCGCGAACTGTGCGAGGGGCGCGCGGAGCTCGTCGCCTCGCACGGCCAGACCGTCTTCCACTGGACGGAGAACGGCCGCGTCCACGGCACGCTCCAGATCGGCGCGCCGTCCTGGATCGCCGAACGCACCGGACTGCCGGTCGTCTCGGACTTCCGTTCCCGCGACGTGGCGGCGGGCGGCCAGGGCGCGCCGCTGGTCGCGCTCTTCGACACCCTGTGGCTGCGCGGCCGGCCGGGCCGCCCGGTCGCCCTCAACCTCGGCGGGATCGCGAACGTCACGGTGGCCGACGGCGGCCGGGCGTACGACACGGGGCCCGGCAACGCGCTGATCGACGCGGCCGTCCGGCATGTCACCGGGGGACGCCGGGCCTACGACGCGGGCGGCGCGCTGGCCGCCCGCGGCAGTGTGCACCTCCCGCTGCTGGACCGGCTGCTCGCCGAGCCGTACTACGCGCGGCCCGCGCCGAAGACCACCGGCAAGGAGCTCTTCCATCTGCCGTATCTGCTGGCCGCGTCGGCGGGGCTCGGGCCGCTGCGCGCCGAGGACGTGGTGGCCACGGTCACCGCGCTGACGGCGCGCACCGTGGCCGGTGCGGTCCGGGACTGCGGGGGCACGGAGGTCGTCGCCTCCGGGGGCGGCACGCGCAATCCGGTGCTGATGAGCGCGCTGGCGGCGGCGCTGCCGGGGGTGCCGGTGCGTACGTCCGACGAGCTGGGCATGCCGTCGGCGGCCAAGGAGGCGTACGCGTTCACGGTCCTGGGCTTCCTGACCGCGCACGGGCTGCCGGGCACGGTCCCTGCGTGCACCGGGGCCCGGCACGCCCGCGTCCTGGGCTCCCTCACCCCCGGTGCCGCGCCCCTGTCGCTCCCCGCTCCCCCGCCCGGGGCCCCAGCCCGCCTCCGCCTGGCGCCCGACCCGGGTGACGGCGCCCGGGATGCGGCGCCCGGAGCGGTCGCCTAGCCTCGAAGCCGCGGCCGTGCCCGGCCGGGGGGTGAGCGCGAGGAGTGAGGCGGCGTGGAGGTCTTTCCCCCGATCCCGCTGGCCGAATGGCAGGCTTCGAAGGACACGCTGCACCGGTTCGCACAGTTCGTCGGGAAGATCCGGCTGGCCGGGAGCACCCGGCGGAACCACTGGTGGAACGTCCCCTTCCATGTCACCGGGTCCGGCATCACGACCCGCCCGATGGGGCTGCTCGACGGCAATCCGGTCTTCACGATCGACTTCGACTTCGTGGCCCACCGGCTGATCGTGCGCGCCCTGGACGGCGGCGAGCAGTCGTTCTCCCTGCTCGGGCAGTCGGTGGCCTCGTTCCACCACAGGACGCTTGAGGCACTGCGGGCGATCGGGGTGGAGGTGACCGTCGAGCATCCGCACCCGTTCGACCTGCCCGACGCCGGGCGTCCCTTCACCGAGGACACCGAGCACGCCTCGTACGACCCGTTCTGGGTCAACCGGTACTGGCAGGTGCTCAGCCAAGTGGCCCTGGTGCTGGAGGAGTTCTCGTCCCGCTACTCCGGCAAGATCAGCCCGGTGCACCACTTCTGGCACACCTTCGACCTCGCGGTCACCCGCTTCTCCCACCGCCCGGTCGAGCCACCGCCGGAGGCCGACCCCGTGACCCGGGAGGCGTACTCCCGCGAGGTCATCAGCGCGGGCTTCTGGTTCGGTGACGACGCGTTCCCCCGGCCCGCCTTCTACTCCTACGCCGCGCCGGAACCCGCGGGTCTCGCCGGGCGGCCGCTGCGGCCGGAAGCGGCACGGTGGACCGAGCAGCGCGGCAGTCATCTCGCCACACTGGCCTACGACGACGTGCGCGGGGAGCCGGACGCCGTGGCGAAGGTGCTGGACTTCTACGAGACGGTGTACCAGTCCGCGGCCGCGCTCGCGGGCTGGGACACCGAACGCCTCGCCTGCCCCGGAGGCGTCACCGACCCGCGCGCGACGGCCTGACGGCATGTCATGAGAAGGGTGCTGGAAGGCGCCGCCGACCGGCTGTTCCCCGGCGAGGGCAACACCCACGGCGCCCTGCCGGCCGCGCTCGTCCTGCTCACGCTCGTCACCGGCTTCGTGGACGCGGTGAGCTACCTCGGCCTCGACCACGTCTTCGTGGCCAACATGACCGGCAACGTCGTCTTCCTTGGCTTCGCCCTGGCCGGGGCCCGGAGCCTGTCGGCCTGGGCCTCCCTGCTGGCCTTCGGCACGTTCATGGCGGGCGCCTGGGTGGTCGGGCACCTCGGGCGGCGGGTCCCGCACACCGGACGGCTGTTCGCCGTGGTCACCGCCGCCCACGCGGCCCTGGTCACGGCCGCGCTGGTGGTCACGGTGACGGCGGGGCACGGGACGGCCCCGGCGAAGGCGGCGCTCATCGCGCTGCTCGCCTGCGGGATGGGCATGCAGAACGCGGTCGTCCGCGCGCTCGGCGTCCCCGACCTGACGACCACCGTGCTGACCCGCACCGTCACCGGCCTCATCGCCGACGAGCCGGGCCCCGCGACCGTACGCCGCCTCGTCTCCCTGGCCACCATGTTCGTCGGAGCACTGTGCGGCGGCGCCCTCTTCCTGCGGGCGGGAGCGCCGCACGCGCTGGCCGCGGCGGTGGTGCTGCTCGTCCTGGTGACGGGTGCCGGGGGCCACTCCCGGACGCCTGCCGAGTGAACTCCCCTGCGAATCAAGGGAGTCAGGGGCTGGCGATGAGCTCCGTGAGGCTCGTGGCGAGCCACGGCCTGCGGCCACCGGCCCGGATCCGGCCGCGCGCGACCGCCTTCCAGAGCGGGACGCGCCGGAAGCCGATCAGCAGGAACGTGACCGGCGCCGCGGTGATCCGGCAGTCGTAGGCACGCGGCGGGGCGTCGCGGGTCACCGTCGCGGCCCCGTCCTCCACGACGACCGCCAACCGGGGGCCGCCCTTGAGGGCGACGTCGAACGCGATGCGGACCCGGCGCGCCCGCTCCACGTCCAGGGCCATCGGCATCATCGTCGGGAACGCCTGCCCGATGACCAAGCGCGCCTCGTCCGGCGGTATCACCCACGGCAGGCGGGCGCCGCGCGCGACGTCGAGGCCGTGGACGAGCGTCTCGCTGAGCAGCAGCCCGGTCGCGGCCGCCAGGGTGAGCACGATCCTCTCGCCGTACCAGGGCGTCGGGACGGGCGTGTCGGGCGCGAGCCCCTCGGTGACCCGGAGGAACGCCTCGCCGCGCTCGGCGACGAAGGCACCGGCGCCCGCGCGCGCCTCCTCGGCGAAGACGTCGACCGCCTTGGCGTTCACGGCCGTGATCCGCTCGACGAACGGCCCGTCACCGGGCGGCAGTACGTCGTCCCATCCGTCGAACTCCCCGGTGAACGCGGAGCAGTACGCCAGATACACGGCGGACAGGTGCGCGTCGACGTCGCTCACCGTCCACCCCGGGAGCCCGGAGGGCACGGCCCCGTCCGGCACCTCCCGGAGCAGCCCGGCCAGGCGCGGAACCGCGGCGCGCAGCGCGGCACGGGTCCGCTCGTGCTCGACGACGGGATCGAAGCCGACGGCCACAGATCACCCCTCACAGCGAACGAAACCGCAGGTTACCGTCGGTAGCCCAGCGGCGGAAGGCGTCGGCGTGGCCCTCCTGCGCGGGAGGCGGGCGCAAGGGGATGATGTCAGCGGATGTGATGGTTGAAGGAAGGAACAGGGCGTCCGTGGGCGACGAGCCCGCTGCGCGCGTTTCGAGACGAGACTTTCGAAGACAGGACGGCAGCATGCCTCTTGAGGGCGAGTACGAGCCGAGCCCGGACCAGCGGGCCCGCGAACAGGTCGAGCTCTACGAGAGCTCCGGCGGCACGCAGGGGACGACGATGAGGGGCATGCCCGTCGTCGTGCTCACGACCCGGGGCGCGAAGAGCGGCAAGATCCGCAAGACCCCGCTGATGCGGGTGGAGCACGGCGGCAGCTATGCCGTGGTCGCCTCCCTGGGCGGCGCGCCCAAGCACCCCGTCTGGTACCACAACATCGTGGCCGACCCGCGCGTCGAGCTCCAGGACGGGCCCGTGCGGCAGGACATGACGGCCCGTGAGGTAACGGGCGAGGAGAAGGACCGGTGGTGGGAGCGCGCAGTCGCGGCCTATCCCGACTACGCCGACTACCAGAAGAAGACCGAGCGCGAGATCCCGGTCTTCGTCCTTGAGGCGACGCCTTCCGGACACTGACCCGCGTACGGCCGGCCGGCTCGCCCGGCCGGCCGATCACGGGAGTGACACACAGCGTTCACGGTGCGTGACCACAAGTGCCGCCAAGAGCAGCACCGTCGCGCAAGCACAAGGCCCGGACCCGGTTCCCCTTTCCCCGGGGCGCGGGATATCCCTGGTGGTGGGCGGCCGGTGGGCGGGCGCGGCGTGTGAGGAGTCGGGCAATGGGTGTGGAACGGTTCGCGGGCGACTGGCACGTGGACGAGCGGTGCACGAACTGCGACGTCGCGCGGCAGCTGGCCCCCGGCCTGGTCGGGGAGGCGGACGGCCGGTCGGTCATCCTCCGCGCACCGCGCGACCAAGCCGACGTCCAGGCGCTCCACGCCGCCGCGCACGCCTGCCACACGCGGTCGATCCACCCGCCGGAGGGGCGGCTGGGCACGGCGCTCGACCCCTTCCCGATGGCCCTGGACGACGACGTGTACCTGTGCGGGCACAACTCCACGCACACCGCGGGCGCCAACTCCTATGTGCTGCGCCGCCCCGACGGCACCACGATGATGATCGACACCCCGCGCTGGAGCGCCCCGCTCGCCACGCGGTACGAGGCGCTGGGGCCCGTCACCGACGTCCTGCTGACCCACCGCGACCACGCCGCGCACGGCCGCCGCTACGCCGACCGCTTCGGCGCCCGGCTGTGGATCCACGAGGGCGACCTCGACGCGGCCCCGGACGCCGACCGCGTGCTCCGCGGCACCGAGGCGACGCGGATCGCCGACGGCGTGGTCGCCCATCCCCTTCCCGGGCACACGCGCGGAAGCGTCGTCTACATCGCGGACGAGCGCTACTGCTTCAGCGGCGACAGCTTCTACTGGTCACGCACGACCGGGGACATCGAAGTGGCGGACAGCGTCACGTGGTACTCCATCGAGGTGCTGGCCGCCTCCCTGGCCCGGACCGCCGCCGGGCTGCGCTTCGCGTGGCTGCTACCGGGCCACGGCGACCGGCGGCACCTCCCCGCCGACGACATGGCCGCGCGCATGCGGCGGCTGACGGACCGTACGCGGGAACTCCGGCCCCGCCCCGTCGACTTCACCGCCCTGCGCTGGTGACCGGGTCGGCCGGGGTCCAGGCCCGCCTGCGGCTCAGCCGACCGTCACCTTGACGACGCGGCCGGACGCCTCGGAGACGAATAGCTCGCGCCGCCCGTCGTGGCCGCCGAAACCACGGGGCACACGGACGCTGGTGGGCGTCCGCAGCCCCGACACCAGGACGCAGGACCGGCCGGTGGCCGGGTCGACCCGGATGAGTTCACCGTCGCGGAAGCTCGCGACCACCAACGTGCCCTCGAAGGCGGTGAGGTCGTCGAGGACCTTGGCCTTCAGCGGATTCCGGCTGAGTTCGACGACCGTGGTGTGGGCCGCCGGATCGTTCAGGGGGACCCGTACGACCGGGGACGTGGTGTCGGTGATGACGCTCGCGTACAGCTGGTCGCCGACGATCTCCAGGCCGTTGGTGCCGAAGATGTCCGCCGCCCGGGTCCACTTCTCGTCCGTCGTGCCGTCCGGCCGGATCTTGAGAATGCCGGTGGCCAGCTCGCGGCTGACGTAGATATTACCGTCGGAGTCGACGGCCAGGCCGTTGACACCGGACAGCCCGTCCACGAATTTCCGCGCCCGCGGAGCGGCAGCGGTCGGGTCGAACCGCACGATGCCACCGCCCGTGGCCCAGGAGGTGAGCGGATTCACGCCGTAGTTGACGTACATCATCCCGTCGGGGCCGCGCCGGATCCCGCCGGGACCGCTCACGGGGACGCTGGCCTTGAGCGTGCCGTCCGGGGTGTAGCCCTCGACGCGGTTCTTGGTGAGGTGCGAGACCCAGAGGGTGCCCTGCCCGTCGAACTCCAGGTTCTCCTGCCAGTCGAGCAGCGGCACGCCGCCCTCGTGGAAGACCTCGACGCCCGCCTTCTCCGTACAGGCGGCGAGGGACCGGGAACCGGATGCCTGAGCCGCGGCGGCGGGCAACTGCGAGCCGCCGACCAGCAGCGCGGACACCAGACTCGCGGCGAAGGCCGCTCTGCGTAAGCGCATCATGACGGGTGGGTCCCTTCGGAGGGGTTGTGCGACGCGGCCAACTGGCTTTGGCGGTACGTAAGTTACCCGGGAGTACAGAAACGGGCCAGAGGGGAGCTCCCGGGCGCCGTCGAAATCAAGCCGGGATCGAACGTCTCGGCGATGGACGGAACAGTTCGATTGCCTCGACCGGGAGACGCTGATAACGCACCGACCTGCGAGGTAACGGGCTTCTCAAATCCACGGCCCAACTGTTGTTAGGCAAGCCTTACTTGGCTTAATGTCGGCGGTCGCCTCCCCCCCCACTTCTCCGCTCTCCCCACCACGGAGGCCCCGCGTGTCCAGCTCGAACATCGCCCTGCTCGGCGCCGTCGCCGGCTTCACCATCTACCTCGGACTCCCCATAGGCCGTCTGCGCCGGCCCACCCCCCGCCTGAAAGCCGGCCTGAACGCCACGGCCATCGGCATCCTCGTCTTCCTCGTCTGGGACGTCCTGAGCCACGCCTGGGAGCCGGTCGACCAGGCGCTGACCGACCACAAATGGGGCACCGTCGCCTCCGGCGGGACCGTCCTCGCCCTCGGGCTCACCGCCGGGCTGGCCGGGCTCGTCTCCTACGACACCTGGACCGCACGCCGTCGCGCCGCCACCGCGCACCGGCCGGACGGCCCCGGCGCCGCCGTCGCCGAGCCGGTGCGCGAAGCCCGTACGCAGGCGGGCGAGCTGGCCCTGATGATCGCCACCGGCATCGGACTGCACAACTTCGCCGAGGGCCTGGCCATCGGCAACTCCGCCGCCAAGGGCGAGCTCTCGCTCGCCGTGCTGCTCATCGTCGGATTCGGTCTGCACAACGCCACCGAGGGCTTCGGCATCGTCGCCCCACTGGCCGCCGCGGGCGAGCGCCCCTCCTGGCTCGCCCTGCTGTGGCTCGGCCTGATCGGCGGCGGCCCCACGTTCCTGGGCACCCTGGCCGGCCAGCGCCTGGTGGACGACACCCTCTCGATCGCCTTCCTGGGCCTGGCCGCCGGCTCGATCCTCTACGTCGTCATCGAACTGCTCGCCGTGGCCCGCAAGGCGGCCGTGAAGCGGCTCACGACGTGGTGCGTCCTGCTCGGCCTGCTGCTCGGCTTCGCCACGGACGCCGTCGTCACGGCGGCGGGGGCCTGACCCACGACGCCGGGACGGGCCACTTGAACCCGGCCCCTCCCGGCCTCACTCACTCACAGGCGTCCCGTCGCTCGACACCGGGCAACAGCTCGTCCCACTGCTTGTCCGGCATCGGTGTACTGCGGACCGAGCACAGAGTGCGGGTGAGCTGGTCGAAGTCGGTGCTCACCACGAGACCTTTGCCGCCGAAAGCCTTGAGGACGCTTCCCCCCTTGGTTTCCAGCAGCAGATCACCGGTGGAGCTCACGCCGAGGACCGTCACGCCCTGCTGCCCGTCGGACATCACGAGCTGTTCGTCGTCACCACCCGGCTGAGCACCGTCCGGAGCGGAGACACGCCACAGCCCGAGAGCGCCCTCGGAGTTCGAGGCCACCAGCAGCCGACGGTCCCGGGCGGTCTTCAGGTACTGCATCTTGGCTGCGGCGCCCAGCAGCGGAATGCCGTGCTCCCGCGGCTTCCGCAGGTCCCACAGCATCGGCCTTCCGGCCTCGTTGAGGGTGGCCAGGGTGCGGTCTGTGGTGAGCTCCGAGGTGAAGCTGGACCCTGCCCAGTCCTTGCTGGCGACCGAACCGTTCAGCTGTGTGGTGCCGTCGTCCGCAACAGCCCAGATATGCGCATTGAACTCCTCACCCTCGCGCGCCCTCGCCTTGCTCAGCAGGAAGGATCCCCGAGAGCCGCCGAACATCGCCGACGGCCGTTCCTTCACCGTGTTCGCCAGGCGGGGGTGCCGGGGGTCGCGTACGTCCCACAGCTGGGTCGCCAGCGGGGTCATCAGCACCAGCAGGCGCGACATCTGAAGGCCGATCACCTTGTGTCCGTCGCCCTCGGGCCAGGGCAGCTTTCCCACCTGCTCCGGGTGGTCGATGTCGCGGATGTCCCAGATCCCGACCGTGCTCCCGGACGTGCCCCGCAGCGCGAGCAGCGTCCCCTTGTCGTCCACCGTGTATTCCGCCGGATTGTCGTCCCGCGCCGTTCCCCCGCCCAGCGCGAACTCGTACCCCGGTCGCAGGCGACCGTTGTCGAAGTGCCACAGCTTCAGGCGGGTTCGGTCGCTGTTCTGGCTCACCAGGAACCGGCCGTCTGCGACGAACATGGCCGCGGTCCACGGCTGAGGCAGTTCGGCGGCCTGCTTCGGGGCGGCGCGCACGCCACCGACGTCCCAGATCCGTGCCGGACTCTTCTCGGCGTAGCCACCTGTCGTCACCACGTGGCGCGTCCCCGCGTCGAACGCCTCGCCCGGTGAGTCACCCGGGTCCTCGATCTGCTGCGGAACGGATCGCGGCGGCGGCTCGCGCAGGGTGATGTGTCCGGCGTCGTCGCCGACGGCGATGCCCCGGCCGTCCGGCTGGTAGGCGATGGAGCCGGCCTTGTCGCCTACCGGCACGTCGCCGTCCAACGAGGGGCCGTGGCCTTCGGCGAACTCGAAGGTGTGGAACGACTTGTCCGACCCGCCCGCCGCCGCCACGAACGCCCCGTCGGCACGGAAGGCGAGCGACATATAGATGCCGTTGGCAAGGCTGTACCCGATGCCGTCTTCCTGAGCCCGGGGGTGAGCAGGGTCCGTCGTGTCCCACGTCTTCAGCTTCTCCATGGCCCCGCCGACCAGCAGTCGACTGCCGGGCTTGAAAGCCAGGGAGAGCACCGAGACGTCCTTCAGCGTGGCGAGCGGCTTGAGCGTATGCGCCTGGCTCGTGTCCAGCAGCCGCAGGGATTCGTCCTGGACCGACGCGGCGAGCACCCGGCCGTCAGGACGGTAGGCGACCTCCCCGACGATCTTCCTCTCCCCGTCCTCGGCGATCTGGACCACGGAGGACACGGGGTGGGCGGGGTCGCTCACGTCCCACAGCCATACGCGCCCGCGCTCGGCCGGTACCGCGAAGGACCGGCCGTCCGGACTGAAGGCGACCCCGCTGGAGATACCGCCCGTCGCGGCCGGCACCCGGGCCACCTGGCGTGGGTGGAGGGGGTCGTTGGTGTCCCAGACGAAGAGGGCCTCCCTGGTGGCGCCGATGAGGTAGCGCCCGTCGGGGCGCCAGGCGGCGGTCACCCCCTGGCCGGTCCTCAGCACGGCGCCGGCGGCCGGGTGGTACGGGTCGCTGGTGTCCCACAGCCGCACGGTGCCGTCCTTGGACGAACTGGCCAGCACCTTCCCGTCCTTATGGAACGCGATCTTCCGCACCGCGTCGGTGTGCCCCGTCAGCCGGAGGTTGACCGGGGCCATCGCGCTCCGGAGCAGGCTCGTGCGGGCCTCGACCGTGTGTGCCGCGCGGTACGCCGCCAGGCTCAGGTCGAGCGCCGCCCCCGCGTCCACCTGACGCATGGCCTCCGCCTGCCCGGCGATGAGCTTGGAGTCCAGCACCGCCGCCCGCTGCTGCGACCGGCCCCGCTCGATGACGGCGAACGTACCGACGCCGGTGAGCAGCAGCGCCAGGCAGGCCGCCACAGCGGCGATGAGCACGCGGCGGCGCCTGCGGCGGCGTGCCGCGCGTACTCCCGCCTCGGCGAAAGCCCGTTCCGTCGCGGTGAGCGCGATGGACGGACCGGCGGCCTCGGTGGTCAGCCAGGGGCGGATCCGCTCCAGGCGGCTGCCGGTGTAGAGATAGCCGGAGTCGCGGCCGTTCTCCTCCCAGGCCGTCGCGGCGTCGGACAGCTCCTGGTGGGCGAGGAGTTCGGCCCGCGCGTCGCGGATCCACGCGCGCAGCCGGGGCCAGGCGCGCAGCAGCGCCTCGTGGGATATCTGCGCGCCGTCCTGGTCGACGGTGACCAGGCGGGCGGCGGCGAGGCGGTCGCAGACGTCCCCGATGAGCTGCCGGTCTCGCTCCGGGCGCTCGGCGAGCAGGCCGGGGAGGTCGACCCGGCGGCGTACGGGCTCGGCGTTCGCGGTCAACTGGATCATGCGCAGGAGGAGTTCGCGCAGGGCCTGGCGCGCCGGCTCGTCCAGTTCCTGGTAGAGAGCCTCGGTGGTGGTGGCGACGGACTCCCGGATGCCGCCGGTCGCCTGGTAGCCGGCCAGGGTGAGGAGGGCGCCGGAGCGGCGCAGCCAGGTCTCGCGGAGGGCGTGCGCGAGGAAGGGCAGCGCGGTGGCCTCCGGTGCCTCGTCCGCCGGGTCGTCGCGTCCGGAGTCCTGCCGCAGATCGGCCATGAGGCGGTCGGTGAGGCCGTCCTCCAGGGCGAGTCCGGCGCGGAGCGCGGGCTGTTCGACGGCGGTCCGCAGCGCCTCCTCACCCATGGGCGGCACGGTGAACTGGCCGTGTTCCAGGGCGCGTACGAGCTCCGGGTGGGCCAGGCAGCTGCCGTAGTGGTCGGCGCGCAGCCCGAGGACGACGCGGGGGCGTGCGGGTGCGTCACCGCCGGTGGCGCACAGCAGGCGTACGAACCGGGTGCGTTCCTCCGGGTCCGTGCAGCGGGTGAAGGTCTCCTCGAACTGATCCACGATCAGTAATCGGCAGGCCGGGAAGCCCGGTCGTGGTGCGGGGAGTTCCCCGCCGGCCGCCAGCGACCGGTGGACCTCGTCGGCCGGGTGGCCGGTCGCGCGGGCCCAGCGCTCGGCGAGGGCGCGCAGCGGGTGCGGTCCAGGAGCGGGCAGCAGCAGGGCGGGCCAGGGCGTGCCGGGGCGGCCGGCTCCGTGCCGGTGCTCCAGGCCCGCGAGCAGCCCGGCCCGCAGTAGCGAGGACTTCCCCGCGCCCGAGGCACCCACGAGGACGAGCGGGTGGCTGTCGGCCGCTGGGTCGCAGACGGCGTCCAGCAGCCGTCCGGTGGCCTCCTCGCGCCCGAAGAAGTGGGCGCGGTCCTCGGCCCTGAAGGGTTCCATGCCGGGGTAGGGGCAGGGCACGTCGGCCGGTGGCAGCGCGGCCGCGGGGCGCTCGGGGCGGTACGCGCGGTTCGGGGCGACGACCAGTGCGCCGAGCGTGCCCCCGCTCTGCCGGTGCGGGCGCACCGGGCCGTCCCGGAAGGCCCGGTCGAGGTAGGCGTGGACGTCGTCCATCGTCAGCAGGGGCGGGCCGGCCGGGTCGCCTTCCTCCAGCAGCCGCAGCAGGCGGCCGCCGAAGAGGGTGTGCCGCTCGCCTTCCGGTGCGTAGGAGACGGCGAAGTCGGAGGCGGAGGTGAGCAGGAAGCTGCCGTCGGGGAGGGCCGAGTCGTAGACGCGGTGGTGGCCGCCGGGAGCGGCGGCGCGCCCGGAGAAGCAGCAGTCGAGGACCACGACGCTGCCGCCCGTGGCTCCGCCGAGCAGGTCCTTGACGACGGCGTAGGGCACGCCGTGGGAGATCGTGTCGTCGGACAGTGAGCCGCGGGTGGCGAGGTAGAGCTGGTCGCCGGGGCCGAGGAGGCCGTGGCCGGTGTAGCAGAAGAGCACGGTGCCGGTGGCTTCGGCGACCGCTTCTTCGACGGCGCCGAGCACCTGGGCGGCGGAGGCGTCGGCGGGCACCCGGCGGACGTGTTCTTCCGGCATTCCGCACACGTCGTGGAGGGTCCGGGCCAGGTCGTCGAGGGTGGTGTCGACGCCGGGCAGCGCGGGGAGCGCCGATCCGGGCGCGTGTCCGCCGGTTCCGACGAGCACGGCCCGGGCGCCCGGCGCGGCCAGGCCGGTCGCGGGGGCCGTCGTCGCGCCGCTGGTCATGACGCGGGGGGCGCGGCGGGGGGCACCTCGGCGCGGCCGTCCTCCAGGGTGGCGGCCAGCCGCTGGGCCAGCTCGGCGGCCTGCTGGGCGTCGAGCCCCTTGACCTCGGTGGTGCTGACGGTCAGCCGCGTGCCGTCGGGCCGGGTCAACGTCACTGTCTGCGTGCCGCGGCGCGTCCGCACCCAGGCGACCACGGCCCCGGCGAACGCGGCGGCCACTCCTCCTGGTTCGAGCACCGCCAGCACGACGTCCCCGGCGGCCCCCATGGTCCCCGGCAGCGGCCCGTCCGTCTGTCTGCGGACCCTGCCGCGCAGCGCGGGCTGCCCGCCGAGCCAGCGCCTCAGGTCATCCGGCCCCGCGTGGCCGTTCACACTCTCCACGGTGATGGTCACCTGCATGGGGGTGAGCGTAGTGAAGGCAAGGGGCGCGCGGGGGCGGTTGACGGGAACGGTTGCCCGAGAAGCGGCGCACCACCCTTTATCGAACGTAACTTCGAAGGCATCCGCATCGGAGCGCCGCTCCCCCATGCGCAGCGGACGCCCAAAAGGAGCCATATAGCCATATTGCACGGATATGATGCACATCATGGGCAAGCCTGGACAGCAGCGTCTCCACCGACCCCACCGCCGGTGGTCCCCGGTGCTGCTGTCCCCGGTGCTGCTGACGGCCGTCATCGCCAGCCTGGCGTACACCACACCCAGGAGCATGGCCTTCAGCCGCATCCTGCCCGCGGCCCCCGCCCTCGCGGCCGCCATGTGGCCCGTGCTCCCCACGGTGCTGCTGGGGACGGTCTGCTTTCTGCTGATGATCGGCCTCGGCATCGTCTTCCCCGACCTCGGGACGGGGTACACGGCGGCGGGGATCGTCGCGGTCACCGTGGCGGCGGCGTACGGCAGCCACGTCCGGCTCCAGCGCGAGCAGTCCCTCTTCCAGGTCCGGCTCGTCGCCGACGCCGCGCAGCAGGTGGTCCTGGGCCCGATGCCGCGCTGCTACGGAGGCATCGAGGTCGAGTCGCTGTATCTCGCGGCCGCCGCGGAGGCCCGCATCGGCGGCGACTTCTACGAGGTGGCGGACACGGGCTTCGGGATCCGGCTGCTCATCGGCGACGTACGGGGCAAGGGCCTGCCGGCCGTGGGCGCGGCCGCGGCGGTGGTCAACTCCTTCCGCGAGGCGGCCTACGACGAGCCCGACCTCGGCGGCATCGCCCAGCGCCTGGAGGCCAGCAGCACCCGTTACAACGCCGCCTTTCCCCCCGACGACCTGATGGAGCGCTTCACCACCGCCGTCCTCGTCGAGATCCCGTACGAGGGCGGCGTCATCAGGATCCTCAACTGCGGGCATCCCCCGCCGCTGCTCCTGACCCGGCAGGGAGTGCGCGTCCTGGACCCGACCGCTCCCTCACCGCTGCTCAACCTCGCGGATCTGATCGGCGATCAGTACCAGACGGACACCTTCGCCTTCGCCCGCGACGACCAGCTGCTCCTCTACACCGACGGCGTCACCGAGGCGCGCGACCGCGCCGGCGAGTTCTTCCCCCTGGCGGACTGGATGAACCGCCAGCCCCTGGCCCACCCCCGCGAACTGCTCGACAGACTCCACCGCGACCTCCTCCTCTACAGCAACGGCGGCCTGGACGACGACATCGCGGCCCTCGCCGTACGGTCCCGTGAGACCCCGTCGTCCGTCTCACCCCTCACGGCACACCCTTAGTAAGATCCACCCGTTCCAGGGGGAGGACGGGATCGGCATGAGCATGCTGGGTGGGGGCGTTCCGACGCACATAGGGCCGTTCCGGACGGTCGGGGTGCTCGGGCAGGGTGGGATGGGGCAGGTGCTGCTCGGGGTGGCGCCCGACGGGCGGCTCGTGGCCGTCAAGCGGGTGCACGCCGATCTGGCGGAGGACCCCGGGTTCCGTACGCGGTTCCGGCGGGAGGTGGACGCCTCGCGGCGGGTGTCCGGGGCCTACACCGCCCCGGTCGTCGACGCCGATCCGGACGCGCCGACGCCGTGGCTCGCCTCCCTCTTCCTGCCGGGGCCCTCGCTGAGCGAGGCGCTGGACGCGGACGGCACGCTGTCCGAGGAGGCCGTACGGCTGCTCGCCGCCGGGCTCGCCCAGGCGCTGGACGACATCCACCGGGCCGGGCTCGTGCACCGCGACCTGAAGCCGTCGAACGTGCTCCTGACGGAGGACGGCGTACGCGTCGTCGACTTCGGCATCGCCCGCGCGGCCGACCACGAGACGAAGCTGACCCACACGGGCGCGGTGATCGGCTCGCCCGCGTTCATGTCGCCGGAGCAGGTACGGGGCGAGCGACCGGGCCCGGCGAGCGACGTGTTCTCGCTCGGCGTCACGCTCGTCACGGCGGCCACGGGCCGCAGCCCGTTCGCCGGGGACTCGCCGCTCGCGCTCATGCACGCCGTCGCCCACGACCTCCCCGACCTCGGCTCCCTGGCGCCCGGGCTGCACCGGATCGTCGAGCCGTGCCTCGCGAAGGACCCGGCCGCGCGGCCGGCCCCCGGGCAGCTCCTCCAACTCGTCGGCCCGCTCGCCCCTTCCGCCCGGCCCTGGCCGGAAGCGGTGTACGAGCGGATCGCGGAACGCCGGACCTGGGCGACGCGGC
Source organism: Streptomyces sp. NPDC001407 (assembly GCF_042895325.1). NCBI lineage: Bacteria > Bacillati > Actinomycetota > Actinomycetes > Kitasatosporales > Streptomycetaceae > Streptomyces > Streptomyces sp. NPDC001407. The sequence goes on from NZ_JBIAWF010000003.1 coordinate 407,083, forward strand.
TCGCGGCCGCGCCGGGCACGGTGGCACCGCCCGCCGCGCCTCCCGCACCCCTCGTACCCCTCGTACCCCCCACACTCCCCACGGTCACACCGCGCCGCCGCTCCCGGTGGCTGACCGCCGCGATCGCGGTGGGCGCGGTGCTCGCGACGGCCGCGGTCGCGGTCCTGGCGATCGGCCCGGCCAACGTCTACGACACGCTCTTCCCGGAGGCCGTGCCGACTCCCGGTTCGGTGCCGCTGGCGCAGGTGCGGGACAAGTACACCAAGACGGTCCCGACCTGCGTGCAGGTGCGCCGCAGCATGAAGGTCCCGTCCGGCTTCGGCGACCCCACGGGCAACTTCCCCGACACCGTGTGGCAGGCCCGCGACGGCGAAGGGCACACGCATCCGCAGACCTCCTGCTTCTGGAACACCCACTCCGGCGATCAGATCAACGTCATCTGGGACCTCTTCCCCTCCCGCACGGGCGGGCCCACCGGCGCCGAACTGGCGAAGGAGCATTACGAGGGCTTCCACACGGGCTCCCACACCCCGCGCGACTCCGGGCTCGGCTTCGTGGAGGAGGGCATGTGGCTGAAGGAATCGACCGGGACCGGCTGCGTGCTGTACGCCCGGGACGTCAACCTTTCCCTGTTCATCCAGGTCAAGGGCGTCCACTATCCGGCGGGCGCGTGTGAGGATCTCGCGAAGGACATGGGTCGCCAGAGCGTGAGAGCGGTGGCCTCCCTGTGAGCGCGTCGCACCCGATACCGTCGCACCCGCTGCCGGAGAAGGCGGGGCCGTACGTCCTCCTCACCGAGCTCGGCCGGGGTGGCATGGGCCGGGTCCTGCTCGGTGTCGCGCCGGACGGCCGGCCCGCCGCGGTGAAGCTGGTCCACGCCCGGCACGCGGCCGATGACGGCTTCCGGGCCCGCTTCCGGCGGGAGGTGGCGGCCTCGCGGAAGGTGTCCGGCGCGTACACGGCGGCCGTCCTCGACGCCGACGCGGACGCCGAACTGCCGTGGCTCGCCTCGGTGTTCGTGGCCGGTCCTTCGCTGGGGTCGGCCGTGGAGCGCGCGGGCGCGCTGCCGGAGCCCGCACTGCACCGCCTGGCGGTGGGCCTGGCGACGGCCCTGGAGGAGATCCACCGGGCCGGTCTCGTCCACCGCGACCTCAAGCCGGAGAACGTGCTGCTCGCCGAGGACGGCGCCCGGGTCATCGACTTCGGCATCGCACGGGCGGCACAGTCCGGTGAGGCGACCGAACTCACCGGCACCGGCTGGGTGGTCGGCTCACCGCCGTACATGTCGCCCGAGCAGGCACAGAGCCAGGAAGTGACCAGCGCGAGCGACGTGTTCTCGCTCGGGTCGGTGCTCGTCATGGCGGCGACCGGCCGCAGCCCCTTCTCCGGCCCTTCCGCACTCCAGACGCTCTACAACGTCGTCCACACCGAACCCACCCTGAGCGGTGTCCCCCGGTCCCTGCACGGGATCGTCACCCGCTGCCTGGCCAAGGCTCCGGCCGACCGGCCCACGCCCGCCGAACTGCTCGCCCTCCTCGGCCCGGTGCCCCCGGCGGCCCGGCCGTGGCCACCCGCCGTGCACCGGATGGTCGACGAGCAGCGGGCCCGCGTCGGGGGCCTGCTCGACGGCGTCCCCGGGCGCACGGGACCCGCGCCGGGGTCCGTCGCCCCGGGGACAGCCGTCCTCACGGCGTACGACACTCCCGCCGCGCCGCCGACGGCCGTGCTCACCACGTATGCCACCCCCGCCGCACCATCCCGCCCCCGGCGTGCCGTCACATGGGTGGCGGTGGGCGCGGTGCTCGCGGCTGCGGTCGGCGGGGGTGCGTATCTGCTGCTGCGTGACGACGGTGGCGGCAGCAGCACACCGGACAAGTACGTGACGATGCCGGTGTGTTCGGAAGCCGTGACCAGGCTTCCGCTGCGGGAGGAGCGGAGGAAGGACAAGGACGTCGCGTACGAGGACGGGGACACAGCGCGGACCGAGTGCTCGTGGTTCGACAAGGACCAGCCTCAGCCCGACGGCTGGAACTACTCCCGCAGTGCGGCCGTCTCCTGGGAGCTGTACCGGTCGGGGGACCCCGGCAACGGCACGGTGAAGGCACGCGAGGAATTCGCCGTCAAGGGCGTGCGCGGCGAGACCGGCTTCGGCGACGCCGCCTATTGGACCGCGTCCGCCAAGGACCACAAGACCTGCCAGCTCAACGTCCGCGACGGAAACCTCGTCGTACGCGTCTTCCTGGACGGCACCAAGCACCCCTCCTGCGAGGCGGAGGCCAAGGACATCACGAAGGCCGCGCTCGCGGCCATGCCGCCACGGGAGAAGTGACGGCCGGTTCAACCGGCCGCTTGTTGTACGCGGTAATGGGGATTCTCAAGGCGGCGGCGCGACCGGCAGCCCCGCCCTGTCGGCTCCGCGACGCAGCACGTCGCGGAGCATCTCGGGTGTCAACGTCCGCGTGAACAGGTTGCGTTGGCTGGGGTGGTAACTGCAGATCAGGCACAGGCCCCGTTCACCGTCGGGAGTGACGGTCCATGACTCGGCGCCGTGCCCGAAGGCCGGGCGCGGGCGGGGCAGTTGCCATCCCGCGCTCGCCAGCACGGGCGGCAGCGCCTGCCAGGCGAAGGCGCCGAGCACGACGATCGCCCGCAGTGAGGGTCGCAGCAGTTCGAGTTCGCGGGTGAGCCAGGGGCGGCAGGTGTCCCGCTCGGCGGTGGTCGGCCGGTTGTCCGGCGGTGCGCAGTGCACCGGCATGGTGATCCGCACCCCCGACAGCTCCATCCCGTCGCCGCGGTGTGTGGCCGTCGGACGGGAGGCCAGGCCGAGGTCGTAAAGCGCGGCGAACAGCGCGTCACCGGCCGGGTCCCCCGTGAAGACCCGACCGGTGCGGTTGCCGCCGTGCGCGGCCGGGGCCAGTCCGACGATCGCCAGCGGGGCGTCCGGCGGGCCGAAGCCGGGGACGGGCCTGGCCCAGTAGTCCCAGTCCTGGAAGGCCCTGCGCTTCACGCGTGCCGCCTCCTCCCGCCAGGCCACCAGCCGCGGGCAGGCCCGGCAGGTGACCACCGCCGCGTCCAGATCCCGGACCGTGCTCGTCCGGGGAGCGGTCGTCGCGGGGAAGTCCTGCATGCTCACGCTCCTCTTCATAAAATGGATGAATCGGAAGTCGTCTGCCCGCTGCGCGGTCCGGAGGGTGCCGGTCATGGCCACACAGATCAGCTACCGGCGAGTCTACGAGGAGACCTCACCCAGGGAGGGGCGGCGCGTGCTGGTCGACCGCGTCTGGCCGCGCGGCATGCGCAAGGAGGACGCGCACCTGGACGAGTGGCTGCGCGACGTGGCCCCCTCCACGGAACTGCGCCGCTGGTACGCCCACGACCCCGGCCGCTTCCCCGAGTTCCGCCGCCGCTACCGCGCGGAACTGCGCGACGCCGAACACCGGCAGGCCGCCGAGCACCTCCGCGACCTGGCCACGCGCGACAGGCTCACGCTGCTGACCGCGACGAAGGATGTCGACCACAGCCAGGCGGCGGTCCTGGCGGAGTGGCTGGGCGGGAAGGGCTGAGGCGAGCGCGTCGGCCCACCGACCGCCGGAGCCGGTCCCACCGGAGAGAATGCCGCCATGAGTGAGTCTTCTTCTTCGCAGCGCCCCGGTACGGGTCAGGATCTGTTCGTCGCGGTACTGCTGTGGGTCCTGGACGCGATCGTCGGCGCCTTCGTGCTGCTGGCCGGCCTGGGGGAGGCGGACTACAACATCTTCGAGCCGGATCCTCACGCGTCGATGTCACCGGTGTTCGAGTACGTGGCGGTGTTCGCGGGGGTGGTGCTGCTGTCGGCGGCGGCTCTGTACCGGCTGGGCTACCGGGCGAGCGTGGGGGCGCAGGTGGCGGCTGGGGGCCTGCTGCTGCTGTTCTGCGCGACCGGCGCGAACGCCGGTTGAGTCTCCCGTGGCCCCTACCTCTCGTACTCCCCCAGCCGGTGGACCTGACCCGTGCCCAGTGTGATCCGGGCCCGGGGGCGCATCGGGCCGTCTTCGCGGCGGGAGAGCAGGGTCACCTCCTCGACCTCGGCCGTGAGCGTGCCGAGCCGGGCCGCGCATTCGGCGGCCAGGTGCCGTGGGTCCCGTGTGCGGCCGAGGGAGAGGTGCGGGGTGAAGCGGCCGCCGCAGAGCGGGAAGCGCAGGCCCAGCGCCCGGTGGAGGCGGGTCCACGGGGGCAGGCCGGCCGCGGCCGGGTCGAGCCACACCGTCGCGTCACGCCGGTGCCTGAAGTACCGCACGCCGGCCAGCCGCGCCGTGAACGGCGCGCTCTCCGCCGCCGCGGCGGCGAGCAGCGGCAGAGCCCGTACGAACTCCTCCTCCGGCACGAAGCCGAAGAGCAGGTTCACATGGGGTGGCCAGCGGCGGACCTGCGGATCGTGCTCCCAGCGGATGTCCTGGATCGCGGGCCGGAGCTCCCACGGCGGCAGCCACGCCACGGCCGTACGGGCCGTCGGCGCCACGTCGAGCACGGCCGGCGGCTCGGCCCCGCCGAAAGCCGGGTTCCCGTCCACACGTCCATCGTCCCGGCCGCGCCCGCGTCGCACGAGTCGAGGACTCCTCGCTCAGTCCGCGGCCATCTCGGCGTGTACCTCCTCCCGTGTCGTCTCCCGCAGTTCTCCGTCCAGGCGGAGCCAGCGCGTCACGCCGACGGACTCCAGGAAGTGGAGGTCGTGGCTGGCGACGACGAGTGCGCCCTCGTACGACTCCAGGGCCGTCGTCAGCTGCTTGACGCTGGCCATGTCGAGGTTGTTCGTCGGCTCGTCGAGCATCAGCAGTTGCGGGGCGGGTTCCGCGAGCATCAGCGCCGCCAGGGTGGCCCGGAAGCGCTCGCCGCCCGAGAGGGTCGCGGCTCGGCGGCCGGCCCGGGCGCCCTTGAACAGGAACCGGGCGAGCCGGGCCCTGATCTCGTTGTCGGTCGCCTCGGGCGCGAAGCGGGCCACGTTCTCGGCGACGGTCAGTCCGTCGTCGAGGACGTCGAGCCGCTGGGGCAGGAACCGCAGCGGCACATGGGCCGTCGCCACTCCGGAGAGCGCGTCCAGCTCGCCCGCGACGGTGCGCAGGAGTGTCGTCTTGCCGGCGCCGTTGCGGCCGACGAGCGCGATCCGCTCGGGGCCGCGCAGCTCGAACTCGCCGTCCACGCGGGCTCCGTAACGCAGCCTCAGTTCGCTCAGGGTCAGCACCGAGCGGCCCGGCGGCACGGCCGTGTGCGGGAGGTCGACGCGGATCTCGTCGTCGTCGCGCACGGCCTCGGCCGCCTGGCCGAGCCGCTCCTTCGCCTCGGCGAGCTTCTCCTCGTGCATGATGCGGTGCTTGCCCGCGGAGACCTGGGCCTGGCGCTTGCGCGCACCCATGACGATCTTCGGCTCGCGCTTGCTGTCCCACATCTTCTGGCCGTAGCGCTTGCGGCGCGCCAGTTTGACCTGGGCGTCGGCCAGTTCGCGCTTCTGCTTGCGCAGATCGGACTCGGCGACCCGGACCATGCGTTCGGCGGCCTCCTGCTCGGTGGCGAGCGCCTCCTCGTACGCGGAGAAGTTGCCGCCGTACCAGGTGATCCCGCCGGCGCGCAGGTCGGCGATCTGGTCGACGCGTTCGAGCAGTTCACGGTCGTGGCTGACCACGACCATGACGCCCGACCACGCCTCGACGGCCGCGTAGAGCCGACGGCGCGCGTAGAGGTCGAGGTTGTTGGTGGGCTCGTCGAGGAGGAGGACGCCGGGACGGCGCAGCAGCAGTGCGGCCAGGCGCAGCAGGACCGACTCGCCGCCCGACAGCTCGCCGGTGGTGCGGTCCAGGCCGACGTGGCCCAGGCCCAGCCCGGCGAGCGTCGCCGTGGCGCGCTCCTCGACGTCCCACTCGTCGCCGACCGTGGCGAAGTGCTCCTCGCGCGCGTCGCCTGATTCGATGGCGTGCAGGGCGGCGCGCGTGCCGGTGATGCCGAGGACGTCCTCGACGCGGAGCGCGGTGTCCAGTGTGATGTTCTGCGGCAGGTATCCGATCTCGCCGGCCACGCGCACGGTGCCCTCGGTCGGCCGGAGTTCCCCGGCGATCAGCTTCAACAGGGTTGATTTTCCGGACCCGTTGACGCCGATGAGCCCGGACCTGCCGGGCCCGAAGGCGGCCTGGAAGCCGTCGAGGACGGTGGTGCCGTCCGGCCAGGCGTAGGAGAGGGACGTGCAGGTGATGGAGGCGGGGGAAGGGGTGGGTGACATGGGCATACGGGCCTCGCGGGGTCGCTTGAGGTGGGAGGTGGCCAGGAAGCGCACGGGACACCGCGGGGCGACCGCGAGGGAGCGGGGGATCCGCAGAGGATCCCCGCACCGACGGGAGGACGGCTGGAGCGTCGAGGTCGCACACGGAACGCGGGCAGCGGATGCCGGGGGGCATGGCTGCGCGGCGCGGTGTCTCAGGACCTCAGACGAGCAACGTCCTTCTCCGATCGACGGCAACAGGGACGTCACCAACGTACGGAGGATGCCGGTGGTGCGTCAACGTATTTATTGACGGACACGCTCCCGGAGGCCGTGCGTCACGCCTCCGCGACGGCCTCCAGCGGGCTCAGCGCTGCTGCCCGGCGGGCCGGGACCGCCGCGGCGACCGCGCCGATCGCGAGGGAGGCGAGGCACACCAGGAGCAGCGTGCCCCAGGGCATCGCCAGGGAATACCCCTCCATCGCACCGTTGGCCAGCGAGCCGACCGCCCAGGCGCTGAACAGCCCGCCCGCCAGGCCGAGAAGGGTGCCGAAGGCGGCGACGGTCACCGATTCCAGGCGGATCATCCGGCGGATGCCGGCGCGGTCCATGCCGATGGCGCGGAGCGCGCCGATCTCGCGGGTGCGTTCGGTGACGGACATGGCCAGGGTGTTGACGATGCCGAGCGAGGCGATCACGACGCCGATGGCGAGCAGCCCGTACATCAGGGTCAGCAGGTCGCCCATGGTGCCGGCGGCCTCACGGACGATCTCCTTGCGGTCCTGGACCTTGAGCAGCGGGTTGTTGCCCACGGCGGTGCGCAGCCGGTCCTCGGTGTTCCCGGAAGCGGCGCCGTCGGCGGTGCGGACGAGGATCCGCTGGACGGAGTCGGGCATGTAGCTGTTCCGCTGCACTTCGGTGCGGGCACCGAGGACGTCGTGGGCGACGGGGTTGTCCTTGTAGACGGCCGCGACGGTGTATTTCGCGAACTCCTGGTTCCGGCCGATGCGGGCGTTGACCTCGTCGCCCGCGCGCACGCCGTGTTCCCGGGCGACGGTGCCGGAGAGGGCGATGCGGCCCGGCCGGAGATCCGCGAGGGAGCCGCTGGTGAGGTCGAGCTTCATGACGTCCTTCACGGTGGCGGGGTCGACGCCGGAGATCTCCCGGACGCTGCCGCCGATGAAGAGGGTGGAGTCGGCGACCGCGGTGGCGGTGCGTACCCCGGGCGTGGCGGCCACGCGCTGCGCGGCGGCCGGGTCGACGCCGTTCATGTTGCCGCGGGTTCCGATGACGTAGTCGGCGCCGAGGCCGGCCGCGGCCTGGTGGTCGAGGGCCTGCGAGGTGGAGTTGCCGAGGACGGCGAGGCCGGCGACCAGCGCCGTGCTGATCATCAGGGCGGAGGCAGTGGCCGCGGTGCGGCGCGGGTCGCGCAGCGCGTTCTCCCGCGCGAGGTGGCCGACGACCCCGAAGCGGCGGGTCAGCCGTCCGGTCAGCCGGATGACGGGGGCGGCGAGCAGCGGTGCCAGCACGATCATGGCGACGACGAGGACGGCGCAGCCGAGCATCGCGTTCTGCAGGTTCTCCTCCGAGGCGTCCTTCGCCCCCGTGAGGGTGATCAGCCGGCCGGCGCCGAGGGCGAGCAGGGCGAGCCCCGCCACGGCGCGCACCCGCGACCGGCCGGCGGTGGGCGGCTGCCCGGCCGCGCGCATCGCCTCGACGGGCGCGACCTTCGCCGCCTTGCGGGACGGCAGCCACGCGGCGAGCACGGTGACGCCCACGCCCACGCCGAGCGCCGCGACGACGGAGCGCGGGCCGATCACCAGGGGGCCGTTGGGCAGGGGGTCGCCGCTGGTGCCCAGGATGCCGGGCAGCACCGAGGCGATGCCCAGGCCGAGGACGAATCCGGCCGCCGATGCGACGAGGCCGACCAGGAGGGCCTCCCACAGGACGGAGCGGACGACCTGGCGGCGTGTGGCGCCGATCGCCCGCAGCAGCGCGATCTCGCGGGTGCGCTGGGTGACGAGCATGGTGAAGGTGTTGACGATGAGGAACGAGCCGATGAACAGCGAGACCCCGGCGAAGATCATCGGCAGCTTCTCGAAGCCCCGTGTCCGCATGTCGACGTTGGTGGCCTGCTGGGCGGCCTGGGCACTGCCGCTGGTGGCCTCGGCCCGGTCGGCCGGGAGCACGGCGGTGACCCGGGCCGAGAGGGCGACCTGGTCGGTGCCGGGCGCGGCGGACAGGTCGATCCCGGTGTAGTGACCCGGGGTCGAGAACAGGCGCTGGGCGGTCGCCATGTCGAACAGCGCGAGGGTGCCGCCCGCGGTCACCCGGGTGTCCTTGGTGGTGACGATGCCGACGAGTCGCTTGGTCATCACCGGGCCGTCGGTGGCCAGCGTGACCGTGTCGCCGATACGGAAGCGGCCCGCGGCGGCGGTGCCGCTGTCCACGGCCAGTTCGCCGCCGTTCGCGGGGGCGCGGCCCTTGACCAGCGGGTAGCGGCTGTCCTTGCCGTCCTTGCCCGGTACGTAGGCGGCGGCCGGGTGCGCCCATGCCTTGTCGGCCCGCAGCGGGCTGCCGTCGGAGGCGTTCAGGGTGGCCACGCCGTCGGCCGCCGGCCGCACGGCGGCGACTCCGGGTATGCCGGCGAGCTTGCGTACGAGCGTGTCGTCGAGCACGTCGGCGTGCTCGTTCACGGCGGTCCCCGGCGGTGGTGCCTTCGGGCTCACGGTGACCGCGATGTCCGCGAAGTTCCTCGACGCGGCGGCGCGGTGGGCCGCGGCGGAGGAGTCCGCGAAGACGAGGGTGCCGCAGACGAACGCGACGCCCAGGCAGACCGCGAGGACGGTCATGACCAGACGGGCCTTGTGCGCCAGGACGTTGCGCAGGGCTGTTCTCAGCATGGGGAGCTTTCGGAGCGTGGCGGGAGGGGGATGTGCCGTGCGGGCGCGGTCAGTTGACGCGCGCGCGGGCGTCGGGTCCGGCGGTCCGGGACCCCGCGGCGGAACCGCCGGTGTCACCGCCCCCGGAAAGGCGCAGCATCCGGTCCAGGACCCGCTCCGGGGTGGGGCGGGTCATCTCGTCGGCCAGGCGGCCGTCGGAGAGGAAGAGCACGCGGTCGGCGTAGCCGGCGGCGACGGGGTCGTGGGTGACCATGACCACGGTCTGGCCCAGTTCGCGCACCGAGTCGCGCAGGAAGCCGAGGACTTCGGCTCCGGCGCGGGAGTCGAGGTTGCCGGTGGGCTCGTCGCCGAAGATGATCGCGGGCCGGGAGACCAGGGCGCGGGCCACGGCGACGCGCTGCTGCTGCCCGCCGGAGAGCTGTGCGGGCCGGTGGCCGAGGCGCTGGGAGAGGCCGAGCATGGAGACCACGCGGTCCAGCCACTGCCGGTCGGGGCGGCGGCCGGCGATGGCGAGCGGCAGCGTGATGTTCTCCAGCGCCGTCATCGTCGGCAGCAGGTTGAACGCCTGGAAGATGAAGCCGATGCGGTCCCGGCGCAGTTCGGTGAGCTGCCGGTCGTTCAGCGTGCTCAGTTCGGTGGTGCCGACGCGCACGGAGCCGGAGCTGGGCGCGTCTAGCCCGGCGGCGCAGTGCATCAGGGTGGACTTGCCGCAGCCGGAGGGTCCCATGATCGCGGTGAACTCGCCTTCGCGGAAGGCGATGCTGACCCGGTCCAGGGCGGTGACGCGCGTGTCGCCGCTGCCGTAGACCTTCGACAGGTCGACGGCCGCGGCCGCGATCCCCGTCGTCCGGTTCGGCGCGTAGGTGGCAAAGGGGTCGGGGGTCACGGGGAACTCCTCTTCGGGTGCGCAAGGGTGCACTTCGAAGGGTGTCCGGGGAACGTATCGGGGGCCTGGGCCGGCGTGTATCGGCGGCCGCTCCGGTTCGTAGCGGTTCTGTAGCGGCGCGGTTCTGTAGCGGCGGTTCTGTAGCGGTCGGCGTCAGGCCGGCAGGCGCAGGGTGGCGACGGCTCCGCCGTCCGGGGCGTTGTCCAGGCGCAGTTCGGCGCCGAGCAGCCGGGCCTGGCCCAGGGCGATGGTCAGGCCCAGGCCGTGGCCCGCGCCGCGTTCCGCCGCGCCGGTGTGGAAGCGGCGCGGGCCGTCGAGCAGCAGGTCCGCCGGGAAGCCGGGGCCGTGGTCGCGCACGACGACCGTACGGCCCTCGACGGTGACCCGCACCGGGGCGGCTCCGTGCCGGTGGGCGTTGACGACGAGGTTGCCGACGATCCGCTCCAGGCGGCGGGGGTCGGTCTCCACGGTCGTGGCGTCGTCCGCGACGGTGACCTCGGCGCCGTGGCCGGTGCGCGCCACGGCCTCGGAGACGACCGCGCCGAGCGGGACGTGGGCACGTACGGGCTGTTCGGCGCCCGCGTCCAGCCGGGAGATCTCCAGCAGGTCCTCGACCAGGCCGCGCAGGTCGCGGACCCGGGCCCGGAGCAGGTCCTCCGTCTCACCGGGAGGCAGCAGGTCGGCGGCGGCCAGCAGGCCGCCGACGGGGGTGCGCAGCTCGTGGGCGACGTCCGCGGTGAACTGGCGCTCGGTGCGCAGCCGTCGGCCGAGGCTGTCGGCCATGGTGTCGACGGTGGCGGCGATGTCGGCCACCTCGTCGTCGCCCTTGGTGGGGCCGGTGCGGGCGTCCAGGTCACCGGCGGAGATCCGGCCCGCGGTCTCGGAGACCCGCCGCAGCCTGCGGGCGAGCAGCCCGGCGCCGTACGCCGCGAGGGGCACGGCGGCGGCGACCGCGACCAGTGAGGCGACCACCATGGTCACGTCGAGTTGGCGCAAGGTGTAGAGCTCGCTGCTCATGTTGGCCCGCACGGCGAGGACGGGGCTGTCCGGGCCGCCGGTCCGCTGGGCGGCCCAGACGCTCGGTCCCACGTTTCCCTCGACGTGTCCGTCGTAGGCCGTGTGCCGGTCGCCGTCGGCCGGGTGGCGCAGGGCGGCGGGCAGGCCGGCGGGGTCGAGCTCGGCACCGTCCGCGAGGGTCCCGGTGCGCCGGTAGACGTTCATGGCCGAATACACGCTGTTGAAGGCCCGCGCCTCGGCCCGGGACCGGATGTCGTTCGCGATCCACACGTGGACCAGTACGCCCACCGCGACCGCGACCAGGCAGGCCGTGGCCGCGGCCAGCGCGGCGATCTTCCAGCGCAGGGACGCGCGGGCCGGGCGCAGCCGGCGGAAGGGGCGCACGGGCCTCAGCGCCTGAGCTTGTAGCCGAAGCCGCGGACCGTCTCGATCCGGTCCCGGCCCAGCTTCCTGCGCAACCGCTGCACGCACAGGTCCACGACCCGGCTGTCGCCGTCCCAGCCGTACTCCCAGACGTTGCGCAGCAGGGTGTGCCGCTCCAGCACGGTGCCCGGGTGGGCGGCGAACTCGAGGAGCAGCTTCAGCTCGGTCGGGGTCAGGGCCACCGGGCTGCCGGAGACGAAGACCTCCATGCCTGCGGTGTCGATGGTCAGGTCGCCGAAGGTCAGCGTGTCCCCCTCGGACGGTGCCGGCCCCTCCCCCGCGGCGTGTCCGGGTCCCGGGGCGGCCGCGTAGGTGGCCCGCCGCAGGAGCGAGCGGATGCGTGCCACGAGCACGTAGGTGTCCACGGGCTTGACCACGTAGTCGTCCGCTCCGGCCTCCAGACCGGCGACGACGTCGAGCCCGTCGCCGCGGGCGGACATCATCAGCACGGGCACCAGGCTGGTCTCCCGGACCCTGCGGCACAGGCCGATGCCGTCCAGACCGGGCAGCATCACGTCCAGGATCAGCAGGTCGAAGTCCTCGTCCCGGAAGAGCTCGAGCCCGGTGAGCCCGTCGGCCGCGGCCTTCATCTCGTAGCCGTAGCGCTCCAGGGCGACGGTGAAGGACCGGCGCATCAGGTCGTCGTCCTCCACCAGCAGCACGCGGACGGGGCGCGGGGAGGCCGGAGCCGGGGCGGACGGGGGCACGGCGGATCGCTCCTGTTCCGTCTGGTCGGGGGACAGTGGTCCCGGCCGCACGCGCGGCCGGCGACCTGAGGGGAACGATACGGCGGACCACGCGCTCCGGCCGCCCGTGACCCCTTCACCGTGGGCCGTCGCGCCGATTCGATGGGCAGTGGAGCGCTTGCTGATACGCGGCGGATACAAAGGGGGCGCCACACGCACCGGATACAAGAAACAAAGGGGTCGCCCTGGCGCTGCCCCGCCGGGGTCCGGGCGGAAAGCCGACGGGGGCGCCGCTCAGATGAACCGCTCGGGGAATCTCCGGATGATGCCGTCGGACAGCGTGTCGGCCATGCCCACGATCTGGTGGTGCACCTCGTCGAAGTCGGCGATGTCCTGGGCATAGTGGCCCTGGAGGCGGTCGGTCGCCTCCTTGAGCGTCAGGTCGAGGTGGTTCTTCATCATCGTGCGCAGGTCCGCGTCGGGCCAGGCGCCGGGGTTGAGGGCGTGCAGGAAGTCGGCGATGTCATCGGCGTTGGCGTACCACACCTTCTCCGCCGCCGCGAGCTTGGCGGTGTCGCCGGCCTTCGCCGCGGCCAGGATGTCGACCGCGGTGAGGATGTGCCTACGCAGCAGGGCGGTGAGGTCGTTGCCGGCCTTGGTCCCGAAGAAGGGTTTGAACGCCTCGCCCAGATCCGTCTGGTTGCGCAGCAGTCGTTGCTCGGTCGGCTGGAGGTCGGGCAGGTTCCCGGCGAAGCTGATGATCGCGAGCCGGGTGTAGGTGATGTGGTCGTCCCACAACTCGCGCATCTGGTCGTGGAGTCGTTGCGCGCGAGGGGAACGCGGGGCGGGGGCAGCGTGGGACTGGGCGGAGAAGCTCTGCTGCACGCCTCCCCCGAGCGCCGTCAACGACAGGGCCAGGGCCGTCACCACGGCGCCGCGGCGCACCGCTCCCGGGCGGAACGTCCGCGCCGCGCGGCGCGGCGGGCGAAGACCGGACATACGCGAACCTCCCGAGCACGGCGAGAAACGGTGCGAGCCTGGCACAGCGGGCTGTTGGGCAGTAGAGCCGCGGGCCCGGATTACCCCGGACGGCCCAAGCGGGATCCGGCCGTGCCCGTCCAGGGGAGACCGAGACGGTGCGCGGCGCCTGCCCGGCAGTCCGGGCCGCCCTCGGCCGGGACACCGGCGGCGTCACACCACAAGGCCCGCCGGGCTCACTGCCCGGCGGGCCCTCGCCCCCCCTCTCTCCCCCCGTCACCTCGTCGCGAGCACCTGCTCCGCGTACGCGATGGCCGCCGGATCCATGCGCAGCACCAGGTGGCTGGTGGCACAGTTCACGTCACGCCAGGCGCGTTCGAAGAGGCCGTCGGCCGTCTGGCCGGAGGTGCCGGTCGCGCGGAAGACGCGGTTGACGGCGGTCAGCAGCAGCTCGGAGGCGAGGGCGCAGTCCCGGGCGCCGCGTGCGGTCAGCATGCCGGTGACCGCGCCCTCGTCCGCGGTGGTGGCGACCCGGTGGACCAGGAGCTCGGCGGCGTCCAGCTCCCCGGCGGTGCGGGCCAGCACGTCCCGGAAGCCGGCGTCGCGTACGGCCTTCGCGGCTTCGCCCCCGCCCGCCCTGGCCGCTCCCCAGTCGGTCCACTCGGTCAGCATGCCGCGTGCCGCCCCCAGCACCGGAGCGACGAAGGACAGTCCGTTGACCGCCTTGAGCGGCACCCGGTGGCAGGGGGCGGGAGACAGCGCCCCGGTGCCGTCCATCGCCCGGTCACGGGCGAACGACATGCGGGCCGGCACGAACACCTCGTCCAGGACGAGGGTGTTGCTGCCCGTGCCGCGCATTCCGACCGAGAACCAGGTGTCCAGCACGGTGCAGGCGGAGCGGGGCACGGCGAAGTAGCGCGCGTGCGGCGCGGTGTCGTCACCTGACTGCGTGGTCGCGCAGACCAGCGCCCACTGGGCGAAGTCCACGGCGCTGATGAACGACCACTTGCCGGACAGCCGCCAGCCGCCGGGCACCGGCTCGGCCCGGCCGACCGGCATGAGCGCCCCCACCAGCAGGGCGTCCGGCCCGTCCGCCCACACCTCCCGCTGACCGTCCTCGGGCAGATGGGCCGCCATCCGGGAGACGAACGCGCTGAGCGAGGCCACCCAGGCGGCGGACGCGCAGCCGGTGCCGGTCGCCGTGACCGCGTCGACGAGTCCGGCGAAGGTGCCGGCGTCGCCGCCCCAGCGGGCCGGGACGAAGTGCCGGGCGAATCCGGCGTCCACGACGGCTCGGACGACGGCGGGGTGGGGCTTGCGCTCCCGGTCCATGGCCTCGGCGTGCTCCGAGGCGATCCGGGCGACGTCCTTCGCCGTTGCCGCCAACCTGTCGGATCCGCCGGTCACTTGTCCGTTCTTCCGTTCGGTCGTACCGGTCCGTGTCATCGCTTCGCCTCCTCGCCCGCGGTGAGGGCGTCGACGACGGCGAGCCCGAGTGCGCCGAGCAGGCTGAGGTTCTTGAAGAACTCGTGGCGCTGGGCGTGCCGGCGAGCGGGGTCCTGCTGCCGCCAGAAGTCGTGCACGGTCATGGTCGTAGGGATCAGGCACGCCGCCAGCAGGCCGCCACTGAGCGGGGGCCGGAACCCGGCCCCGAGCGCCACCCCGCCGACGACCATGCCGGCCGCCGCGCAGCGGGTCGCGGCCTCCGGCAGCGGGACCCCGTGGCGCTCGGCCAGCGCGGGCAGCGGTCCGGGGTCGCGCAGCACGCCGTACCCGCCAGTGACGAAACTGGCGGCCAGCAGCGGCCGGGCCAGGCCTCGTACGGTCTTCTCCGCCGTCCTCATGTCATTCCCTTCTCCGTGGTGACGGTGATCCGGCGGGCGGTCAGGCGTACCCCCTGACCCCACAGCCGGTGTGCGTGGCGGCCGTCCAGACCCCGGCCGTCCGGGCCCGCCGCGTCGAGCAGCGTGAACAGGCCGATTCCGCAGGCGAGTTGGGCGGGCGTGGCGCGTTCGGCCGGGCCGCCGTGGCCGATCACCAGGTGGTCGCGGAGCGGTGTGCCCAGGTCGCGGACGGAGAGCACCGCCCGTCCGTCCACCCGCCAGCGGACCGTGCCGCGGGACCGGTCGAGGCCGATCTCCAGGAGGTGCGTGCGGTCGGGGGTCCGGTCGGCGACCGGGACCAGGCAGGTGAACGCGGCGTACGGCGCGCCCGGCGGGCGCAGCCGCTCGTACACGGCGTGGATCCGCCGGTTGGAGACGAAGAAGTCGAAGACCAGGCCCGTTTCCCGGTCGATGGCCAGCAGCGCTCCCGCCCCGAGCCTGGGGTCGCCCTCCGCGTCGGTCACCGCGTCACCGAAGGGGTGTCGCCCGGCGTTGAACACGCGCGCGGCCAGCTCCCCCCGGACGACCAGTTCACCGGTGGCGGGCGCGTCGAAGCCGGGCAGGCCGGAGGTGGCCGTACGCGCGGCCAGGGCGCACCACTTGATGTGGTCGTCGCCGGCACCGGGCCGGAAGGCCGGGGTGCCGGTCTTGGGGTCCGTGGCCTCCGGCTCGACGACCAGCCCCGCCGGGGTGGTGCGCACGGTCGCGTCGCCGAGAGGCAGGGTGCCGACGGGCCTGATCCGCCAGTCGGGCCGCGGGCCGGTGGTACGGAAGCCGGCCGCGCCGCGCCAGTCGAACAGCGTGGCCCGTGTCGCCTGATGCATCGTCATCGCGCTCCCTCAGCCGTGCCGGGTGTCGCGTCCGGAGGCTGGCGGCCGTGGCTCGAAGGCCGCTCGACCCACGGTGGACGCACGGCTCGACCTCCTCTCGACCCGGATTCCAGCCGGCCCGCTGACCGTGGGCCGCCGGAACGAGCGATGCGGAGGAATGCGATGGCAGTCGGCGGCAACGGTGCGGAGCGCTGGGTCCTGGTGCTGGGGGCGACGGGCCGGCAGGGCGGTACGGTCGCCCGCCACCTGCTCGAACGGGGCTGGGCGGTCCACGCGTTCGTGCGCGACCCGGGCAAGGCGGCCGCCCGGGAACTGGCCTCGCGGGGGGCGGTGCTCGTCCGGGGTTCGCTCGACGACCCGGCCTCCGTACGCAAGGCCGTGGCGGGCGCGTACGGCGTGTTCAGCGTCTTCACGCCCACCCACGGCAATGGGCTGGACGGCGAGGAGCGGCACGCGGCCCTGGTCGCCGAGGCCGCCCGGGAGGCCGGGGTGGCCCACCTGGTGCACAGCTCGGTCAGCGGCGTGGAGAACCCCGGCGGCGTGGGGTGGCGGGAGACCAAGCTGAAGGTCGAGCGGACCATGCGGTCGGCGGGGCTGCCGACGACGTTCCTGCGCGCCGTCTACTACATGGAGAACTTCCTGGACCTGCCGCCGGTCCTGGACGCGGAGGGCGGGCTGGTGCTCAGCCGCGGCCTGCTGCCCACCACCACACTGCAGATGATCGCCTCCCGGGACATCGGCCGGTTCGCCGCCGACGCCTTCGACGACCCGGCCCGCTTCATCGGCCGGGAACAGGAGATCGCCGGGGACGAGTTGACGGGCCCGCAGGTGGCGGAGGCGTTCGCCCGGCACACCGGGCGCCCGGCGCGCTTCGTCACGGTGCCCATCGAGGAGATCGCCCGGAAGGACCCGTGGATGGCCAAGTCGTTCGTCTGGTTCAACGAGGTCGGCTATCGGGCGGACATCCCCGCGCTGCGCTCCGCCCATCCGGGCCTGCTGACCTTCGACGCGTTCCTGCGCCAGTCCGGATGGACGCCCCAGGAACCGCGGTGACGCCCGCGGCGACCGGACGTCTCCCCGCGCTCCCCTCGCTCACCGGGATGCGCTTCCTGGCCGCCGCCGCGGTCTTCTTCTCGCACTCCTTCTTCCAGTTCGTGCCGAGCAGCTGGGGGTCGGACACCGGAACCGGGTTCTTCTGGAGCAAGGCCGGGTCGGCCGGGGTGTCCTTCTTCTTCGTCCTCAGCGGCTTCGTGCTCACCTGGTCGGCCCGGGCGGATCAGCCCGCCCGGGCGTTCTGGCGCCGGCGGGCCTGCAAGGTCTACCCCAACCACCTCGTCACGGCGGCGGCCGCGGTCCTCCTGATCACCTGGCACGGCGGCACCGTGTCCGCCGGACAGCTGCTGCCGAACCTCGCGCTGCTGCACACCTGGCTGCCCATCGGTCCGGTTCTGAACGGGGTCAACACGGTGAGCTGGTCGCTGTGTTGTGAGGCGTTCTTCTATCTCTCCTTCCCCTTGCTGCTGCGCGCGCTGAGGGCGGTGCCGGAGCGGCGGCTGTGGTGGTGCGCCGGAGCCCTGGTGGCGATGGTGTGGTGCGTACCGCTGGTGGCCCGGCTGCTGCCGGGCGAACCGGCTCTCTCGCCGCGCATGCCGTACTCCGAGGTCCAGCTGTGGTTCGTGTACTTCTTCCCCGTCACCCGGTGCCTGGAGTTCCTGCTGGGGATGGTGCTGGCCCTGCTGGTCGCCCACGGCCGCTTCCCCCGGGTGCCACTGCCGGCGGCCGGGGCGCTGGTGGCCGGGGCGTACGTGGCGGCGCTGTACACACCCGGGCAGTACGGGACGGTCGCGGTGTGCGTGGCACCGCTCGCCCTGCTGATCGCGTCCGGCGCCGTGGCCGACGCCCGCGCACACCCGTCCGTGCTGCGGCGGCCGGTGATGGTGTGGCTGGGCGAGGTGTCCTTCGCCCTGTACATGGTGCATCAGCTCCTGATCGACGAGGTCGCGCGCCGGCTGGGCATCGACGTCGCCCACAGCCTGAACAGCTGGTCGGCCGCGGCCCTTTCCCTGCCGGTGCTCGGTGGCGCCCTGACGCTCGCCTGGCTGCTCCACCGCGGTGTCGAGCAGCCGGTCATGCGCAGGTGGAGCCGCCCGCGCCGGCACCTCCTCCTGAAAGTGGGTGAACTGTCGTGAGCTCCCCCAAAAAACCCTCCGCCCACGACCAGCTGTTCCAGCTGGCCTTCAACAGCGCCCCCTGGACACATCAGACCCTCTATGTAATGGCCCGGCTGGGCGTGGCCGACCTGCTGGCCGACGGCCCGCGGGGCAGCGACGAACTCGCCGCCGCCACCGACAGCCACCCGGACGCCCTCTACCGCTTCTGCCGCGCGGCGGCCGCCCTGGGGCTCTTCCACGAGCATCCCGGCCGGGTCTTCGCGCTCGCCCCGCTCGGCGAGGCCTTCCGCACCGGCGGCGTGGCGCAGTTCGTCACCCTCAACGGCGCCGAGAACTTCCGCGCCTGGGTGGACGTCCTCTACAGCGTGCGGACCGGGAAGCCGGCGTTCGACCAGATCTTCCACATGGCCGCCTTCGACTTCCTCGACCACAACGACGAGATGCGCAAGGTGCTCCACACGATGGTCGGCCGGGGCACCGTGCCGCCCGCCATCGACCTCTGCGACTTCTCCGCGGACACCACCCTGGTGGACGTCGGCGGCAGCGTGGGAACGCTGGTCGCCCACGTGCTGCGAGCCAACCCGGAGCTGCGCGGCGTCCTCCAGGACCTGCCCACCGTGGTGGACGGGGCACCCGAGGTGCTGCACCGCCAGGGCGTGGCCGACCGGGTGGAGATCGTAGGGCGGAGCTTCTTCGAGGCGGTGGCACCGGAGGGCAGCACCTATGTGCTCTCGCGGGTGCTGCACGACTGGGACGACGAGCAGGCGCTGCGCATCCTGGGCCGGGTCCGGGATGCGATGGGGCCAGGCTCCCGGCTCCTCGTCGTCGACCAGGTGATCCCCGCGGGCGACGGCTTCCACCCCGGCAAGTTCTCCGACCTCCAGATGCTGGTGGTGCTCGGCGGCCGGGAGCGGACGATCGAGGAGTTCCGCGAACTGCTGCGGCGGGCCGGGCTGACGATCAGGTCGGTGCGGGGGCCGGAGGCGATGCCCACCAGCCCGCGCACCGAGGCCCTCATCGAGGCCGTGGCCTGACCGCGGCCCCGGTTCGTCAGCCGGCGGGCGCACCGTGGGCGCCCGTCTCGGCGGCCTCCGCGACCTGGGAGGCCGCCGCACGCCGCTCCAGCGCCGTCATCAGCACGGCCGGCAGGATGGCGACCAGGGCGGCGGCCAGCACCCAGATGAACGTGGTGCCGAAGCCGGACGCCTGATCGCCCGGCCGGCCCGCGGCGTCGTCGAGGTGCTGCTGGAGCACCACGACGAACAGCGCGGTGCCGATCGAACCGCCCACCCTCTGCAGCATGTTGAGCTGCGGGGTGGCATCGCCGATCTGCTCCGGCCGCAGGGCACGGAAGGCCGCCGTCATGGCGGGCATGCCGGCCAGGCCGATGCCGAACCCCCGGACGACCATGGCCAGGCTCAGCAGCCAGTAGGAGGTGGTGGCCCCGATGAGCACGAAGGGCACGGTCGCGGCGACGCAGACGACGCCGCCGATGACGGCGGTGAGACTGCCGATCTTCTCGAAGAGCCGCCCGGAGAGCCACATCGCGACCGCCGCGCCCAGCCCCTGCGGAGCCAGCAGCAGGCCGGTGTGGACGGCGTCCTCGTGCCGGACCACTTGGTAGTACAGCGGCATCAGCACCATGCCGCCGAAGATGGCCGCGCCCATGGCGAAGGTGGCGAAGGAGGACGCGGCGAACATCCGGTTGCCGTAGAGGCGCAGGTCCAGCAGGGGGCGCTCGATCCGGACGGATCGCAGCACGAAGGCGGCGGTGAGGGCGAGACCGGCGAGGAAGGGCACCACGACCTGGCCGTCGAGCAGATCGCCGCGCTGTCCCGCCTGGGCCAGCCCGTAGGTGATCCCCACGATGCCCGTGGAGACGAGGAACAGGCCGATCGCGTCCAGCGGTCCCGCGTCCTCCCGCCGGTCGCGCGGGAGGAGACGAAGGGTCAGATAGAGGGCCAGCGCGCCGATCGGCACATTGATCCAGAAGATCCACTCCCAGCCGGCGTGGTCGAGCAGCAGCCCGCCGACGGTCGGGCCGAAGACCGGTGTGAGCACCATCGGCACCCCGATCGCGCTCATCACCCGGGCCAGCCCCTGGGGCCCGGCGGCCCGTACCAGGATCGCCTGGCCGACGGGCACCATCAGGCCGCCCCCGATGCCCTGGAGCACCCGGAAGGCGATCAGCTGCTCGGCGGAACCGGCGAGCCCGCACAGCGCGGAGGCGACGGTGAACACGGTGAGCGCCACGGCGTAGAGGGTGCGGGAGCCCCACCGCCTGGCGGCCCAGGCGGATATCGGGGTCACCGCGGCGAGGGCCAGCAGATAGCTGGTGACGACCCACTGGACGGTGTCCAGCGAGGTGTCGAAGTCGAGGGAGAGGTGGCGCAGGGCCACATTGACGACGGTCGAGTCGAGGAAGGCGAGGATCGCGCCGAGCAGGACCACGAGCACTGCCTGACGTACCTCACGGGTGAGCCCGGGCCTACGCGTCTGCTCATCTTGTGCAGCCATACCTCCATGCTCATCCCGTCGAATGACTCTGTCAACCACCCGGATGATTGATTAGAGTGTCCTCATGACGACGAAGAAGGCCGGTGCCGCGGCCGCCCCCGAGGACACCCCCGCGACAGCCGCTCCCGAGGACACCCCCGCGCGGCCCCGGCCGCGCCGGGCCCCCCGGGCCGAGGAGCGGCAGCGCGACGCCGAGCGGTCGCGCGCGCTGCTGCTCGACGCGGCGCTGGAGGAGTTCGCCCGGCACGGGCTGGCGGGCGCCCGGGTGCAGGACATCGCCGCCCGCGCGGGCGTCAACAAGCAGCTGATCAGCTACTACTTCGGGGGCAAGGACGGCCTCTACCGCGAGCTGCAGCGCGGCTGGGCGGAGCAGGAGGCCATGTTCACGGAGGAGAACACCCCGCTGGAGGAGGTCGCCGTCCAGTACCTCGAGCGCGGCCTGGCCGACCCCAGGCCGGCCAGGCTGGCCGTCTGGCGCGGGCTCGCGGGCGACGACCAGCACACCCCGGAGGAGGCGTCGGCGATCGGCACCGACCTGGAGCGGCTGCGACGGGCCCGCGAGCGCGGCGAGATCTCCGACGACCTGGACACCGGCTTCCTGCGGCTCGCGGTCATGGGCATGGTGATGGCCCCCATCGTGATGCCGCACACCGCGCGGGAGGCGACCGGGCTCGACCCCTGGTCGCCCGAGTTCCGGGAGCGCTACAGCGAGCAGATCCGGCTGCTGCTCCGGCAGTTGGCTACCACAGACCCCGGGTCAGCTCGCGGAAGCGGGTGAGACGGGCGATCTCCGCGTCCGCCCCGCCCACCCCGCGCCGGTTGGAGAGCGTGATGTGCGAGGCCCCGGCGCGCCGCCAGGTCTCCACCCGCTCCACCCAGTCGCCCTCGGGCAGCAGTTGCAGCGGGACGCGCGCCTCGATGCCGAACCGCCCGGGATCCCGGCCGTGCTTCTCCACGAGCTCCCGCAGCCGCCGGACCACTTCGAGCCCGGCGTCGACGTTCCGCATCAGCGGGCCGAACATGCGGAAACCGTCGGCGATCCGGGCCATCCGGTCGAGGACGACCGGGCGGGGCACCCCTCCGCCCTCGAAGTCGCCACCTCCCATCCACACCGGAATCGGCTTCTCCGGGCGGGGGTTGACGGCCACGTCCTCGATCTCGATCAGCTCGCCCCGGTAGGTGAGGAACGGCTCGGTCCACAGCAGCCGCATCACTTTCACCTGTTCCTCGAGCAGGCGGCCGCGGGTCGCCGGGTCGGCGCCCAGAGCGCGGACCTCCTCGCGGTTCCAGCCCACGCTGACGCAGAGCCGGAGGCGTCCGCCGGAGAACAGGTCGATCTCGGCGGCCTGTTTGGCCGCCATTCCCGCCGAGCGCAGCGGCAGCAGCACCGACGGCGCGATCTCGACGCGCGAGGTCAGCGCCGCCACGAACGCGGCATGGGTGAACGCCTCGTGCCACGGGTCGCACGGAGACAGGTCCGACGGCCAGTTCGGCGCCCGGGCGGGCAGCACGTGCTCACCGAAGGCGAGATGCTGGTAGCCCAATTCCTCGAACGCCTGCACGTAGTCATGGAGTTCCTGTCGGGCGCCGAAGTAGGGCAGGTCGCCACCGACCCTGAGCGGGCTGGACACCTCGTCAACCTCCGCGATGAATGGGTGAGTTGTCATTCCCTACCGTATCCACGATGCCACCGGGCAGGGTGGACCGCCACCACCGCGTTCCGGGCAACGCCCGCGCGATTGCCGGTTTCCAGGGAACTTCGAGGCCGGCTCCAGTGACGCGCACCAGCATCCGCGGCAGCCCGCGGCGCACGGCGGAAGAGAGCGGGAGAAAAAGGAGAGAAAGGGGAGCCGGGATGAGCAAAAGCACCACCGGAAGCGACATGCCCACCGGTGTCAGCCTGACGGCCGTCGGCATCGCCATCGGCCGGGCCGTGGAGAGCGACCGTACGGACGCGCTGTTCGAGGACCCGTACGCCCAGCCCTTCGTGGACGCGGTCGGGGCGAGCGCCGTGGCCGGCATGGGGGCCTTCAGCGGGTACGTCGCCATACGCACCCGCTTCTTCGACGACTATCTGCTGAGCAGCGCGGAGCGAGGCCGACGTCAGGTGGTGCTCCTCGCCGCCGGGCTCGACACCCGCGCGTTCCGGCTGCCCTGGCCGCCCGGGACGCACCTCTTCGAGCTGGACCTGCCGGAACTGCTGGCCTTCAAGGAGGAGGTGCTCTCCAGGGAAGGAGCGACCGCCTCCTGCCGGCGCACGGTGCTCGCGGCCGACCTGCGCGAGGACTGGACACCCGCGCTGCGCGCGGCCGGCTTCGACCCGGCGCTGCCCACGGCCTGGCTGGCCGAGGGCCTGCTGCCCTATCTCTCGGCGGCGGACAACGACCTGCTGGCCGACCGCATCGGCCGGCTCTCCGCCGCAGGCTCGGAGCTGGCGCTGGACCACCTGGACGCGGAGACCAGGCGGGGCAGCCTGGCCGGGACGTCCGACACCCTCGACGGGCTGGGGGCCTCCTGGCTGTCCACGCTCGACGACCCGGCCGGATGGCTGGCGGGCCACGGCTGGACCGTACGGGACGCCCCGAGCCGGGCGGCGCTCCTGAAGCGCTACGGCCGCGGCGGTCCGGCGCCCGCCCCGGACCAGGACCGGCCCAGCGGACTGGCCGCCGCCGCCAGGGAGGGCTGACGGTGGAGACGTCCTTCGCGGTGTCCCTGATCTGCCGGGTCCACACCGAACCGGACGGCGACGACCACACGATCCCCTACACCCTGCGCTTCACCGCCACCGCGCCCCGACCGGCGCCCACGGACGAGGAGTTCTGCGTCGTCCTGGCGCCGGAGCCGATCACTTTCAGCCCCCGGCTCAGCAGTGGCATCAGCGATATCGCGCTCCGCTTCGCCACGCCGGCCGGGGCCCGGGTGCGGGGATACGCGCTCACGGGCGGCGACGCGTCCACCGTGGGCGCCCGCGTCGCGCCGACGGCCACAGGCGTCCTCCTGCGCGTGCCAGGCCCGTTCGATCCGGGCACGCCGTTCACCCTGCCCGGGCTGCGGTGGACGCTGCGGGCCGACCGCGACGCCGTCGTACGCATGGGGCTCGCCGGGTCGTCGTTCGACGACCCGGCGTGGAGCTACCGCTGGGCCCGGCACTCGGACGGCAGGCGGGGCACGGTCGTGGGCCACCCCGACCGGTCCCCGCTGCTGACGTTCACACCCGGCGGACCGCCCTCATGACGCCACGCCCGCAAGCTCGAGCGCCTCGGCCGCCGCACGCAGGATCCGGACACGTCCGTCCGGCGTCGCGGCGGCCGCCGACGCCATCACCCCCAGCGTGGTGACCCCCGCCCCGGCATAGGCGATCATCCGCTCGGCCAGCCTGGGCACGGGGCCGGCCAGGGCGGTGCGTTCAATGAACTCCTCCGGCAGGGCGGCCGCGGCGCCATCCCGGTCACCGGCCGCGAGCCGCTCGCGGAGCAGGCCGACGGCAGGGCCGTAGCCGAGCCGCCGCGCCAGCCCGCAGTGCACGTTCCGCTCAAGATCGCCGATCCCCAGCAGATACACGTACTGGCCACGGAGAGAGTCCACCGCGGTGCCCACGTCGTCGGCGACCGCGACCGGCAGGCTGAGCAGCACGTCGTAGCCCGCCATGCCGAGCCCGGTGAGCCGCCTCCCCTCCTGGATCGCGGAGACCGCCCCGGCGACCGACTCGGGCGGGGTGAACACCCCGATCCAGCCGTCCGCGATCTCACCGGCCAGGCGCAGGACGCGCGGACCGACGGCTGCCAGATAGACGGGGATACGCCGGTCGGGCCGCTCCGTGCGCAGGTGCAGTGGCGCGGCCCCGCTGCCGGCGGGGCCGGGCAGCCGGTAGTGCTCGCCGTCGTAGGTCACCGGCCCGCCGGCCAGCGCGCGCCGCACGATGTCGACGTACTCCCGCGTGCGGGCCAGCGGCCGGTCGAAGGGCACGCCGTACCACCCTTGCGAGACGTCGGGGTCGGACACCCCGAGGCCCAGCCGGAAACGGCCGCCGCTGAGGGCGTCCAGGGTGGCGGCGGTGAGTGCCGTCGCACCGGGCGGGCGCGCCGGGATCTGCATGACGCCCGAGGCGAGGCCGATGCGGCGGGTGGCCCCGGCGAGGAGCCCCAGCACGCTGACGGCGTCGGAGCGGTAGCCTTCAGGCGCCAGCAGGACGTCGTACCCCAACTCCTCGGCTGCGTGTGCGAGTTGAACTGCTCCTTGGTACGGGATGGTGGCGCCGAGCCGCATGGTCCCTCCTCCGTCGGGCGGGTTCCGTCAGATCAGGTGGGCGCCGCCGTCGACCAGCAGCACCTGCCCGGTGGTGTACGCGGCACCGGCCAGGGCCAGCACGGCCTCGGCGACGTCCTCGGGCAGGCCGACGCGCCGCAGCGGGGTGCCCTGGCGCACCTTCTCGGCGATCGGCGCGAAGAACGCGTCGTCGCGGGTCCAGGCCGTCTCGATCAGGCCGGGGGCGACGGCGTTGACGCGGACCCGGGGGCCCACCGTGCCGGCCAGCAGGCGGGTCATGTGCTCGATGGCCGCCTTGCTCACCGCGTAGGGGATGGAGCTGCCCGCGGGCCGGCTGCCGGCGACGGAGGAGATGTTCACCACCGCCCCGTCACCCGTCCGCGCCAGATGGGGCATGGCCGCCACGGTCGTCTGCCAGGTGCCGACCACATTGAGCCCGAGGATCTCCCGCCACACCTCTGGCGTGGCCGCCTCCAGGTCGGCGTGGGGGATGACACGGGTGCGGCCCGCGTTGTTGACGAGGAGGTCGAGGCGGCCGTAGTGCCCGACCGCCGACGACACCAGGCGGCGTGCCTCGTCCTCGTCGGAGACGTCGGCCCGGATGTAGACCGCGTCCGGCAGGGACCGGGCGACCTTCTCTCCGGCCTCGGTGGAGTGGGCGGAGTTGACGACGATCCGCATTCCCTCGGCGGCGAGCCGGCCGGCTATGGCCTGGCCGATGCCCGAGGAGGAGCCGGTCACCAGGGCGACGCGCGCGGGTTCCGCCATCAGGAGTTCCCCCGTCCACCGCGGATGTCCATGGCCCGCGCGGTCACGGCCGCGGCGTCGTCGGCCCCACGTCGCGATGCACACAACTCCGTTACGCTTCCCTCGAGTTCGACTTTGTCGCGAGCACCGGTATGGACACGGGCTCCCCATCGGGCCGGCCGGTGGCCGGTCTTCTTGCCGATGCCGTCCGTCGCTCCGGTCACCAGGGCCACGGGTGTTTCCGTCTCGCTCATGCGTCTGTCGGTCCCGTCTTCTCGTGGGTGTGCTCGGTCCGGTCGACGCGAGGGTCGGCACGCCGCCTAGAGCTCGGGTGGACACCGGGTGGAGCCCGGGGGCCCGCACCTTCGAGGGGGCTTCGAGGCCGCGCCACCAGTCTGGGCGGCGGCCCCGTACCCCACTTCCGAGGAGCACCGATGAGCGCGACCGTCGTCGACACCGAGGTCCACGCGCGGATCCAGCACTTCTACGCACATCAGATGCAGGCCCTGGACGCGGGCCGGTTCGAGGAGTACGCGCTGACCTTCACGGAGGACGGCAGCTTCCAGCACTCCCCCGCCGTCGAGCCGGCCCGGGGCCGGGCGGCGATCGTCGCCGAACTCGTCGCGTTCCACGAGCGGTTCGCCGGGGACCCGGTCCGGCGCAGGCACTGGTTCGACCACGTCGCCCTGACCCCCCAGCCGGACGGCAGCGTCCACTCGACGGTGTACGCGCTGGTGGTCACCGTCCGGCCGGGTCGGCGGGAGCCGGAGATCGGCCCGAGCTGTGTGGTGCGCGACGTCCTCGAGGTGGACGGTGAGCGCGTCCTCACGCGTTCCCGGAGCATCTCCCACGACCACCTCGACTGACACCCCGCCCTCAGGCGGGCCGCCCCTGCGCGTACGTCCGCTCCCCCTCCAGCTCGGGAGCGCCCGACAGCACCGCGCAGTGGAGCCGCTGGAGGCGGGCCGAGGGCTCGACACCCAGCTCACGGTGGAGGCGGCCGCGCAGCTCCCGGAACTCCTGCAACGCCCGCCACGGGCTGCCCGACCGGCACAGCGCCGTCATCAGCTGGGCGCAGAAGTTCTCGTGCAGCGGATGGCGGGCGACCAGGGTGCGCAACTCGCCCAGCAGCACGGCGTGATAGCCCAGCCGGAGGTCGGCCTCGATGCGTTCCTCCAGTGCCTGCATGCGGGTCTCCTCCATGTACAGGATCTCCAGCCCCAGCACGCGCCCGGCCGGGACGTCGACGAGGGCGGGGCCGCGCCACAGGGCCAGGGCCCGGGTCAGATGCGCGGAGGCCGCGCGTGCGTCCCCGGCCATGAGGGCCCGGTGGCCCGGCGCCGCCCACTGCTGGAACTGCGTCCAGTCGCAGCTCCCCGGGGTGACCGCCATGCGGTATCCGCCGTAGGCCGTCGCGAGGACGTCCTTCGCCGAGCGGTCGCCCGCGGCCGACGACTGCCGCAGGGCGGCTGCTATGCGTCGGCGCAATTGAAGTATGTACGTCTGCAGCGTGGTGGCGGCGCTGCGGGGGATCTCGTCGCCCCACAGCTCTTCCATCAGCGTCGTCACCGGGACGACGCGTCCCGACCACAAGGAGAGCAGAGCGAGAACCTGCCGTGGCTTACCGGCACTGGGCACAATGGATACCCCGTTCTCGTACATCGCCAGCTCCCCCAGCACTTCGATGTCCATGTACGCCTTCCGATCAGGTGGGATCCCAGGGTGGAATCGGCTCCTGGCCCGAGACTCCCACCGCGCACCGGCCGCCGGACAGTGAGGCCGTCACCGGGTGGGTGGTGAAACCAGCACGCGCATGTGAGGAATTCACAATTCCGCGCTTCGGAATCATCCGGAGGGCGGTCTCCATTCAACTGCCATTGGGTTAAGGTCGGTTCGCCTTGCCGGGGAGGAGACTCCCCATGTGCCGGAAGAACCCCTGGAATGTCACTCGACGGGCAGGACGCATGGTGGTTACGACCAATGGTGAACCGCCGCAGTGGTTCACCACGTGCATCATTCTCTCCGTACAGTCCGCCATGGGCACTCTCGCCTTCCTCAACCTCCTGACCTCGCACCCCCCTGCCTCCCACACGGCGCTGTATCTCGTGGGCTTCTTCCTGGTGCTGGGGCTCCAGGCCGTGCACTGCGCCGAACGGGCGGCCAGGATCAGGGCCCGCGCCGGACGGTGGACCCTCGCGCTCCAGGCCGCGCTCACCTATGGCCTGCTGCCCGTCCTGGGGCTCCCCTGGGCCGGGATGCCGGGCTTCCTGGCGGGTTCCATCCTGCTCGCCCTCGAACTGCCCCTCTCGGCCGTGCTGTTCTGCGCCGCGGCCGGCTTCACCGGGGCCTACGCCTGGCTGGTCAGTCAGCACCTGCTCGGCATCGGACTCGGGATACTCTCCTGCGTGGTGAACGGCCTGATGGTGTACGGAATGACCCTGATGGCCTCGTGGAGCGTGGAACTGAGGCGGGCCAGGGACGAGATCGCCCGGCTCGCGGTGCAGGAGGAGCGGCTCAGGGTCGCACGGGACCTGCACGACCTGCTGGGGTACAGCCTCTCCGCCATCACCCTCAAGGGAGAGCTGACGGGCCGTCTGATCCAGGAGGGCAGCGAGGGGGAGGCCGGGCGCGCCCGTGCGGAGCTGCGGGAGATGGTGGACATCTCACGGCAGGCCCTCGCCGATGTGCGGTGTGTCGCCCAGGGCTACCGAAGGCTCTCGCTCACCGCCGAACTCACCTCCGCGGCACGGGTGTTGGAGGCGGCCGACATCACCGTACGGATTCACGACGCCCGGCCGTCCCAGCAGGAGGAGACCGGCACCGTCCTGGCCACCGTGGTCCGGGAGGGGGTGACGAACATCCTGCGCCACAGCGCGGCGCACGAGTGCCGCATCACGGTCGTGCCGTCGGGGGCGAAGCTGGTGCTGACGCTGTGGAACGACGGCGCGCCGGGCGACGCCCGGCGGCGCATGGCTCGCCGCCGTGACGGCGGGCTGGGCAATCTGGCCCGCCGGCTGGAGGAGGCGGGGGGCGCCTTCCGGGCGGGCCCCCAGGGCCGGGGCCGGTTCCTCGTCCGCGCGGAATGCCCGGTGAAGCCGGTCCGGGAGCTCAGCGGATCCAGCCCTTCTCCTTCGCGATCCGGACGGCGTCCAGCCGATTCCGTGCGGTGAGCTTGGTGACGGTGGACGTCAGGTAGTTCCGCACGGTGCCGGTCGACAAGTGCATGGCGCGCGCGATCTCGTGGGCGGAATTGCCGTCGGCGGCGAGCTGCAGGACATCGGTCTCCCGCGCCGTCAGCGGACTGTCCTTGGCCTGCGCGGCGGCGGGACAGTCGTCGTTCTCCCAGGCGGTGGGGGGTATCCGGGAGTCGATCACGCGCCTGCCCGACACCACCGTCCTGATCGCGGCGGCGAGTTCGGCGGGCGGCGCGTCCTTGGGCAGGAAGGCCCTGACCTGGGCGTCGAGCGCCTTGCGGACGGTGCCCCGCTCCTCCAGGGCGGTGAGGATGACGACCTTGCACTCGGGCGCCACCTCGTGCATCCGCCGGGCGGCGTCGAGGCCGCTGGCACCCGGCAGATGGATGTCGAGGACCGCGACGTCCGGCCGCAGGGTCAGCACCGCGGGCATGATCCCCCTGCCGTCCGCGACCTCGGCGACGACCTCGAAGTCCGGTTCGAGACGGAGCAGCGCGACCAGCGCCCCCCGGACCATGTGCATGTCCTCGGCCAGCAGGATCCGGATCACCGTTCCCCCGTGATGCTCGCGCCCTTGACCCGCGTTCCGCCGAACACGGCCCACTCGCTGCGAGATCCAGCGTACGGTTCCCCTACCCGAACAATCGTCCCTTTCTCGCCATCTTCTTCTGAATTCAGGCGCGTTGGCGCCAGAGCGGCTACGGGGGCGCCGCCGCCCTCCGCCGGGGCGCTCATCGTCACCCACAGCGACATCAGGCGGCTGGGCGGCCGGTTGACGCACCGTCAGCGCGTGAGCATGTCCAGCGACGTGTAGCCGTAGCCCTGGTCGCCGATCGCCTGGATCAGGTGGGGCAGCGCGGTGGCGTCGACGGTCAAGGGATCAGTGGGGCTGGTGGTTCCCACGTGCATCAGGACGATGGCGCCCGGAGTGAGGGCCTTCATGACACGGGCGATCACGGTGTCGGTGGTGGCCCCTCCGGAGGTGCCCTTCCAGCCACAGGTGTCGACCGTCCAGCGCACGCACACGTATCCCTCGTCGTTGACGTCGGCGATGCACTGCCGGTCGACTTCGCCGAAGGGGAAGCGGAAGAGCGGTACGGGCCTGCGCCCGGTCGCCTGCTCGATGGCCTCGGCAGCCGACCGGATCTCCCGCACCCGCTGCTCCTGGGAGAGCTGAGGGAACGCGGGATGGGTCATGGAATGGTTGCCCACCGGATACCGGTCCGCGATGTGGCGGGCGGTGTCCGCACTGGCCTTGGCGAAATTCCCGGTCATGAAGAAATTCGCCGGGAGCTTGTGCTCCTCCAGGGCCGCCAGCACCTTGTCGACGCCGTCCGGGGTGCTTCCACAGTCGAAGGTCAGGGCCACCTTCTTCGCCGTGAGCGGCAAGGTGGTGACGTCCACGCCCGTCATGCGCCCCGGCGCGGACGACCGGGCCACCGCCCGGACGGGCCGGGCGCCGAGCGTGCCCGCCGCCGCCAGCACGCCGACGGCGGTCCCCAGCCGCAGCACGTCACGTCTGGCGACGCCGCCGTGGGCCGAACCACGCTGCTGCCGGGCCTTGTTCACATCGTTCTCGGTCATCGCCGACCTGCGCGGCCTCCTGGCGGGGCCGTGACCGCCCCTGCCGCCCGAGACCGATCGGCTCGTTAGAGTCGGAGGCATGACGACATCCCTTGCCAGCAGTGCTTTCGACTCGCTCCGCCTCGACGCCGTGCCCGACCAGGAGGCGCTGCGCCGGGTCTACGAACCCCCCGGCGCCGCGGCCGTGCGCAAGCAGATGACCGAACTCACCGAACAGACCCGGCGGTTGATCGGATGCTCATCGCTGGTCCTGATCGCCAGCGCGGACGCCGAGGGCAACTGTGACGTCTCCCCGCGCGGCGGCCCCGCCGGGTTCGTGGCCGTCCTGGACGAAAGGACGGTGGCGATACCGGACGCGACCGGCAACAAGCGTCTGGACACCTTGCAGAACGTCATCGCCACCGGACGGGCCGGGCTGCTGTTCGTCATCCCGGGGCGCACCACGACGCTCAGGGTGAACGGCCGGGCCTGCGTCTCCACCCGCCCGGAGCTGCTGTCGCAGCTGACCGCCGTGGGCAAGCCGCCGGCCAGTGCGCTGGTGCTGGGGATCGAGGAGGTCTATCCGCACTGCCCCAAGGCGCTCCTGCGCAGCGCGGCCTGGAAGCCGGAGCAGTGGCTGCCGGCGGACGCGCAGCCGACCTCGGCCGAGGTGACGCTGGCCCAGCTGCGGATGCCGGAGCTGACGATCGCCGACATCGAGCAGGTGGAGGCGGACTCGCTGAAGTACCGGTACGAGTGACGGACCCGGCCTGCGAGCGGACACCACCCGCCCGGGAACCCCGGCCGCTCCGTGAACGGCCGGGGCGAGGCGGCCGGCGGACGTCGCGCGCCTACCGGAGGGAGCCGCGGACCGTGCCGTCGTGGAGGGTCACCACCTGCGTGTGGGGCCTGCGCATCCAGGCGACGATCGCGTGGAAGTCCTTCCACTCGGCGGCGGCCTTCTTCCAGTGCCTGCCGATGTCCGCGCTGGTCCGGTAGCACTCGTCGAGCGCGTAGACGGTCCTCCCGGTCGGTGCCGAGGCGGGATCGAGGGGGTCGGCCCGCTCCGGGCCCTTGGCCAGGGCGTACGTGACGAGGAACGCCTTGTGGCTGCGCTTCATGCAGGCACGGTGGCTGTCCCAGAGCCGGTCGCCGTCGGCCACGTTCCGCTCATCGGTCGTGACCACGATCGTGAGCTTGTGGTAGCCCTGCTCGCAAGGGTTGGCGGGCGGCGCGGCTACGGCGCTCCGCGCGGACGGCTCCGCCGCGGTGGCACCCTGCGCCAGAGGACTCACCACCCCGGCCACCGCCACGCACCCCAGCACCGCCACCAGCCGGAACCGGTTCAGCCTCTTCGGCAGCGGAATCCCCTTCCCCGGACAACGCCCATGCCCAGTCGGCGACTTGGTACTCGACAGCACTGTCCGTTCCCCGGCCCGCTTCGGGACATACGACGACACGCCCCGAACCCACCGAAGGAGTGAGCCGCGCCCCGAACGACGACCCGCGCGGAAACCGGGCCGCCCGGGCCGGCTGTACGTCGGCACGGGCGGCCCGGTGCGCTTCAGGAGATCAGGGCTTCACCACCTTCCAGCGCTCGGCCAGGATGTCGTTGCAGGAGGCGAGGCGGACCGTGCCACGGTCGGCGTCGGGGGCCAGCAGGCAGAGATGGGTGGCTTCGTTGCGGTAGCGGACGGTGCCGTCCGCGTAGATCTCGGCCAGCCAGCGCTGGCCGGCCGCGTCGACGCCGCGCGCATCGGCGCACGACCGCACCATGGCGTCGGTCTCCTCGGTGGCGTGCTCGTCGCGGACACCCAGGCAGTATTTGTTGCCGAACACGCTCTCGATCCGGACCAGGTTGTCGCCAGGGCGAATGCGCTGGATGTTCCAGCCGAAGTCCAGGCGCTCCTGGCGCAGCCAGTAGATCCACCACCACCTCGGCGGCGTGGGCCCGGTACGGATGCCGGTCCCGGGATAGCCCCCGGTCATCATACGGCCGCCCAGGAAGGCGGACTCCAGGCGGATGTTACCGGTGGCCGTCGGCCAGTCCTTGGGCAGCGCGGCCGCGTTGTCCCACCAGCGCTGGGCGATGCCACCGCCGCACGGCGCCGCGGTCACCTGCTTGTCGGACGGCGTCAGACAGAGCTTGGGGAAGGCCACGTTCCGCCACAACTGCGGTCCCCCGTTGTCCTGGTTCCACCCGGGATCGGGCCGCGGATCGGTGAGCGTCCACTGCGCCCGCGGGTCGTCGCACGAACCGGCCACGACCGGGGAGCCGGACGCGTCCCGGCGCACCTTCGGCGCGATGGAGACACAGCCCGCGGCGTACCGGATGGTGTGCGTGCCCGCCGCTGTGGTGGACACCCGGGCGGTCTGGTTGTTGTCGTGACGGGCGGCGGCGACCCCGAACGAGCCGTCCTGGTTCGCCTGCATCACGGTGCCGTTGGCCGTCGCCATTTCGGTGGCGTAGGGGTATGCCGGGACGGTCGGCTGGGCCGGCGGCGGCGTCCGGTTGTAGTGCACCGGTGTGTGGTCGGACCCGCCGGCGCCCGGGATGTTCGCGGTGAAGCCGCTGGGCAGACCGTGGGTGATCGTGAAGTCCAGCTCGCTCGGCTCGTCGCTGTTGATGTACGTGGGCCGACCGGTACGCAGCAGGCTCTCGTCGGCGTTCAGGCGCAGCGACTGGTGCGCCTGGGCGGTGGTGCGGTTGAGGATGTTCACGTTGAAGTCGCCGGTCAGCACCCAGTTCCGGCCGCGCTGGTCGTACCTCGCGGCGAAGTTGCGCACTGCTGTCAGCAGGCCCTGGACATCGCCTCCGCGCGCGTGGATGTTCCAGTACCAGGTGTTGCCGAACCGCAGGCCGAGCAGCGGGCGTGCCCGGTACTGGTTGCCCGGGGCGTTCGGGTTGGGGTCGTAGGCGGGGTTGTCCAGCACGCGGACCTCGGCGGCCGGGGTGTCGGTGATGGTCGCCAGGTTCACCCGGCCGCCGTCCCAGGTGTCCTGGTTGGTCCCGTTGATTCTGCGGGGGTCGGTCTGCATGAAGTACACGTAGCGCTCGACGCCCCCGGCCATCCAACGGCTGAACTGATAGGAGCTGGGCTGGCCGTGGGGGCGGGTCCTGCCGATCCGTATGTCGCGGACGACGTTGTCCACCGGTGCGGGTGGGCCGGAGCCGACCTCTTGCAGTGCGACCAGCGGGACGCGTTCGACCAGTGACACGATCTCATTCGTCCACCGGGCGCCGTTGTCGGAGCCGCGCATGTTGTACGAGGCGAACGGCGAAGTGCCGTCCTGGCTCACGGCGTGTGCCGGCGCGGCGGTCAGCGGAACGGTCAGCAGGGCCGCCACCGCGCTCAGGACGGCGAGCACAGCGGTGATCCACCGCGGCGACGGTAATCGCGTTCGTGTGCTCCGCAGGGTCGCCATGGCCTGCGGACTTTGGTATCTGTTCAACGATCAAACCTCTCCCGTGAGTTGTTGACCCTTCCATCACAGGAGACAGGAGATCGCGCTGATGTGGTGCGGACCTCCATCGATATCCGGCCCGTCCCCCGCACCACCTCCCATGCCGATTTCCGGTCGACTGACCAGCGTGAATGCGGGCGCCAAGTTCGCACACCCGCTCGCTTCGGCGGACCGGCGGCCCGGCCCCTGATCGCCTCGGGAAGCCGCCGCTGCCTGGTGTTACACCGCACCGGGCCGAACTCCCGTAAGTCGACGCATCGTTGTCCTTAACAGGGGCCCTGGAGACACAGGGGCCCTGCTCCTGTTCGGCGCCTGCGCTCGCCGCCAAGGTCTGCGTCGCCGCCAGACGACGCGCCCCCCATTTCGAGCCAAGTACCGTGATATTCCCGCGTGTTGAGGTGGACCAGGAGGACCATCTGAGCCGCCACGGGGTGTCCGTGGCGTCAGTGGTCCCCCGGGGCGCCGAGCCCACGGGGGCCGAGGCGAGAGGGCGGATCAGTGAGGAGAAAGAACGATGTGACGGCGCGGGGCCGCAGGCGGCGGTGGACGGCCGCGGTGGCCGCCGTCCTGGCCGTACTGGCGACGCTGGCCACGAACCTGACACTGAGCGTCACGGTGGCGCAGGCCGTGAACAACGACGGCACCTCGCCGTTCGTTACGTACAACATGCACGGCTCCGACAACGGCTCACGGTGGACGTCGGAGATCCGGGCGCTGGCCGCGAACAATCCCCTGGTGGCGTTGCAGGAGGCCGGTGCCGGGCCGCCGCTGCCCGCGCACGACGACGACCGCAACGAGTTCCGCCAGATCCGGCTCACGCCGAACCGTTCCCCCCAGCCCAGCTCCGTCCAGCGGGTGACCTGGGCCGGCGGTCCGAACGGAAGCAACCGCTACGTGTACTACCTGCAGACCGACCCGCGCCGGGTCGCCGGTACGAACCTGGACACCTGGGACGGCGGCCAGATGAACCTGGCCTTCGTCACCGACACCCAGGCCAATGACGTCCGCGTGCTGGAGAACCCGGCCTACAACCCGGACCCGAACGCCCCGAACAACCGCTACCGGGCGCGCCCCCTGCTCGGCCTGCGGTTCGGCAACACCTGGTACTGGAACACCCACGCCCGCGGCGAGGACGTACCAGGGCTGCTCGCCGCGGTCCGCACCTTCGCGGCCACCGACCACCGCAACTGGGTGCTGGCCGGCGACTTCAACGTGAACATCCTCAACCGCAACAACGACCAGGCCCGCAATTCGCTGCACCTGGGTGCGGGCGAGACCCTGCTGCGCACCGGCCAGCCGACGTACATCAACGGCGACCACCCCAGCGAGCTGGACTACGCCATCACCCACGGTCTGCCGGGAGGGTTCACCGCGAACCGTCCGGGCGGCGCCGGATCCGACCACGTGCCGGTGCTCTTCGGCCGCACCCCGCCGCCGGCCCAGCAGCCGCTCCCGTCCCATGTCTTCCGCACTTCGCTGGCCACGCCGACCGGCGCCACACTGCGGGAGAATCCGAACGGTACGGTCGCGGTCGGGCCGGCCCGGTACGGCAGCAACGAGACCTTCCAGATGTTCACCAACGGCGGCTCGCTCACCCACTCCCTGCGCAACGTCGCGACGCAGCACTGCATCTCGCTCGCGCCGAGCGTCCGCCGGGATGCCTCCGCCGCCCCGATCGTCGCCGGAAGGTGCGACGACCCGCGCGCCCAGTGGACCATCGCCCACCTCGATGACCCGCCGGCCTGGAACGACGACAACGGCGGACCGCAGCGCTGGCAGAACGTGGCCGTACCCGGCCTCTGCCTGACGCCCACCGGCACCTCGGTGACCGCCGCGCCGTGCACCGCGAGCCCCGCCCAGCTGTGGTGGGACAACGCCACATCACCGCCCACCGGCTGGCAGACCACCGGCGACAACATCCGTCTGGAATCCTCGTTCCTCGGAGGCCGGCTGCGACGGGCCGGCAACGTCCCCGGGACCGATGTCTACACCCAGCCCACGCCGCCCAGGTCGTGGTGGATCTACTGGCTGCTCTGGGAGAAGAAGGACTTCGGCTGGAACATCCAGCGGATCAGCCGGGACGACAACCTGGTCCGGATCCAGAGCCTGGACGGCACCGACCAGTGCCTGGGCGGCCAGGACGTCCACGCCACCACACACACCCGCGCCATGCTCTACAAGTGCGACGATGCCCGCGCAGTCGCCGGGGCCGGCCAGCGCTGGCTGGCCGAGGCATACCCGAACGGGAGCGTCCGGTACCGCAACGAGGCCAACCACCTGTGCCTGCTGGCACCCGACGGCGACCACGGCTGGGTCAGCCTCTACAAGTGCCAGGACATCCCCGCCGAACGCTGGAACGTGGTGAAGCCCTGAATCCCACCGGGCCGCCTTGACCTGCTGAGACGGATGAAGGGCCGGCCGCTGACTCCTGGTCAGCGGCGGGCAGCACCACCACCGGTGCGGGGCGCACGCCGCGCTGCCCGGGGACGGGGACACCGTCCGGTCCCGTACTGACGTGCCCCGGCCCTCGCCCTGGCCGGCAAGCAACTGGGAACCCCCGCCGTGCTGTGCGGTCGGGGCCGGGTCACCGCAGTGGTGAGGCGGGGGTGGGGTAGCGGCGGATCTCGTCGTACACGGTGCTGCTCCAGACTCCGTGCGAGGGTGGTCAGTCGGTGACGGTCAGGACGAGCTTGCCGCGGGTGCGGCCCGCCTCGCCGCGGGCGTGGGCCGCGCCGGCCTGTTCGAGCGGGAAGGCCTCCTCCACCTCGACGGCGACATGGCCGGCGTCGATCAGCCCGGCGATCGTGGTCAGCGCGGGACCGTCCGGCTCGACCAGGAACGGGGTGACCCGCACCCCGGCCGCCTCGGCGGCGTGGGCCAGCTCCGGGGAGACGCCGGCCGGGATCGCGACCAACAGGCCGCCGGGGCGCAGGGCCTTCAGCGAGCGGGTGCTGGTCCGGTCGTGGGCGTCGCCCACCAGGTCGATGACGACGTCGGCGTCCTGGGCGGCGTCCTCGAAGCGGGTGGTGGTGTAGTCGATGGTCTCGTCGGCGCCGAGCTCCTTGAGCCAGGTGTGGCGGGCGGCGCCGGCGGTTGCGATCACGTGGGCGCCCAGATGCCGGGCGAACTGGACCGCGAAGTGGCCGACCCCGCCGGCGGCGGCGGTGATCAGGACACGCTGGCCGACCTGCACATCGGCGGTGTCGACCACGGCCTGCCAGGCGGTCAGCGCCGCCAGCGGCACGGCGGCGGCGTGCACGTGATCGACGGTGGCGTGCCTGCGGGCCCACTGACGGGCCGGGGCGGTCACGTACTCGGCGTAGGCGTTCGCGGCGCGCGGGAACCACGGCATGCCGTACACCTCGTCGCCGGCCTCCAGCGTGGTCACCCCGAAGCCGACCTCCTCCACCACGCCCGACACGTCCCAGCCCAGGGTGAACGGCAGCTCCCCCAGCCGGCCGGCCATTCCGGTGCCGCCGCGGGTCTTCCAGTCCACCGGGTTGATCCCTGCGGCGTGCACCCGCACCAGCACCTCGGTGAGCAGCGGAACAGGCCGCGGCACCTGCTGGACCCGCAGCACCTCCGGGCCGCCGAAGGTGTCCTGGACGACCGCGCGCATCGTGTCCGCAGACATGCGTCATCTCCTCAAACCACGGGCTGCTCCGGCGTGGGTGGGCCGTTGCCGTACGACGGTGGCACGTGTCGGGTCCTCGCCCGTCGGGCGGCCGGAGTGGGCCGCGCATGACCGGCCGTAATCCAGGTGAACGGAGACGCTGCCGCTGTTAACCTGCGGTCATGGCACGAGGTATCTGGTCGCAGAAGGTTCGTTCGGCCCGCTGACGGCGGCGCCTTCTCCTTTCTGTTGAAGCTGAATCTGCGCTCGCCGTTCCGGTTCCCGCCGGGCGGCCATTTCGTGTTGCCCGGCTCCACTGCGAGCTGCGGAGCATCCGTTGAACCTCAACCCCACCCCCGAAGCCATGTCCCTGCCCGTCGAGGCGGGCGGCAGCGCACACGTCCGCGCCGAGCGCATCACCCTCACCCGCGGGTCCCGGCGTGTCCTGGACGACGTCTCGGTCACCGTCTCCGCCCGGTCGCGTCTCGCCGTCGTCGGCGAGAACGGCCGCGGCAAGACGACGCTGCTCCACGTCCTCGCCGGACTGCTCACGCCCGACGAGGGCACCGTGCACCGGGCCGGCACGATCGGCCTGGCCCGCCAGGAGCTGTCCGCACGGGACGGCGAGACCGTCGGTACCCTGACGTCCGAGGCGCTGGCCGCCTCGCTCACGGCCCTCGCCGCGCTGGACGAGGCGACAGTCGCCATGGCCGAGGGCGATCCCTGTGCCGACGACCGCTACGCCGCCGCACTCGAGGCCGCCACCCGGCTCGACGCCTGGGACGCCGAACGCCGCGTCGACGTCGCCCTGGCGGCCCTCGGCGCCTGCACCGACCGCGACCGTCCGCTCTCGACGCTGTCGGTCGGGCAGCGCTACCGGGTCCGGCTGGCCTGCCTGCTCGGTGCGCGGCACGACGTCCTGCTGCTCGACGAGCCGACCAACCACCTCGACGCCGGCGGACTGGACTTCCTGACCCGCAGGCTGCGTGAGCACGACGGCGGAATCGCCGTCGTCAGCCACGACCGGGCACTGCTGCGCGACGTCGCGGACCACTTCCTCGACCTCGACCCGACCCGCGACGGGAGGCCTCGCCTGTACGCCGGCGGTTATGACGCCTGGCAGGACGCCCGGCGTCGCGAGCGTGAGCGCTGGGAGCAGGATCACGAGGAGCAGCAGGCCGAGCACCGGCGGCTGCGGGAAGCGGTCTCGAAGGCCCGCGAGCGGCTCTCCACCGGCTGGCGCCCGGAGAAGGGGACCGGCAAGCACCAGCGCCAGTCCCGCGCACCGGGCGTCGTGCAGGCCCTGAACCGGCAGCAGGACGCCCTTCAGGCGCACCGGATCGACGTGCCGGAGCCGCCGCGGGCGTTGCGGTGGCCGGACCTGGGCATCCGGCCGGGGGCGCCGCAGCTGCGGGCGTACGGCATCGCCGTCGACGGGCGACTGGCCGGGCCGGTCGACCTCGCCCTCGACGGTGGCGACCGGCTCCTGGTCACCGGACCGAACGGCGCCGGGAAGTCCACGCTGCTCGCGGTGCTGGCCGGTGCGCTCGAGCCCACGCACGGGCAGGTGCGAACGGCGAAGGGGGCACGGGTTGTCCGGGTCACCCAGGAGACCGCGGCGCAGGACCCCTCACTCACGGTCCACGAGGTCTACGCCCGCCACGTCGGCCGGCTGGTCGCCCACGGGTTGCTCCGCGACGCCGACGCCGTCCCGCTCGGGGCGCTCGGCCTGCTCGACTCCGACGCGATGCACACGCCGGCCGGGCGGATGTCACAGGGGCAGCGACGGCGCCTCGACCTGGCGCTGGCGCTGGCCGGGCGGCCCGGGCTGATCCTGCTCGACGAGCCGACCAATCACCTGTCGTCGGCGCTGGTCGACGAGCTCACCGACGCGATACGCGACACGAGCGCCGCCGTCGTCATCGCCACGCACGACCGGCAGTTGCTGCGGGACTGCGCACACTGGCCACGTCTGGAGGTGGACGGACCTCCGGCACGTCGCGTCCGGTCCGGCGCGCCCCGCTCGTCAGGCGGGTGAAAGCACGACCGATTCCGGAAGGACCGGAGCCGTAGCACTGCCTGGACTACACGGGTGCTCGGCCTGCTCTACGCGACGCCGCTGGGCGAGCGGTCAGAGCCGGGCACCGGACGAGGCATGACTGCGATCCGCTGTCGCGGCCGCCAGGTGCGGCAGCGGATCTCTCTTGAGGCACCTCGGGGCTTTGGCCTTGAGGCGCCTCTCGCCTCCCGGTCGGTCAGGTGGTCGGGGCGTCCGCAGGGGACATGGGGGCGGAGCGTGGACGTGGGATGAGGAGGAGGTCTTCGTAGGTGTGGTGGCGGCGGGTGGTGGTGCGGTGGTGCAGGAGATGGGCCGCGCGGTCGGGGCAGCCGGCGTCGACGAGGGCGCGGGCAAGGGTGTCGTGGACGATCTCGCGTTCCACGCGTACGCCGCCGAGACGTTCGGTGCGGTGGCCCAGGGCGGTGAGCAGATCGACGGCATTGCCGGGCAGGCCCGCGGTGAGGTGGGCCAGGGCTTCGGCGACGGGGGCCAGGACGCCGGCGTAGTCGTGCCGGGGGTCGGCCGCGGCCCTGCGGGCGAGGGCGGTCAGGGCGTCGCTGTCGGCGATGACGGCCAGGGCGAGGGCGAGTTGGAAGGTGTGGAAGACCTCCGCCCAGCCACCGGGCTCGGCCAGCAGCCGGAGCACCTGCTCGCGTTCCGTGCCACGGGCGGGGACCTGCCCGGCCAGCAACAGGCGCCAGTTGGTGGCAGCGCGCATGCCGACGTCACCGTCGCGGAGCTCGGAATCGGCGCGGCGGCGGGCGTCGGCGAAGTCTCCGGACGCGATCGCCTGGAGAGCGGCGTGCCATTGCAGATGCGGGCGTTGCAGGGCGCGCGGGTCGCCCTGCAGCCAGGAATCGATGAAAACAGTGGCGGCCGGGCCGGCGCCCTGGTCGTGTTCGGCGTGAGCGCGGGCGTGAGCGGCAGGGCCGCTGCGGGGGTTGAGCCGGAGCGCGTGCTGGGCGAGGTTCCAGGCCTCGTCGGTGCGGCCCTGCTCGGCCCGGGCGGCGGCCAGCCAGGAGGCCCATGCCCAGGACTCGGGCCCGGCCAGGGCGTACTGCTGCTCGGTCAGCTGCTCTCCGTACTCACGGTATTCCACCGGTCCGGCCAGAGCGAAGGCGCCCAGCATGCTGCCGGCGATCTCGTCCGCCGGGAACTGCGCGAAATGCACCACGAGGTGGTCGGCGGCAGCCCGGTACTGCCGGTGGGTGTACAGGTGCACGGCGTGGATCAGCGAACGGTCCCGCGCACCCGAGCCGTGGGCGTCCCGGTGCGCGGTGACCATCTCGGCGCGGAGCCGCCCGTCGTCCCAGTCCCCGCTCTGCACCAGCGCGGCGACCGCTCGGGCCAGACCGCATCGCGGCTGGTCCCGCACGAGCCGACGGACGGCCGGCACCGCACATCCGGTCATGGCCAGGTACTCGCGGACGGCGGCATCCCGCGCTGCCGCTTCGCCGGGCATCTCCGTCAGCAGGCCGGCTGGCCGTTGCCGAGGCCGATGATGCCCTCCACCCCGCCGATGGTGCCGCACACCAGGCACGTGGCGCCGCTGTTGCCGCCCGGGTTGCGCTGCACGTCCGGCAACTGGCCGTCGTTCCCGCCGAGCATCCCGCTGCCGACAACCGTGCTCGCACTGCTGCCGTGGACGGCGGCCGGGGCAGCCCCGAGGGCATGCGCCTGAACCGGTGCCAGAACCGCCACGCCCACCGCCGCAGCCACGAACACCACCCGCCGGCGCACCCGGCGCCCGCCTGTCCCGCCCTTGTTCTCCATCCTCACACTCCCCCTTCTCGAACCGTGCCCGACCGTCACG
The DNA here is from genome assembly GCF_042895325.1 of Streptomyces sp. NPDC001407. Classification (NCBI taxonomy): domain Bacteria; kingdom Bacillati; phylum Actinomycetota; class Actinomycetes; order Kitasatosporales; family Streptomycetaceae; genus Streptomyces; species Streptomyces sp. NPDC001407. The sequence continues at coordinate 448,323 of NZ_JBIAWF010000003.1, forward strand.
GAACTCCCTTCCACAGCTGCCCCGTCCACCGCCGGCGATACCCGACGACACCCGCAAGCGGATGCGAAGCAATCCATGGGCAGAGCAAGCCCGCACCACTACGCGCCGGTTCACGCCCCACCCCTCGGTGGCGGGGGCTTCGCCCTGCCCAACCACAGCAGCCCCTTGGGGCGCTGCACCGTCTCGAACCGGACCCGCATGCCCTCTTCCACGCGCCAGTCCCTCGACCCCGAGCCCTGCACAGGGCGGACGTCGAAAGAGCTGCGGTCGAAGAACACGGGCACGACGCACTCGTGTTGCCGATCACGTCACCGGCACGGGAGCACACGGCGTGGACGCCTTCCGGGGGTTATCGGGTCCTGAAGTGGCGGTAGAGGTTTCGGGCCACGTACACGCCCGGTCCGCCGAAGCCGACGATGTCGGCGCGTCCGTCGCCGGTGATGTCGGCGAGGAAGCGGGGGTGCTTCTTGCCCGTCCAGCCCTGGTCGACCCCGAAGTCGTCCAGGATGTACAGAGGGTCGGGGAACGTGCCGTCCGACTTGACCGGTCGCCCGGGTCCAGCCCCTCCCGCTGCTGCGCTTGTTCTGCTCTTCACCGGGAGAGGGGTGCATGGGGCCTGTTATTAGGAAACAAGAGGCTGGCCGAGTACGCCGCAGTGCGGAGCCTGCGGCCAGTTGTCCTGCCTCGCTCAGGGCAACGCGGCGGGCGAGCGTCACACCCTCGTCGAAGTATGGCGTGAACCGCTCCTTGAACAGGTAGGGGCGGTCGCCTTTGCGCACGGCCGCGCGGATGCCGATCCTGCGTAGGACGTCGACCAGCTCGGGCAGCCGGTCGGCCTCGCGCAGTCCCGCCGCCTCCGCTTCGAGGCCCGGCAACATGCCGAGAAATCCGTCCCGCATTCGCCGGGTGGCGACTGCCCGTCGTACCGAGCCTTGGCCACATCCCCGCGACGCTGATCAGCAACGGCGCCGTCGACCGCAGCGTCTACGGCTGGATCGCCGACGGGGTGGGCCGCTCCTCGGTGAAGAACAGCCTGGCCGTGCTGGTCCGGGTGATGGAGCAGGCCAAGCGCGACGGCATCATCACCGTCAACCCGGCACGGGTCAACGGCTGGCAGGCCGAGTACAAGAAGGCCGAGGACGAGCTCGACGACCCGCGCTCCCTGGCGCTGTCCGACTGGGACACCCTCGTCTCCCTCGCCGACGCCCTGGTCCGGCGGTCCCACGGCCAATACCTGGGCTGGGGCAGCGTGGTGACCTTCGCCGCCTGCACTGCGGCCCGGATCGGCGAGGTCTCCGGCGTCAGGGCGCGCGACATCGATCCGGTGAACTGGATCTGGACCGTACGAAGACAGACCACCCCTGGGCCGGGCGGCCTGATCGACAAGGGCACCAAGGGCAAGATGGCCCGGCGCATCCCGCTCATCGAGGAAGTACCCCCCCTGGTCGCCCAGCGCCTCCTGGCCGTCGGCCACAGACCCGACGCCCGCCTGTTCACCGGGCCGCGCGGCGGACGCATCACCACCGCCGTCCTGCGGGACGCCACCCACTGGGACGAGGTCGTCGCCGAGCTCGGCTACGAGCACCTGCGACGCCACGGCCTGCGGCACACCGGCCTGACCTGGATGGCCGACGCCGGCGTCCCCCTGCACGTCCTGCGCATCATCGCCGGTGACGGATCGCTGCAGACCACCCAGCGCTATCTCCACCCCGATCTCCGGGCCCTGGTCGCCGCCGGCAGGTCCCTCAGCGGCCACCTGCGGGGCGCTCCGGCACCGTCCCGACCGCTGGCCGCCCCTCTCCAGGCATTGTGAGAACCACACAAACACCCCAAAGCGCTCATGATCTTAGCCCCCAGCGAAACAGGGCCTGATCAGGGGTTTCTTCCGAAGCGTGGCCCCCAAGCGGTCCCCGGGCGCCTGACGCCGCATCAGGTGAACGCCGAACCCAGAGAACGACAAACGCCCCCTGACCTGGGGTTTCTCCCAGATCAGAGGGCGTTTTCACGTGTCGGGACGGCGGGATTTGAACCCACGACCCCTTGACCCCCAGTCAAGTGCGAGGCCGTCATATCCTCGACAACCAGGGCAAATCGCTGCGACAGTTCATTCGGTAACGTTCCGGTTGTCCAGTTACGTGCGTGACGTGTGGTCCCCAAGTGGTCCCCAGGATCTCCACCACCTCGGCCGCCTCCCTCAGTTCAGGGATTGTCAGCTGGCCACAAAGCCAGCGTAACGCCACCCGAGACAAACCGTCGAACGCTGGCATCAGACGACGGCCTCCACGGTCAGCGAGGATCTCGTACCCTCGCCGAGCCGCCCCTCCCCCGGCTGTCGGCTGCTTTTTGTCCGTGAGTTGGCGCAGCGCATGGGGCCTGTTATTGGCTTTCAGCCTGACTGACTCACTGGTCGGCACTCGGATTCCGGGTATCCGTCGTCAGGCGAGGCCCCGGGAGTGTCCGCCGAGCCAGCGGTGTCGGCCCGCAAGGCGCAGCCGAGATCGAGAGGCTCGCGGCCTCCGATCACGATCCTGCGGTTCACAGGGCCTTGGCGGATCCACCATGCCTGCCCTCTCCCGACCCGCAGCCGGCCATCAGCAATCAGCGCCGATGTCAGAAGTCCCGCCCGCCACGGTCATGGCCTTGCGGGGCGCCCCAGAACTGGAAACGGGACTACCAGCGCACCAGCAGCTCGGTCATGCGCTGCAAGACGGTGCCGGGCTGGAAGCTGTTTGCAGCGACATTGCTGTCGAGGTGCAGGTGGGGAAAGCAGGTGAGCAGGGAGCGGAAGGCGATGTCCAGTTCGGTACGGGCGAGGTGCTGGCCGAGGCACTGGTGGGGGCCGGTTCCGAATGCCAGGTGGCGGGGAGACGCCTGCCGCGGGCCCAAGGCGCGGGGTGCGGCGTAGGAGGCGGGGTCGCGGTTGGCGAGGGAGAGGGAGAGGGAGAGGGAGACGACGATGCCGTCGCCGGCGCGGATCGTGTGGCCTTCGAGTGGTGGCTGCCGCCCACGCGGTGCCCGGCAGGTGACTGGATGCCCTGCGGAGCGGCACTACCAGGACATCGCGAGCGCGCCGTTCGCCACCCGCTTCGACGGCGCGCTGTTCGGGCTGGGATCGTGTCCCTCGTCGTGGTGTTCCGGATCAACGGGACGTCGTGTTCGGGGTGTTTGGTAGTGCGGGGGCGCTCTCGGGGAGTTCGGGGTAGAGCTCGTCCATGCTGCCTTCGGGGAGGTAGCGGCGGGGGAAGGCGATCCATTCGTCGTGCATCTCGAAGAGCACGGCGGTGACCAGTCGCAGCAGGGCGTCGTCGTTGGGGAAGACCTGGACGACGTCGGTCCGGCGCTTGATCTCCCGGTTGATCCGTTCCAGCGGATTCGTCGATTGGATCTTCTTCCAACCCCTGGGCGGGAAGTCGGCGAACGCGGTCAGATCCTCTTGCGCCTCCAGGAGCATGGCTTTGACCTTGGGAAACTTCTGGCCGAGCATGTCGGCGACGGTGTCGAGCTGGGTGCGCACGAGTTCGGCGGTGGGCTGCGTGAAGATCGTGCGGATCGTCGCGGCGACCAGCTCGCCGGAGTCCCGGTCGATCACATTGAAGGCATTGCGCAGGAAGTGAACCCTGCACCTTTGCCAGGCGGCGCCGAGCATGACCTTGCGGACCGCGGCGACCAGGCCCAGGTGCTGGTCGGTGACGACCAGGCGGACGCCGGACAGGCCACGTTCTCGCAGGGAGCGCAGGAACTCCTTCCAGAACATCTCGCTCTCGCTGTCGCCGACCATCAGCCCGAGGACCTCGCGGTTGCCGTCCTCGGTGATGCCGGTGGCGACCACCACGGCCCGCGAGACGATCTGGTGGTTCACCCGCGCCTTGCAGTACCTCGCGTCCAAGTACACGTAGGGGAAACGGGCATGACCCAGCGGGCGGGTACGGAACGCGGTCAGCGGCTCATCCAAGGCCGCGCAGATCCGCGAGACCTCGGACTTGGAGATGCCGCTGTCACCGCCGAGGGCTTTGACCAGGTCATCGACGCTGCGAGTGGAGACGCCGTGCACATATGCCTCCATGATCACGGCGTAGAGGGCCTGGTCGATCCGGCGGCGTCGCTCCAGCAGCGACGGGAAGAAGCTGCCGGTGCGGACCTTGGGGATCTCCAGGTCCAGGTCGCCGGCGAGCGTGGTGAGTACCTTCTCGCGGTGTCCGTTGCGGATGTTCGCCCGCGTCGGCGTGTGCTCGTTCCACTCCGTCCCGATCTGCGCGGTCGCCTCGGCCTCGATCAGCTCCTGCACCATCCTCTCGGCGATGGCGCGGATGAGCTCGATTCCATCGGTCGAACGTAGTGACTCAAGCAGCCGTATCAGCTCAGACTGAGACAGGGCCATCGCGCATTCCTCGTGGTTGAACTGGCAGTTCACCAAGGAGAGTTACGCGGTGGCCCGCGCCCTATGCTCAGGGAGCGGTACCCACCCATGGGAGTGCGCCCGCACAGACGCCCGCGCACTCCCGCCCGTTGATCCCGAACACCACGACGAGGGACACGATCCGGGCTGGTCCTGCGTCAGGACGAGGAGGAGGGCGCCGAGAGGGCGGAGCTCCACCCGGACGGGCGGGACTTCCACCCGCTCTGGGACGGCAGTTATGAAACGTGTTTGCACATGATGCAACCACCGTTGCGGCGCGCGAGGTTGCCCTAGATTCCTTGCGCGCGGCGTAACTACGGTGCACCTTAGGAAAGTTGATTTGGGGGATTCCGTGAACGGAAAGCTTGCGACAGCCGGACTCGCCGCGGTCGCGGCGACTCTGTTGGCCGGAGTGGCGCTGGCCGCCCCGGCGTCGGCCGCCACTACCGCGCCAGACCGGGGAGTGGTGACGGCGGACTCGTCCACCTACTACGTCTACGTCACCGGGGTCAGCAGCTCTCTGGACGGCGCCCGGGCGAACGCGGACTACAAGCTCCCGCACAACTGCTACCCCGCGGGGATCGTGGCCAGTGGCACCACCCCCGACAACAACATTTGGGTAACCGTCCTGGGCATCTGCTCCGGGAGCAGTGACCAGGGGACGGGACCCGCGCAACGCTGACCCAGCACTCGCGCAGTAGTGACCGAAGGGCGCCGACCCAACCGGCGCCCCTCGGGACTCTAAGTGGGCATTTGATGTTGATTCGCGCTGACCGTTTCAGTGTGGTTTGCGATTATTCATCACTAATGCACATGGCCTGAGTTGCCTGGAAACTCCCTGCAAGTAGGGGCCTTCCGCCCTATTCCTAAGCCAGACGGAATCTGAGCCCCATGTGCGAACCAAACGGGTAACTGGGTCGACGCGCCGGTGGGCGCGAGCAGATACATCCGAGGTAAATCGCCCCAAAAGGCGCTGCCCGCAAAGGGGTGTATAGCGTCAGGAACCTTCCCTTTACGCCCACTAAGAAACCATCCAGGCCGTCGCCGCGATCTTGACCGCAAGCAAACCGCCGACTTGACACCGACCGCCATCGGCCCCCGACGGTCATGATGACCAGAACGCCATATCACGGTCATGACACCCCAATCACAACCAGCACGAGGTCGTAAGCCCCTGAGATGCCTCTCTGGTCTCTTCTCGGTGCCGCCCTGAACCTCGACGACGGGTGGGTACCAGCCCCCTGACCGGGCGTTGATGCCTTGTCCTCGTGGCGGGTCCCGGAGCGCATGCCGGTGTACCGACCGGCGTGTTCGGGTGCGCGGTGGTGCGGTGGCAGTGTTTATACGTCTATTGAGCGCTGGCGGTATGCGCCTTCCTCACCCTTGACGCAGGGCTCAACTATGAAGTGGAGGGCGGTGACCTGTTTCCGTCCTTAGGTGTTCACCGTGCTGGTGGAGCGTTCCGCGGAGATCCGCGTGCTTTTCCCCGGCGCGGCCTCCTTCGTCAGAATCCCGCCACGCGCATGTCGGCAGTATTCCTCATTCCTCAGCTGGGCTTGGTGTGGCGGGGGCACCGGTCATCGGAGCCTCCCGGTGGCCGTCTCTATCCCTGTACCGCCTGCGACCGCAGTGTGGTGAAAGCCGGGCCGTTATGACGTACTCCACTTTTCCTTCAGCTCCTGTTGCGGGGTTTGGGCCTGTTCCGGTCCCGGGGGAGGTGTGGGTGGCCACCGAGATCCGGCGCCCTGACGGGACGGTGGTGCCGTGTCCTGCTGCGCCGTTGCTGGCGGGTGCGGGCGGGCTGGCCGGTCGCGGCTTCCGGGTCCGCACGGGCCCGGTGCAGCTCTTGCCGGCGGGAACCCCCAGCGACTTCCGGCTGGTGACGGTATCTGACCAGCCGGTACCACCTGGCAGGACTGCTGCCGGCGGCGCTGCGGTGGTGCTGGCGGCGGGCGCGATGGCATCCGCCGGGCTGCTCAGGGCAGGCGGGCCGGTCCAGGCAGTGCTGGATGACTGGGCGTGGGCGGTGCGTCCGCGCCGGCTGCTGCTGGCCTCTCCGCGGTCGTTGTGTGCTGGAGTGGAGCGGGCCATTGAGGTGGTCGAGGCCCTGCTGAAGCGGCACGCCGGCGGGGGGCCGGTGTTTGTGCGCAAGCAGATCGTCCACAACACCCATGTTGTCCGGGATCTGGAGGAGCGTGGTGCGGTGTTCGTCCAGGAGCTGGACGAGGTCCCGGACGGCTCCCTGGTGGTGTTCTCCGCGCACGGCGTGTCCCCGGCGGTACGGCAAGAGGCCGCGGACCGTGGTCTGGAGGTGGTGGATGCGACGTGTCCGCTGGTGACGAAGGTGCATGCGGAGGCGCGCCGGTTCGCTGCCCGCGGTGACACCGTGGTCCTGATCGGGCATGCGGGGCATGAGGAGGTCGAGGGCACCCTCGGTGAGGCTCCTGGCGCCACGGTCCTGGTCGAGACGTCAGAGGATGTTGCCCGCCTGGAAGTGCCGGCGTCGGCGCGGGTGTCGTACCTGACCCAGACCACCCTGGCCCTTGATGAGACAGCTGAGGTGATCACGGCTCTGGAGAGCCGTTTTCCCGGTGTGCGGGGGCCGGGGTCGGACGATATCTGCTATGCGACGACCAACCGCCAGCATGCCCTGAAGGCAGTGGCCGACCGGAGCGATGTGGTGCTGGTGGTGGGGTCGGCGAACTCCTCGAACTCGGTGCGGCTGGCCGGACTGGCCCGGCGGGGCGGCACCCCGGCATACCTGATCGATGACGCCGGGGACATCCGCCCGGAGTGGATCCAGGCCGCGGACACGGTCGGACTGACCGCCGGGGCTTCCGCCCCGCAGAGCTTGGTCGACGGCGTGGTCGCCGCGTTCGGAGGCCTCGGACCGGTGACGGTCACCGAGCACACCACGACGACCGAGACGGTCACCTTCGGGCTGCCGGCGGCGGTGAGGGCCCGATGAGCACACGTCCCACCCGCCCGCCTCATACGGAACCCAAGCCCCTCACCGTATCCCCGGCACCAGCCGACCGGGCTGCGCCGGTCACCGGCCCCGGTGTTCCGCCCGCGTACTTCCCCTCCTTGTCCGCCCTCACCGCCCCGGAAGGCCTGCGCAGTCTCACGCAGGGAGGCCTGTCAGCGCTGGCGGGGGAGATCCGCGCGTTCTTGATCGGCACCGTGTGCGCGACGGGCGGGCACCTGGGGCCGAACCTCGGTGTGGTGGAGCTGTCCATAGCCCTGCACCGGGTCTTCGACTCACCCCGCGACACGGTGCTGTTCGACATCGGCCACCAGGGGTACGTCCATAAGCTCCTCACCGGCCGTGCCGAAGGTTTCGACCGGCTGCGCCAGGCGGGCGGCCCCTCCGGTTATCTCTCCCGGGCGGAGTCCGAGCATGACGTGATCGAGAACTCCCATGCCTCGACCGTCCTGTCGTATGCCGACGGCCTGGCCAAGGCCCGCCACCTCGCCGGTGAGAGAGACCGGGCGGTGGTCGCCGTGATCGGCGACGGGGCGCTCACCGGCGGCATGTGCTGGGAAGCCCTCAACAACCTCGGCGGAGCCCCCGGCCGGCCCGTCGTGATTGTCCTGAACGACAACACACGCTCCTACGCCCCTACCGTCGGCGCCCTCGCCGACCATCTTCAGCACCTGCGCGATAGCGGACCCGACAGCCTGGACTGGCTGCTCAAAGCCGAGAAGCGTACTCACGCAAGGACCACCGGCACCGGCCGGGGTGCCGGAAGCCACGGAGATCCGGACACCCGTGACGACCACGACGGGTCCGGCAGCGCACGGCTCGGCGCCGACGTGAAGGACGCCATGCTGCCGGGTCCGCTGCCAGTGGCCCGCAACCTCTTCCACCTCCTCGGTTTCGCCTACCTCGGCCCCGTCGACGGCCACCACCTGCCCTCCCTCGAAGAAGCCCTGACCATGGCCCGGGACCTCCACCGCCCGGTGGTGGTGCACGCGGTGACGGTCAAGGGCCGCGGTTACGCCCCGGCCGAGGCGGATACGGCGGACTGCATGCACGCCGTCGGCATCCTCGATCCCGCGACAGGCCGCCCCAGCACAGCGGGCAGGACTCCGTCGTGGACGAGTGTGTTCGCCGGTGAACTGTGTGAGCTGGGGGAGCGGCACCAGGAAATCGTTGCGATCACAGCGGCGATGCCGGGCCCGACCGGGCTGGCCCGGTTCGCCGAACGGTTCCCGCACCGGTTCTTCGATGTCGGCATCGCCGAGCAGCACGCGGTCACCTCCGCCGCCGGCCTGGCCCTGGGCGGCCTCCACCCCGTCGTCGCCATCTACGCCACGTTCCTGGGCCGGGCCTTCGACCAGGTCCTCATGGACGTCGCCCTGCACCGGCTGCCGGTCACTTTCGTCCTGGACCGGGCCGGGGTCACCGGCCCTGACGGGCCCTCCCACCACGGGATGTGGGACCTGACCCTCCTGGGCACGGTCCCCGGCATGCGGGTCGGCGTCCCCCGCGACGCCGCCCGCCTGCGCGAGCTCCTGGCCGAAGCCGTCACCCACACCACCGGCCCGACCGCGCTGCGTTTTCCCAAAGCCGTTGTCACCGGCGATATCCCGGCCCTGAAACGAGAGGGCCACCTTGATGTTCTGCACCGGTCCCGGACCCGGGACGTCCTGCTGGTCGCGGTCGGTCCATTGGCCGGGCCGGCGGTGGACGCCGCCCGCTACCTGGAAGGGCAAGGGATCGGTGTCACAGTGGCAGACCCCCGCTGGGTCCTGCCCGTCCCTCCCGAACTCGCCGAGCTCGCTGTCGCACACCGGCTGGTAGTGACGGTGGAGGACAACACCCGCGCCGGCGGCGTGGGTACCGCCGCAGCTCGCGCGATAGCCGATACGGGCTCCCGTACGCCGGTACGCGTCCTCGGCCTGCCGGGACGGTTCCTCGCACACGGCACCCGCACCGACATCCTGGCCGCCGCCGGGCTCACTGCCCAGGGGATCGCCTACTCCGTCCTGCGTGCCCGCGCCAACCGCCCCGACCTCGAAGGGGGGCAGTGATGTTCACCTGGCCCGCCTTCCTCCGCACCCCCACCCGCTCCACCCGGCCACCGGCTCACCGCCCCCCTGCACCCGCCGCTGTTACTGACGCAGTAAACACCACCACCCCACTGCACCCCGGGCCCTCCGGCCCCACGGGGGATGATGCACAGAGCACGTACGCATCCCTTACCGCTGCGCCTGGGTCCGTGATGTCGGAGCGGGTGCGGGGGCATGCGCGCCAGCACGGCGCTTCCCAGCCGGTGGCCTCCCGTGTCCTGGACGGGAACAGTGAGGTGCGGTCGGTCGTGGTCCTGGGGTCGACGGGCTCGGTCGGCTCCCAGGCAATCGACGTCATCACCACGCACCCGGACCGGTTCCGTGCCGTGGCCCTGGCCGCGGGGGGAACCCACCCTGGGCTGCTGGCCCGTCAGGCGCTGCGGACCGGCGCCCGGATGGTGGCCGTCGCCGACCCGTCCGCAGTCAGCAGCTTCACCGATGCTTTCACCACCCTGGCGTGGGCGGAAGGCACACCCCGCCTCCCCTTGCCGGTGGTCCTCCCGGGGGCCGAGGGGCTGCTGGCGACGGCAGGCTGGCCGTGCGACGTCGTGCTCAACGCGCTGCCCGGCGCAGCGGGCCTGCCGGCCACCCTCGCCGCACTGGAAGCCGGGAGCCTGGTGGCCCTGGCGAACAAGGAGTCCCTTGTCGCCGGGGGCCCGCTGATCGCCCGGGCGGCGGGGCCCGGGCAGATCGTGCCGGTGGACTCCGAGCACAGCGCCATCATGCAGTGCCTGCCGGGCTGGGCCTACGCCTGCCCCGTCCCCGGCATCCAGCGCCTCATCCTGACCTGCAGCGGCGGCCCCTTCCGCACCCACACCCGAGCACAGCTCGCCACGGTCACCCCGGCCCAGGCCCTGACACACCCGACCTGGAACATGGGCCCGCTCGTCACCGTCAACTCCGCCACCCTCGTCAACAAGGGCCTGGAACTCATCGAAGCCCATGTGCTGTTCGGCCTGGGCCATGACCGCATCACCGCCGTCATCCACCCCCAGTCCATGGTGCACTCGATGGCTGAGTACAGCGACGGCTCCACGCTCGCCCAGGCGGCGCCCCCCGACATGCGCCTGCCTATCGCGGCAGCCCTCGCCTGGCCGCAGCGCCCCCCACCCCGTGTGATCACACCGTGCGACTGGACGGGGTCTCACACCTGGACGTTCGAGCCGGTGGATACGGACCGGTTCCCCGCCATCGCCCTGGCCCGCCACGCAGGCCGCCTCGGTGGCACGGCCCCGGCCGCCTACAACGCCGCCAACGAGGAAGCCGTCACCGCCTTCCTCGCCGGCGCTATCCCTTTCCCCGCCATCACCCAAGCCATCGAGCACGTCCTCGGCCACCACATCCCCGTACCCGACGGTGACCTCACGCTCGAAGCCGTCAACGCGGCCGACGCCTGGGCACGCCACCACACCCGAGAACACCTCCATACCAACCCGGTCCCCGGCCACCGCCCTGCCCCGAGCCTTGAACACCGCACCAGGAAGGGGGCCTGAAGATGCCCGCCATCGACCTCGGCCTCCCCACCCCGCCCCCCACCGCTCCGGTGCGCCGTCGCACCCGGCGAATCCATGTCGGCGATGTCCCCGTCGGCGACGGCGCCCCGGTCTCCGTCCAGACCATGACCACCACCCTCACCGCCGACATCGACGCCACGCTCCGGCAGATCGCCGAAGTCACTGCCGCCGGATGCGACATCATCCGCGTCGCCGTCCCCACCCAGGATGACGCCGAGGCCCTGCCCCGCATCGCCGCCAGGTCGCCGATCCCGGTGATCGCCGACATCCACTTCCAGCCCCGCTACGTCTTCGCCGCGATCGACGCCGGCTGCGCGGCAGTGCGGGTGAACCCGGGCAACATCAAGAAACTCGACGACAAGGTGGGCGAGATCGCCCGGGCCGCCTTGGCGGCGGGGGTGCCGATCCGGATCGGGGTGAACGCCGGCTCGCTGGATCCGCGCCTGCTGGCCAAGCACGGCCAGGCCACTCCGGAAGCCCTGGTCGAGTCGGCGCTGTGGGAGTGCTCGCTGTTCGAGGAGCACGGTTTCACCGACATCAAGATCGCAGTCAAGCACCACGACCCCCTCGTCATGATCACCGCCAACCGGCTGCTGGCCGAACGCTGCGACTACCCGCTCCACCTGGGCGTCACCGAGGCCGGACCGGCCTTCCAGGGCTCCATCAAATCGGCGGTCGCCTTCGGCATCCTGCTCGCCGAAGGCATCGGCGACACCATCCGTGTCTCCCTCTCCGCGCCGCCCGTCGAGCAGGTCAAGGCGGGCTGCCACATCCTGCAGTCCCTAGGGTTGCGGCCGCGGAAGCTGGAGATCGTCTCGTGTCCCGGCTGCGGCCGCCTCCAGGTCGACATCCACCGCCTCGCCGCCCGGGTCGAAGCCGCCTTCGACGGCTTTCCTCACCCGCTGCGCATCGCGGTGATGGGCTGTGTGGTCAACGGACCCGGTGAATCCCGCGAAGCCGACCTCGGCGTCTCCTCCGGCAACGGCAAAGGGCAGATCTTCGTCAAGGGCAAGGTCGTGGCCACCGTGCCCGAAGCCCGGATCGTCGACCGGCTCATCGAGGAGGCGCTTCGCCTGGCCGAGGAAGATCCAGCACAGGCGGAGGGGGTGGAGCGACGATGACCACCACAGCCTCAACTGCCGCACCGGAACTGGACTTGGACGCCTTCCGCCATGCCGTCGATGCCTGCCTGGGCAGCTTCCTGGACCGCAAGGCACACACGACGGACGCCCACCGGCTGGCACCCGAAATCACCCAGACCCTGCGGGACTTCCTGTTCTCCGGCGGCAAACGCCTGCGTCCCCTGCTGTGTGTGTGCGGCGGGTACGCGCACACGGACCGCGGCGACACCGCATTGCTCGTCCAGGCCGCAGCTGCACTGGAGATGTTCCACGCCTTCTGCCTCATCCACGACGACCTCATGGACCGCTCCGACACCCGCCGTGGACAGCCTACGGTCCACCGCTCCCTCGCCGCCCACCACAGCGAGGACCGCAGCCGTGCCGCCGCCCAGCGTTTCGGCGCCAGTGCGGCGCTGCTGGTCGGTGATCTGGCGCTGGTCTGGTCCGATGAACTCCTCTTCACACGCATGCCTCCTGAGTCACTGCTTGCGGTGCGGCCGTATGTCGACGCGATGCGTACCGAGGTGATGTACGGCCAGTACCTCGACCTGGTCAGTACCCGGCAGCTCACCGGCGACGTCGAGGCTCCGATGCGGGCCATTCGCTACAAGACCGCCAAATACACCATTGAGCGCCCCCTGCACATCGGTGCCGCCCTCGCCGGCGCCGGCCCCGCTGTCCTTGAAGCCTGTACCGCGTTCGCCCTCCCGCTCGGCGAGGCGTTCCAACTCCGTGACGACCTCCTGGGAGTGTTCGGCACTCCCGAGCAGACCGGCAAGCCACACCTGGACGACCTGCGGGACGGCAAGCACACCGTACTGATCGCCCTGGCTTTCCAACGCGCGGACGCCCGCCAGGACAAGACCCTCCGCACACTGATCGGCATGCCGAACCTGGACGAGGACGGCGCCGCCTGTATCCGCGACATCCTCGACGGCACCGGTGCCCACGCCGAAATCGAGCACATGATCCACAGTCGGTACCAGCAGGCGCTGACCGCACTGGCCCGAGCCCCTTTCCCAGCCGCCACCACAGTGGCGCTCCGCCAGATCGCCGACGCAGCCACCGCGAGGACCGCATGAACACCCCCACCCCAGCCCGCCGCCAGACCCTGCTCGCCGCTCCCCACGACTGCCGCGCGGACGTGGGGAGCGCAACGACCGCAGCAGGAAGGCCCTGTCTGAACGCAATCCTCCGGGAGTTCGGAACATTCGCACGAGAGACAGTGGCACGGCCGCGCACTCGGCCGAAGTCTGACCTCATCAGCCGATCACTGAGGGAGGGCGTGGGCAGCTCGCACCTTACTCCGGATGAGGCAGTTTCCCGGATTTCCCCTGACTATCGCTGCTCACGAGCCAACAGCACAGACACTCACACTGATTGTCACTCCACAAGCCCAGGCGCCGGCCGACTTGTCAGCGATGGCCACGAGCAGAGCCTCGATTCCCGAACTAATCGAGGAGATCTTACGCAGCGTGGATGACGGTCGGCCTCCACCCCATGACGGCTGCCGAGAATCAGCCGGCCCGGATCCGCCTCCATCAGAACCGACAAGGAAGAAGTGAAGATCGTGCCCAGGTCCAGGAAAGATCGATCCCGCACCGGCCCGGCCGCCGGGTACACCACTGACGCCCCGCTTCCGTACCCCGACGGCTGGTTCTGCCTCGGCTTCAGCGACGAACTCGCCCCTGGCGAGGTCATGACCAGGCGCTTGGCGGGCGAGGACATCGTGGTCTACCGCACTGACAAGGGAACGATCCACGCCACCCGACCGTACTGCCCGCACCTGGGTGCCCACCTGGGGCTCGGACAGGTCCGCGGTGAGGACATCGCCTGCGCCTTCCACGGCTTCAGGTTCAACGGTGACGGCGTCTGCACACGCGGGTACGACAGCCGCACCGTCCCGCGCATGAGTATCCAGCCGGTGCCCGTATGCGAACGCAACGGCGCCATCCTCGTCTGGCGCCACCACGACAACCTGTCGCCGCAGTGGGATATCCCCGAACTACCCGGTCTCCACCCCCGCCCCTACCACCGCTACATCGACTGCATCGGACACCCTCAGGAGATCTTCGAGAACAGTGCCGACATCGGCCACGTGGCCGTGCTCCACCGCAGTACCATCACCTCCGTACGTCTGCTGGAGGACCCGAAAGACATGGGAGAAGCGTTTCACGTCCCCCTTCAGATCCGTGTACGGCTCCCCATGGTCAAAGCCCAGAAGACCTTCAGGTACGACGTCACCACCTACGGCCTCGGCTACTCGGTCACTCACATCACCGGCCCGATGGGCATGGATGTGCAGCTCCTCGGCCACCCCACTCCCCAGGAACCGTGGCAGACACGCATCTACGTCGGCCTCAGCATCCGCAGCCCGGCCCCCGCGTGGCTGCCCGACCGGATCAGCCGACCGCTCCTGCCGCCCCTGGCACGGCTCTTGTCCCGTGTGGCGATGTGGGTCATCTTCAGCCAGATCGTCGAGGGGAACACCGGCAGCGACATCCCGGTATGGGCCAGCAAGAAGTACCTCCCCCACCCCCGCCTCGCCCCAGGCGACGGACCGATCATGCGCTACCGGAACTGGTCGGCCAAGTTCCTGCCGGAATCACCCAGCTGCACCCTGGACAGGACCAGCCCCGGTTCTGAACGCGGCAATGATCCAGAAGGCTGAACAGCGGATCAGGGGGCGACTCCATCGGCTTGTCGGCGAGTACATGGGAAAGAGGGGAACGCATGACCACTCTGACTCCGAAGGACGCTTCTGGAGAGTTCGTCGGGATGGCCGAGAAACTGGTTTGCGAACTGAGCTGTGAGCCGTGGGGAAACCCCTCCCCCTCCGTGTACGAGACAGCCCGGCTGGTTACCCTGGCTCCCTGGCTGAACGGGCATACAGAACGGATCAACCATTTGCTGGAAAGCCGGAGAGCGGACGGAGGTTGGGGAGGGGCGGTACCAAAAGAGTTCGCGCTGGTCCCCACACTCAGTGCCGCTGAAGCCCTGCTGGCCACCCTTCGGCGGGCCCAGACCAAGGGCCTTCCGAGGCAGGTCGACCATGCACGTCTCACTCAGGTTACCGACCGGGCGTTGCGGCTGCTGTTCGCGTGGCTGGGCAGCCCATGCGGCCTGGATCCCCCGGACACCCACGCCATCGAACTGGTCGTCCCCTACCTGGTCACTGCGATCAACCAGCACTTGGACGACCTGCGGGGTACACCACTGGCGGGGATAGGGGCGGGCCATGCCCGGCTGAGACCGCCTGACGGTCTCGGCCCGCAACTGCTGGATCTGCTGCGATCCCGTCTGGCCGCCGGCGAGTCGGTGCCGGACAAGGCGCTCTACTCCCTGGAGGCGTCCGGCACTTACGCCCACCAGGCACGCGGGATCCGTCCCGTGCCGCCGGGGACCGTCGGCGCCTCACCAGCAGCCACTGCGGCCTGGCTGGGCAAGGACAAGCCCAAGGACCCGCACAACGCGGCCGTGAGATATCTGAACACCGTCGCCATACGTTACGAGGGCCTCGCCCCGGCGCCGATCCCGATCGCACAGTTCGAACGCGTGGCGGTGCTCGGCTTCCTGGCCCGTGCGGGTCTGCGGCCCACCGTCTCCGCGGAGTTGCTGTCCAGCATCGAGATCGCTATCGGCCCCACCGGCACCGCAGGCGGCGCCGGCCTGCCCGTGGACGGCGATACCACCGCCATCGCCCTGGTCACTCTGGCCGAGCTCGGCATCCGTCATGACCCGGCATGTCTGTTCACCTATGAGATGGACGACCACTTCTGCACCTGGCCCGGAGAACGTACCCCCGCACCCAGCGCCAACGCCCACCAACTCGAAGCACTCGGCCAGTACTTGGCCCACGGTCATCCAAACGACACCACCCGCTACCGCCGCGCGGCCAAGAAGATCTCGGACTGGGTATGCGGCCAACAGCGCGAGAAGGGGAACTGGGACGACAAATGGCACGCCTCCCCCTACTATCCCACCGTTTGCTGCGCACTGGCCCTGGACCGCTACGGCACCGGCAACGCGGCGACGGCAGTGCACAAGGCAGTCGACTGGGTGCTGGCCACCCAGCGGAGTGAGGGTTCCTGGGGCCGATGGCAAGGAACCATCGAGGAAACCGCCTACGCCATGCTCACACTGTCGCTGACCCGCCACCGCATCGACAAGCAGGTGCAAAGCGCTGTCGCACGCGGAAGCCGCTACCTGCGGCAAGCGCTGCACAAGCCCGATAACGCCCCACTGTGGACAGGCAAAGACCTCTACTCCCACCAGGCTCTCGCTATGGCCCCGGCTGTGGCCGCCCTCCACCTGGCACAGTCACAGCCGGCGGCTCCGCAAGCCAACCAGTTGTCTGCCTGGCAGTGACAGGCGACTCCGAAGAAAACACACCAAGGAGACGGCACTTGAACAGCACCGACTACACGCCGTTGCCACTGCCCGAGGTGTACTGCCCGTTCCCCGAGGATTTCACCACCGGCCCGCACCCTCATGGCAAGGCGGCTGAGCGCGCAATCTTCGATGTCTTCAACAGCACCGGCGATCCCTTTCTGTGTGATCTCGCCGCCCGTGGACCGGCGCTTCCGCTGGCAACCCACGGCGCCAGCCTGTTCCTGGGAACCTCCCCTCCCGCGCTGCGCGCCGGACTCATGCATCTGTCCTTCCTCGACACCATCGATGACTGGGCCGAAGGACTCTACGAGCGCGGCGACGCCGAGAGCTTCACCAGCGCCCGTGAAACACTGCTGGCTTTTCTCGGCAGGGCGCGTCAGATCCTGCAGGGAGCTCCCCTTACGGCCGCCGACTCTCCCATGACCAAATTCTGCTACCACTGGCTCCAGGCGTTCATCGACCTCGACCCCCAGTGGGACAGAAGGCGGATGAACTCATTCATGTGGAGGTACCTCCAGTCCCAACTGTGGGATCTGGACCTCGCGAGGCTAAAATCCGCTCCGCCTCTCGAGGTGTTCATTCCCTATCGAATCGACTCCTCCGCACTGGAATCCATCAACGAAATGCTGCTGCCCCTCTACGGCCTCCAGGTGCCGTCACCAGTCCTGGAACATCCAGCCGTAAGGCGACTCCGGCAAGCCACCGCCTGTTGGTGCGCCTGGCTCAACGACGTGTTCGGTGCGAACGTTGAACTCCAGGCGAACGTGGTTTCCGTGGGACTGGTGATGGTCCTGCAACGTGAGCTGGGCTGCGGCTGGCACACAGCCCAAGACGCGGCGGTCGACCTGATGCACAAAGAAATGACCACCTACCTGGACGTCAAGAAACGCCTGCCGCAGTTGGGCGTAATCGTCGATGATCACCTCGCCCGGTATATGCACCAACTCGAAACCATGATGGCGAACTATCTGGTGCTCCACACCATCGACCCCCACATCAACGGCATCACACACGAGACATGACCGCGAAGAGGCACTCTGCGAGGATCCGTCCAGCCGCTCAGGGCTTGATCAAGTTCCGTAGACGTACGGATCGTTGGTGATGCGCACACAGACACCTCAACCGACGTGAACTCACCCGCACCACCTGACGAGACGGCCGACAGGACCAGCCACCGGGAGCCCAAGTGAAGAACCCCAGTCAGATCCCCACAGCGGCCGGCGGGCTGCCGCTGCTGGGCCACCTCGTGCCGCTGCTCCGCGACCCCTTCGGGTCCCTCACCCGCCTGCCCGAGCGAGGAGACCTCGTACGGGTCCACCTCGGCCCGGTACAGGCGCTCGTGCTCTGCGACTTGGACCTCGCCGGCCATGTCCTGCGCGACGGCCGGACCTTCGACAAGGGCGGACCGGTCTTCGACCGGGGCCGGGAGTTCGGCGGCAACGGTCTGGGTATCTGTGCGCACAGTGAGCACCGCCGTCAGCGGCGTCTGCTCCAGCCCGCCTTCCACCCCATGCGGCTCCCCGGCTATGCCCAGGTCGCCACCGCCCGGGTCGCCGAGGTCACGGGATCCTGGAAGGACGGCCAGATCCTCGATGTGCTCGCCGTCATGGAGGGGCTCTCGGCGCAGATCACGATGGACACCCTGTTCTCGACCACGGCGGCACCTGATGATCTCGCTGACGCCCTCGACGCCCTCAACACCATTGTCCGTGGCCTGTCCGTACGGTTGCTGATGCCGCCTCTGCTGGACCGGCTGCCCACCCGTGGCAACCGCCGCTTCCACGAGGCGCGGGCCCGCCTGCGCCGCGTCCTCCACCACATCATCACCGAACGCCGGGCCGCCGGAACCGACCACGGTGATCTGCTGTCGATGCTCCTGACGGCTCGCGACCCCGACTTCGGGCCCGCCGAAGAGCGCCTGATCGATTCCGAGATCATCGACCAGATCGTCAACTTCTTCGCCGGAGGGTCGGAGACGTCCGGATCCGTCCTGGCATGGGCGCTGCACCATCTGGGACAGCACCCCGAGATCGAGACACGGCTGCACGCCGAGGTCGACAGCGTTCTCGACGGCCGCCCGGCCACTCATGCCGACCTGCCCCGCCTGGAGCTGACCGGCCGCGTCCTGACCGAGACCTTGCGCCTGTGGCCTCCCTTCGCGATTTTCACCCGCACGTGCACAGCCGACACCCGCCTGGGCCGATACCTGGTCCCCGCCGGGACTCACATCGGCTGCAGCCCCTATCTCCTCCATCGCCAGGCCGACCTGTATCCCGACCCCGACCGCTTCGACCCCGACCGATGGGCACCCGGCCACCCCCATCCACCCCGGCGCGAAGCGTTCCTCGCCTTCGGCGACGGGCCCCGCAAGTGCATCGGGGACCGGTTCGGCACCAACGCCAACACGCTCGCCCTGGCCACCATCGCCGCCCGCTGGCACCTGCAGCCCCTTCCCGACCAGCGCGTCCGCCCCGTCTTCAGCGGCCCCATGCTGAAGCCCCGCGGGCTCCGGATGCGCGCAATCGCCCGAACAACGACCAGCATGGGAAGCCGGGTGAACAGGGAACAGCGGCAGTGACGGGCCCGCGCCTCGCCGCTTCCGCGGAAGCGCGACCAGTCCCATCGAGGGTTAAGAGGTCGTTTTCTCCCGGTGTTTTATCCCGGAATCTGTGGTTGATATGCCTTTGTGGGGTCGCGCCAGGAGATGGTGGCTTCGCCGGTGAGGCGGCGGGCCATGAGGTCGGTCATGGCGAGGTGGATCATGGCTTCGGAACGGGCGGGCAGGGTCTCGTAGTCGCGGGCCCGGCGGCGGTGGAGCATAAGAGCTCGTAACAGGATCATGGTTTGCGGTTGTTGAGGCGTCTCCAGCAGATGAGGCCGCAGGCCAGGGAGACGAGGGCGTCGTGGAGTTCGA